>NZ_JAVJQO010000008.1:617456-926185 GCF_040218225.1 Gracilimonas sp.
CGAAATATCGACCTTAATAACCTGGATGATATTTCCGCTTTTGTGTTTCTGGATGATGAGGGATTTGACTGGAATACCGATATTGACACCACCGTGAATTTCCTGCGCCGCAAAACCGTGCCCGTAATCGTTGCCAACTCGGATAAATACTATCCGGTCTCAAAAAATGACGTTTCTGTAGCCACCGGCGGCATTGCCAAACTGTGCGAGAGTATGCTGAACAAGAAATTTATCCATTTCGGCAAACCCGATACCCAGATGTTCAACTACGCTTTTGAGCACATCAACCAAAACGGACAAATATTCGACAAAGAAGAAATCCTGATGGTTGGCGATACACTAAGTACCGACATCTTAGGTGGCAATAAGTTTGGGCTGAAAACCATGCTGGTTCTGTCTGGTAACACCCGCGCTGAAAATGCGGATCTCTGGATCAATTCTTCCGGCATCATTCCGGATTATATCTGCGATTCTATCCTGGGATAATTTCTGGTTTAAACCTGAAAATACTCCAGATAGCCTGTTTAATAGCCAGCTGGTGGTAAATTTTGATTTATTTCAGACCAACCCGTTCAAAAATCACATCCACATTGCGGGTATGATGATTCAGGTCGAAAGCTTCATTAATCTCATCCTGACTTAAAGCTTCCGTAACGTTCTCATCAGCTTCAACAATGGGTTTGAACAGAGTCTGCTCTTCCCATGATTTCATTGCCAGAGGCTGAACGGTGTCGTAAGCTTTTTCCCTTGGCATTCCTTTATCGATCAGCTTGTGGAGTAGGCGCTGAGAAAATACCAATCCTTGTGTTTTCCAGATGTTGGATTCCATATTATCCTCAAATACCACCAGGTTCTCAATCACTCCGGCAAAACGATTCAGCATATAATCCAGTAAGGTGGTAGCATCTGGCAGGATAATCCGTTCGGCCGATGAGTGAGAAATATCCCGTTCGTGCCAAAGCGGGATGTTTTCATAAGCGGTAACCATATATCCTCTCAACACACGGGCACAGCCTGAGATATTTTCAGAACTGATAGGGTTTCGTTTATGCGGCATAGAAGATGAGCCCTTCTGTCCTTTGCGGAATGCTTCTTCCGCTTCCCGAAGCTCACTGCGCTGCAGGTGGCGAACTTCCACGGCCATCTTTTCCATAGTAGAACCAATCAGTGCCAGCGTTGACAAATAATAGGCGTGTCGGTCACGCTGTAAGGTTTGGGTTGAAATTGGCGCCGGTTCCAACCCCAGTTTCTCGCAGGTATATTTTTCAACTTCAGGTGGTATGTTGGCAAAAGTTCCAACCGACCCGGATAATTTACCGAACTCAACATCGGCAGCCGCCTTTTTAAACCGTTCGAGATTTCTTTCCATCTCTGCATACCAAAGTGCACATTTCAGACCGAAAGTTGTTGGCTCAGCGTGGATACCGTGCGTGCGCCCCATCATTACGGTGTACTTATGCTTTTTTGCTTTTTCGGCTAGTACATCAACGATTCGCTCCAGGCCTTCCAGCAAGATAGCATTGGCCTTCTTCAGACGAACCCCCCAGGCGGTATCAACCACATCAGTTGAGGTTAATCCATAATGCACCCATTTCTTTTCATCGCCGAGCGTTTCGGATACCGCACGGGTAAAGGCAACCACGTCATGTCGGGTTTCGGCTTCAATCTCTTTAATACGGTCTACATCAAAAGAGGCGTTTTCGTAGAGTTTATCGACATCCTCCATCGGTATTTTACCGAGCTTGGCCCATGCCCAGCAAGCCGCTAATTCTACCTCCAGCCAGGCTTGAAATTGTTGTTCATCTGTCCAAAGGTCAGACATTTCCTTGCGGGAATAGCGAGCGATCATGCGATATTTTTTTTGAATTAAAAATTACCTGCTAAAGATAATGCTTTTCTTTTTCAGGATTAAAAAAGGATTCAACTAAAAAAGTGAAAGGGCTTTTCTCACCGATACAAACCATTAAAATCGCTTCCATAACTAAATACGTAATTACTTGCACTGCATGTTTTTAAATAATGTTTATGATGTATTATTATTAAAAAAATATGTTTGATTATTAATTTTGCCTAACTATTTTAACTAACGATTTAATTAATCATTTTAGCTTTCACTCACTCAACCTTAATTAAAAGACTTATAACATGAAGTTACGATATGGAATAATCTTAACCACACTCATGCTGCTTTTTGCGGATCCCGCTCTGGCAGTTTCGGAAGGTGCAAACGTAGCCAATGATGAAGTAGAAGTAGCCAATAATGATACTTTTCAGGCTTACGGAAATGAATACTCAACCATCGATGAATTCAAGGCATCAACGGATTACATCAAATTCATTATCGATAATCTTTGGATTTTGATTGCAGCATTTATGGTATTGATGATGCACCTGGGTTTTGCTACAGTAGAAAGCGGACTTACTCAGGCCAAGAATGCCGTTAATGTAATCTATAAGAATGTGTTCATCCTCACGGTAGGGATCATTCTTTATGCGTTCATTGGATTTCAAATAATGTACCCCGGCGACTTTAATGGTTTCTTCGGTTTTGGTGGGTTCGGCATTGGGTTTGATCCATCAGATCCTGTTGGTATGCTTACTCCGGCTTATGGACTGGATATGACTATCTGGACGGATTTCATCTTCCAGGCTATGTTTGCAGCAACTGCAGCTACTATTGTTTCAGGTTGCGTTACCGGCAGGATTAAGCTTCCCTCTTTTATGCTTTTTGGGGTACTGCTGCTCGCATTCTGCTATCCGGTAACGGGAAGCTGGCACTGGGGTGGCGGCTGGTTGTCCGAACTTGGATTCTATGACTTTGCCGGTTCTACCCTTGTTCATGCCGTAGGTGGTTTTGCAGGACTCGCTTGTGTACTTCTTTTAGGACCCCGTACAGGTAAATATGAAGGTGGAAAGATTCATGGTATCCCGGCTCACAATATTCCTTTAGCAACTATTGGTGTATTTCTGCTTTTCCTTGGCTGGTTTGGATTTAATGGTGGTTCTGTACTCAGTGCAGATCCCGAAACTGTTTCCTATGTATTCGTAACCACTGCTTTGGCAGCCTGTGCCGGTGCATTGGCTTCTATGATCACCACACAAATCACCATGAAGTCGCTGGATGCCCCTATGGCCCTGAATGGTATTTTGGCAGGATTGGTGGGAATTACCGCAGGCGCGGATGTTGTCTCGCTTACTGATGCTGTTTTAATCGGTGCCATTGCCGGTGTACTGGTAGTACTCGCCATCCTGATGTTTGACAAGTTAAGAATTGATGACCCTGTTGGTGCCATCTCCGTACACGGTGTTTGTGGTATTTGGGGAACTCTTGCTGTAGGAATTTTCTCTGCTGACTACAGCTTTGGAATCCAGTTGCTTGGAACATTATCTATTGCTGCATTTACCTTCATATTTTCTTTGATCGTATTCGGAGCTATAAAAGCTACCATTGGTGTCCGGGTTTCTAAAGAAGTTGAATCCGACGGACTCGATATTTCGGAGCATAAAAATCATGCTTATCCAGATTTCTCACCTGTTAAGACTTCAGAATTGGGAGCTTTTGCCGACTAAGGCGCAGGCTTGACCTAAATTTCATTTGATTCTCCTTACCCGGTTCGGTTAATCAGGCCGGGTAAGACAGAATCTAATTTCACTCAATTAACTCTCACTAACATATCTCTATTCACTTGATATGTCCCAACCATTGCTGTGTCCATAAATCACAGCAAATACACTCACTCACAAAACTTATTAGAAGAGGACTATTAACATGAAAACTTCAAACAAAATATCAACAATTCTTAAAGCACTTTCCCTTGGTTTTGTCATCATAATGCTATTCGGACTTACAGATCTGAACACGGTAAAAGCTCAGGAATTCAGTACCGGTGTAGATTTGTATAGCACTTATGTATGGCGTGGTGTTTCCTACTCAGGTCCATCTTTACAGCCGGCCGTAGAATTTAGCAGCGGTGGTTTTGCCATTGGTGCCTGGGGCTCACAAGGCTATGATGGCTTTCAGGAAATGGATCTTTATGCAGGTTACAGCTTCGACTTTGGGTTAAGCCTTGGTGTTACCGATTACTGGTACCCTGGAGCTGCAGGTTCTGGTCCGTGGTTAGATGGTGACAGTCATGCCTATGAACTCAACCTTGGATATAGCGTTGAAGATTTTTCCCTGTCAGGAAATTATATTTTTGCAGGTGAAGGCTCTGTAGGAAATGACATTTATTTTGAAGCCAGCTACTCATTTAATGAAGCCAGCATATTCCTTGGTGCCGGAGATGGGTGGCATAGCTCAGATACCGAATTCGCATTGGTCAACGTGGGCGTTAGCACCAGCAAGGATATCGTAATTACCGATACATTTACCATTCCATTAAGTGGTGCGGTGATCTTTAACCCGGATACAGAACAGCTCTATATTTTAGCTGGCCTATCATTCTAAGATAAACGAAAAAGCTACTTTTCTACTTAACAACTTAGCTAACTAAGGCCGGGTAATCAGGATCGATGCCCGGCTTTCTTTTTCACTGAACTGGAATTTTAAGGATTCTCCCCTTTTCAACTGTCTCATCAGGTTGCACCTTACTGATAATAGCTACATCCATAAACAGATATTGAAATTGTACTCATGACCAGGCATAGCGCTGCTTTCGCGTCTGACTTCAAAAAAGATGCTTCAACAAATTTTTTTTCAGGATATATGAATTCATTTTAGAAAGCGATAATATTAATTATACCGGTTGTTAACCTGTAATAATTGAACAATCATATTCATATTAACATGAAACTTCTACGTAGGCTCAGCATCATACTCACCCTCCTTATTATATCAAATCCTGTACTTGCACAGAATAATTCTTCTGCCGTTGACGAAATAAGAGGAAATGCTGCTGAAGCAAGAGAAAACGTTAAAAAGGCAAAAACAGCATATACAGAATATTTAAAAAACCCGGACAGAAACCGATCTAAACTTAATGAAGCTCAGAAATATATTAGCAACGGCTATTGGTCCGCTATTGGATATTCATACATTGGAGGAGATAATGATGTTAAAAGCTACCTTTTACACGGTGCCATACAGCGAGCTGTGGCCCGGGAATTTATGAAAAAAGATCTTATCACTCCGGGTGGATACAATCGTAATGCGGCCAATAAAGAACAAGTGACCTCATCTTTCCTGCATGTCTACTATAATGCATATGAAAAGTCCAAAACGGCAACCCAACAGGATCAAATTACCCGGGACTTAGATGCTGCTGTTCTTTTATTATCTGAATTATCTAACCTGTATGTGGAAAATCAGGATTATGTTCCTGCCTTTTATGTAAATCGTCAACTTTTGGATCATGCCGAGAAAATGATGAAGATAATTCCGGAAAATCATCCGAATTACTTGGTGAACAAAAAATACCTGGAAGAAAGAACCATATTAATGGGATTTATTGCACTGAATATTAAAAATGCTGAGCGTATCACGGAGCTGCGGGCAGAATCGTTTCTCGAGAGAAATCCGGTACCAGAGGCCTATGAGTTCTACATTCGCAGAAGTACTACCTACGCCGACTCAATTGTTCAGGTAGCATATACTAGGTTTCCTGATAATCATATGATCATGGGGGCCATATTGAATTATTTTACCCGAACTCAACAATATGAAGCTGGTCTTCAAATGTTTGAACCTAGAGTGTTGACCGAGAATGTTCCAACCATATATCTTAATACCCTGGGGCGGTATCATACCGAACTAGTTTCAAAATATTTCGCAATCAATAATCCTCAAAAGGCCGGTTCACATAAGGAATCGGCGATCAGCTACTTTAGTAGAACACTGAAAGAAAATCCGGACGAATTTGATGCAAATGCGAATATGGGAATTTTATATTATCAAATGGCTTATCATTTTGGCCAGCAGCTACAACAACTCAACCAAGTTGAAACCGATACAACCGCACAAAAAGAATGGGACCGGTTGACGGGCTTGATAAACGAGCATTTGGGGTACGGTTACCCCTATTTAGTCCGGGCTGAGAAAGTGAACCCCAACGACGAAATTGTTCTCTCTGCCTTAGTGACGATATTTAGACAACGCAACGATATCACTACGGCAGAGTATTTAGAGAAGAGGATTGCCTATCTGCAAAATGGCGGTAAATTCATTGAATCCTACTTTAAAAAGAACGGGTAATCGTCATCCTTCTCATCGCAACACTCAATAAATTTTTTACTGAACCGGAATTTTAAGGATTCTCCCCTTTTCAACCGTCTCATCAAGCTTAACCTGATTAATTATCGCTACATCTAGCGGCTCTATATCCATTGGTAAATCTGCGGGTAAAAACTCTGCAAACGGTGCGGTTCGGGATGCGGGCCTGAGATTAATTCTAACAGGATCAATACCCAGAATAGAAGCGTCGTTCAACTCGGTGAAACCAGCCGGTATAGATGCAAATTCTCCCTCATACACCGGAAACTGAGATGCAGAAGTGTAGCTCAGGAAATTGTAGATATTACCCTGAAACTCAATGGCGGTAATCTGAATCTGTAATTCCGTGCTATCCTGAGCTATAGCTGACGCAAATGCCTGATACCCGTCTAACCCATTTTCGGTGTACGAATACTGATCCAATATTGTAATTCCCTCCTGATTCAGAAAAGACTGTACGGAGTTTCGGGCAGAGTTATTTTTAGAATCAATAGTAAACTGCGTGATCGCTGTTTGTTCTTCATTGACCAATATAACGGATGAAGGCTGATTATATACCTGAAGTCTGGCCGGTACTGGGAACTGAAATTTAAGATCAGGATGATAAAAGGTACCGTCTCTCTCAAAACCCTGGCGTGGATTATTTCCAAAAACGATGTTTTCGATCATATTCAAAAACTCTTCATCATCTAATATCGTCTGCTCATAACCTTGTTCTTCCCATTTTTTTGCCAGTTCGGGAATTGTTTTTTCCCGCTCGCCCGGATCGGGGTGGCTTGACAGCAAAGTAGGTACTCCTCCGCCAGAACTTTCTGAGATTCGTTCAAGGGAATTAAAAAACTCTGCTCCCTCTGCCGCCTGATAGTTTTTCATAGCTGAATACTCCACACCTAATGCATCTGATTCACGCTCATCATCCCTTCCATACTTCAGAAACATAAGCTGAGCCGTTTGGCTGCTGAGCTGAAGGATATTACCACCGTCAAAACCCAGAGATTGTCCCAGCACGGCTCCGCCAAGAACAGCTATTTGTCCGATTTGCTGTTCAACAGCTCTTTGGGAAGCATGCCTTGCTGCCACGTGACCAATTTCATGGCCTAAAACAACAGCAAGCTGAGCTTCATTATTTAAATGGGCCAGTAATCCACGTGTCACATATATATATCCACCGGGCAGGGCAAACGCATTCACAACAGGGCTATCCAAAACCCGGAAGGTAAATTCAGTATCCTTAAATTTTTGAGGGGTATCATCTCTTCTCAAGTGACTCACCTCGAGCAGGGATTGCCCCAATTCAGATACGTAATTCGATAGCTGTTCATTCTCATAAACCCCATACTGAGCAATAATCTCCTTATCAGCATTGGCCCCAATCTGCTCCTCTTCTTCCCAGCTATATCCAAAAGCACGTTTGTTACCGGAAACAGGGTTTTTCTCCAGGGTTACACATCCACTTGCAATAACAGCAAATGCCAAAAGAAGGGTGACAAAAAACGATCTCGACTTCATAAATTTCATAATGATTAACTCTAGATTTCAATTGATCTAAGTGAATTTGAACGAATAATGTTTCCAGATTCCAACCTAAGAAACAATATTTACTTCTGGAGTAAGCAGAACACCAAACCTGTCTTTAACTGAAACCTGAATTTTCTGTGCCAGATTCCATATCTCCTTTCCGGTAGCTTTCCCGTAGTTCACAATTACCAAAGCCTGCATTTTGTGAACCCCGGCATCGCCAAACCTTTTTCCTTTCCACCCGCACTGATCAATAAGCCATGCAGCCGGTACTTTTACTTTTTCTCCATCCGGGTAAGATGGAATTTCCGGATACGCTGACTTCAGGTCCTGAAACTGATTTTTTGTGATCACAGGATTCTTGAAAAAGCTTCCGGTATTTCCAATTTCTGTAGGATCGGGAAGCTTACTTTGGCGAATCTCAATCACCGCCTGACTTATATCTTTAATCGATGGGTCGCCGATACCCTCTTCTTCCAGCTTTTCTGAAAGCGCACGGTATGATGTATTTAGCGTCGGTGATTTCTGCAGCTTCAGCCTCACATTAACAATCACAAACCGGCCTTTTAACTCATTTTTGAAAACACTGTCCCTGTAACCAAAACGGCATTCGTCTTTGCTGAAAGATTTTACCTCTCCGGTTTCCAGCTCAACCGCTTCGAGGGAATCAAACACTTCTTCCAGCTCTACTCCATAAGCTCCGATATTTTGAATGGGAGCCGCGCCTACCGACCCCGGAATCAGCGAAAGATTTTCAATTCCGCCCCATCCTTTCTCAACACAATACAAAACCAGTTGATGCCAGTTTTCTCCAGCTCCTGCATTCAGCTTTACTTGTATTTCATCTTCATGTTCAATCGATATCCCTTTTATATCAACATGGATAACAAGTCCATCATAATCGCTGACAAATAACACATTACTTCCCCCGCTGATTATAAATTTCGGAGTGTTATAAAACCGGGTGTCAGCAAGCAGGTTTTTCAGTTCTTCAACCGATTTTACAGAAACAAAATAACGGGCCTTTGCGGCAATACCCATTGTGTTATAATCGGAGAGATTAAAATTTTCCTGAATGGAAAATGACTGGCTCATAAAATATTATTCAGTAGGATGTTGAACTTCTTTAGGGCTATCTACTTTCACTCTTACCTTTTTGATCCGGTTATTTTTTACGGAGTGAACCGTGAGTTCAAGGTTTTTGTAGGTGATTCGCTCTCCTACAACCGGCAGGCTTTCCGTGAGATGGTAAATCAAACCTCCCAGTGTTTCAAAATCATCATCTTCCGCGGTTACTTCAGACTCCAGGATTTTTTCCATATCATCCAGATCAATCTTCGCATCAAAGATGTAGATTCCACTCTTAAATCGGGTATATAGCGTTTCTTCTTCGCCGGAATCGTCGGTTATATCTCCAACGATTTCCTCCAAAATATCATCCATGGTCACAATACCTTCGGTTCCGCCATACTCATCCACCACAATTGCTATATGAGTTTTCTCCTGCTGAAAATCGCGCAGCAGATCATCCAGTTTTTTAGTAGCTGGAATAAAAAGAGCTTTACGCGAAACGGTTTTCCAATTAAGAGAAGGCTCTTTTTTATCAGCATTCAGATAAGGCAGTACATCTTTAGCATAAAGGACCCCCACAATATTATCTAGGTCATTCTCAAACAGAGGCATTCTGGAAAGGCCATTTCCCCGAATTTTTGTAAGCACATCTTGCAACGATTCATCCAGAGCAACGGCGATTATATTCACCCTTGAGGTCATAATCTCGCGCACGGTGATATTTCCAAAACCAATCACATTTTCAATGATCTCACGCTCATCTTCTTTGATAGAGCCTTCCTGTTCGCTAACCTCGGCCATAGTCCGGATATCTTCTGACGTCATTTTACTGGCTGGCTTGGGAAGATATCGCTCCAGACTGATCGTGCTGTCTGCAATAAGTTTCGCAAACGGTTTCAGAAGTATAAATAAACTATAAATGAATGCGCTGTTTCCCCGGGAAACTTTCATGGGGTTATTGATAGCAATAATTTTTGGCGTGATTTCACTCAAAATCAAAATCATAAAGGTTAATACGATCACCTCTATAGAGAATACGATCACTTCTGAGAGCCCATATGCTTCAACAATATCGCCTGTAATTACCGCTGCCAGTACAGAAGCTATAATATTGGCAAATGTATTTCCGATTAAAATCGTAGCCAACAAACGGCGGGGCTTCTCAAGCATTTTTATGATCCGGTCGTCGGCTGATCCTAGCGTCTCGTCTTGCTTAAGATCTTGCATCCGATTAGATAAGGAGAAAAGGGCAACCTCAGAACCTGAGAAAACAGCTGAGAAGGCTAATCCCAGAAACAAGAAGAGTAGCTGAATCCCAAGTACAACAGGATCTAAACCATGTGCAGCTGCACTTTCGGTAAAAGTGAGAAGAGAGTCTTGAGCCAAACTGAAAGGATCTTCGATAGTATCCAATTACTGATTATTGATGATTGATTAAATGTAAGGACGCTTTCACTATCTTCAAAAATACAAGATTTTGGACTAACCTGATTGATAAATAAAAAAACGACACGAGAATTCCTCATGCCGTTTTAAATATAAATTTTATGCTTCAGACCTAGAATGGAAGATCATCATCCATATCATCAAAGTTGCTGTCCAATTCCACATTACTGCTCATTGGCTTTCCACCACCTTGATTTTGCGCTTGCTGCGGCTGATTTCCACTTGCCTGGTTTCCTCCGCCACCATTACCGCGGCTGTCGAGCATGACCATTTGCAGTGCCTTAATCTCAGTGGTATATCGTTTCTGTCCGTCTTTGTCTTCCCACTGCCGGGTTTGAATCGGGCCTTCTATATATACTTTTGAGCCTTTGCTTAAATACTGTTGGCAGATTTCAGCTGTTCTTCCCCATGCAACCACGCGGTGCCATTCTGTGCGTTCCTGGTATTCTCCATTGCTGTCTTTGAAGCGTTCGCTGGTAGCTATACTTAACGTAGCCACGGCTGTATTCGACTGTGTGTACCGTACTTCAGGGTCTTGACCAAGATTTCCGATTAACATTGCTTTATTGAGTGAACTCATAACGTATCCTGTTCTTTTTTGCTGTTTTGTTTGCAATGTAAGAGTTAGTTCAGAAGAATTCCTTACAAAAAAAATTATATCTATGGTTAATCATTAAGTCTTTACTTAATGATAAAAAATTATTTGAGCTTCAAAATATCCCGATATCACTGTTATACAATGAAATGCAGAAACCGGGAACCTTCTGCAATTTTACATCTATAAAAAAAGTGTCGACGATTTTGTAACACTTAACACTTCCCTTTTCTCTTATAGGTACAAAAGAGGCGAAAAAATTCGGAGCATATGATTAGTGAAGAAGTCAAAGAGGACTTGAGAGAGTTCCCTGGTAAGGCAAAAAATAGCAATCAGCAATTAGCTGGGTTGGAAACATATAGTGGAGCCTGGACAAAAACACAGGCTGCACATTTGGTAAGGCGAACTCATCTTGGCTTAAAAATCAATAACCTTAACTATGCACGCAGTTTTAACAATGCCACTGACGCCGTCAATGCTTTAGTTGATAACGCGATCGCAACTCCCTTGCCCGATGACCCTCAGTGGTTTAGCAACAGTAATTCTGGTGATGTTCAGGATGTATACGATATTCAGTTTCGCTGGATGGATGCCATGTATAATGGCGGGCTTCGTGAACGCATGAAGCTATTTTGGAGCAATCACTTTGCCGTTTCTTACAGCAATATGAATGCCCTGCCTGAAAAAGCCAGC
The DNA here is from genome assembly GCF_040218225.1 of Gracilimonas sp. NCBI lineage: Bacteria > Pseudomonadati > Balneolota > Balneolia > Balneolales > Balneolaceae > Gracilimonas > Gracilimonas sp. The sequence goes on from NZ_JAVJQO010000008.1 coordinate 628,988, forward strand.
AACAGCTATGCCAGCCATATGTACAAGTATTGGAAGCTGCTTCACGAATACAGCTTTGGCAATTTCAAAGAGTTTGTATCGCAAATGAGCAAAAACTCAGCAATGGTTTATTATCTGAATAATTACAATAACCGGGAAGGTCAGCCTAACGAAGATTTCGCCCGCGAACTGATGGAGCTTTTTACTCTAGGACCAAAGGACAAAAACGGTAACGATAATTATTCAGAAAATGATGTAGCTGAGGTAGCACGAGCCGTAACAGGCTGGCGGGTAAACGATGCCACCCTCAGTGGGTATTTTGATGAAAGCCGCTTTGACAGTTCAAGCAAAACTATTTTTGGAGTAGCCAGTAATTATGATCTGGATAGTGTGATAGACCTGATCTTTTCGATGAAGGAGCAGGAAGTAGCTTACTTCATATCCAGGAAGTTGTATGTGTTCTTTGTATCAGCCAAGCCCAACGAGGCAGTTATTTCTGAACTAGCTGATTATTGCATCGATCAGAATTTTGAAATTGGTGAAGTACTCAAGAAACTTTTGAGCAGCGCTCATTTCTACGAAGAGAATTTTTATGGCTGCCGGATTAAAAGTCCAACCGAGATTTTTATCAGCTATTTAAGAGAGCTGGAAATTACTCCAACCACTCAGCTGAAGGAATATATCCGACTGCGAATGCAAGGACTGAATGAAGAGTTACTACGCCCCGAAACGGTATTTGGATGGGCTGGTTATAATCCCCCTTATTCTGATGGTACCCCTGGGCATTACTCATGGCTCAATACCAACCTGATGCCTTCAAGGTGGGATAACCTGACTGATATTATTTATGGCTATGATAATTCGGGAAACCGATATGAGCCCATTCGTTTAGCAGAAAAAATATCGGATCCTTCAAATCCATTTGCTCTTGCTGAAGATCTGGCTGAGCATCTTTTGGCTCCGCCACTCAACACGGTTGGCGTCCGGAAAATTGACGAAGACTTTGCAGGTAATCCTGCTCTCCACCCCAGCACCAACGTAGCCGGGTTTAATTCATTCCCTGAATACAAGATAAACCTTGCCAAAATCTTACTGGGAACAATACCCTGGTATGAGTTTACGGCTAACAGTGACCAGGATGGTAATCTTTTCTATCAAGAGACCTTCTCCGAAGCAATCCGGCAGTATATCTCCTATTTGCAACAACTACCGGCTTACCAGCTCATTTAATCAAAAAAGCGTCAAGAAGCATGTGTAAAAACGATCATCATAATCCAAAGTTATCCCACGACCGCAAAGGGGCAAGCCTTGAAGACAAGGAAGCCCACAAACACGATCATGAGAACTGGAGCCGCCGTAGTTTTTTGAGTACGCTTGGTTTTGGAGCTATTGGTTCTTCCATGATTTTAGGGGGAATGCCAGTCAGTACCTTTGCACGATCAAAATTTTTCAACCGGCTTTCACGTGCCAATAACGACCGTGTACTGGTACTGATTCAGCTCAGTGGAGGTAATGACGGACTCAACACCATCATCCCTGTTGAAAACGATATTTATTACCAAAAACGACCAACTATCGGTATCCGAAAGCAAGACTCTATTTTACTGAGTAATGAAATTGGGATGCACCCGGCCATGAATAACCTCGAATCATTTTGGGGTGAAGGCAATATGGCGGTGATTAATAATGTTGGGTATTCTAATACTAACCGTTCTCACGCCCGGGCTACTGATATCTGGACAACCGGCAGCGGCAGCAATGATGTCGAAAATACTGGCTGGGCCGGACGCTTCCTTGTTGAAGACAACCCTGACTTCATATTGAACCCACCTGAGTTTCCTCTTGGAGTTCGTATTGGCGGTTCTGCTACTCTTTTTCAAAGTGAATTTGGGAATTTAGGAGTCACTTTTGGAGGAGCCAGTCAGTTCACTCAATTCCTGGAGCAGGGTGGTTTCTATGATGAAAACAATGTGCCACAAAATGACTTTGGTGATTCCCTGTCTTTTGCCCGGAAAATTGCCAATTCATCATTCAAATATCTTGAATCCATTCAGGAAGCCGCCGATAACGCCACGAATATAGGTGAATATCCAAATTCATCACTTGCACAAAGCCTGGCAGTAGTTGCCCGATTAATAAGAGGTGGTTTAAATACCAAGCTGTTCCTCGTTTCCAAAGGCGGGTTTGACACTCATAATAATCAGGGAGGGACCGAAGGCGGACATGCCAACTTATTGGCCGACATTGCCAATTCTGTAAATGCTTTTTATGCAGACCTGAGCAGTGATAACCTTCATAACAAAGCTCTGACGATGACATTCTCCGAATTCGGCCGTACGCTCGATGAGAATTCCTCAAACGGAACTGATCATGGTTCTTCAGCCCCTGTAATGGTCTTTGGCCCGGTTAATGGTGGACTTTACGGCAACCACTCAGACTTAACAAACCTCGATAATTCTGGCGATCCGGTGTTTAGCACTGATTATCGATCTGTTTATACATCCATATTAGATGACTGGTTTGAATTAGGTGACGAAGAAACCGACTCCGTGATTGATGGGAGCTTTGGTAAATTGGATTTTGTGGATTCAACGGTCACTACCCCTACCAGCAACACTAAGGGTAACGGCCCTTCTTCGTTCAAACTGGATCAGAATTACCCGAACCCCTTCAATCCAACAACTACCATATCGTTTTCACTGGCAAGCTCTGCTAATGTAAAACTTCGTGTTTATGATATTAAGGGAAGCCTGATTCGAACGATAATAAACGAACGAAAATCGGCTGGTGAATACAGCATTCAGTTTAATGCGTCCAACCTGCCAAGTGGCACCTACCTGTACAAACTCGAAACTCCTACCGGTACTCAAACCAAAAAAATGACTTTAATCAAATGACATACTCAGCAAAACAACAACTCAAGCCCAAAATACTTTCGCTGCTGCTTATCGCCCTTTTTGGCATTGTGCTGATGACCGGTTGTGACTTGGTGAATTCAGTAGCAGGAAATGATGACAAAAAAAATAATGACGCCAAAACTATTTATCCCGTCTTGCTTAATTCGAATTGGGGATTTATTTCCAATTCCGGCAATATAGTAATGGAGCCGCAGTTTGATTTAGCCAGAGACATGTCTGACGGTCTTGCTGCCGTACGTGAAGGCACTCTATGGGGATATGTGCAATCCAATCCGGCCCGACTTGTTATCGAAACCCAATTTACCAGTGCCGGGGATTTTGAAGACGGTCTTGCTCCTGTTCAGCTTCCGGGGCAGGCTTATGGTTTTATTGATGAAACCGGCAATTTTGTAATTGAGGCTCAATTCGACTTTGCTCAACCTATTTCAGAAGGTAAAGCGGCTGTTCGTATAGATGGACTTTGGGGATATATCAACTCTGATGGCAGTACTCTTGTTGAACCTCGATATAGTGATGCACGACCTTTCTCTGACGGACTCGCTGCCGTCGAAACCTTTGATGGATGGATTTACATTGATGACAAAGGCAATGAAAGCATCAATCCAACTTTCCAAATTTCCACAGCCGGGGAATTCGTTGATGGCCTTGCCCCTATCGAAACTACGGAAGGATGGGGATTCATCAATAAATCAGGAAGTCCTGAAATCACTCCTAAATTTGAAGAAGCCGGGCGCTTTTCTCAAGGACTTGCCTGGTTCAGAGATGGAGACTATATCGGCTTCATCAATAAAAATGAAGAAATTGTTGTAGAACCACAGTTTGCAGAAGTAAAGCCATTTTCTGAAAACATGGCAGCTATACGCCTTAGTAACGACTGGTTTTACCTGAGCAAAAATAGCAAGCTGATATCCATCACTGAACCCTTTGATAATGCAGAAAGCTTCAACAACGGTATTGCCCGTGTTCAGCTTGGTGACGATGACAATATCCGGTATGGTTATATCGACAAAAAAGGCGAATTCATTTGGTACCCAACCCGATAAATCAAGAAAATTATGAAACGTTTATTACTACTGTTCACTTTTGTACTTCTTTTTGCATCCTGCGATCTGGTAAATTCCCTATCTGGAAATGATGAAGATAATGCAGTGAAATTATATCCCATTTTAGTTGATGGTGACTGGGGATATATCAACCAGCAGGGAGAAATCATCCTTGAACCTCAGTTTCAAAACGCGGATGATTTCCATGATGGCCTAGCTGCTGTACGCGAATCATGGGGATGGAAATACATAAATTCCAAAGGGGAAATTAAAATCGAAGGCAACTTCAATAACATACGCAGATTTTCAGGAGGAAAAGCTGCTGTTCAATTCGATGGCCGGTGGGGATACATCAATCAATCCGGCAATTTTGTAATTAACCCAAAATTCAGAAATGCTTCCCGTTTTTCTGATGGCCGGGCTTTTGTACGAAGCATAGACTACTCAAACTACTTCTATATCGATGAAAGCGGAAATCGAATTGAATCGGTAGACCTTCCGGATAACATGGATTATGTGGAACAAAACGAATTTCGTGATGGCCGGGCTATGGTTCGTGATGATGATTTATACGGATATATTGACAAATCTGGTAATACTATTGTGGAGTTTAAGTATGCCGAAGCCCGCCCTTTTTCCAATCAGTTGGCCGCAGTGAGAATAAGCAACCGTTGGGGGTTTATCGGTAATAATGGTAACGTGTCCATTTCTCCTCAATTTATTAGTGTGGGTGATTTTGGAAATGGACTTGCTCCTGCCCGTTCAAGCTCCAACGCATTTGGGTATATCAATAAATCCGGAGAGTTTGTGATCAGCGAACAATTTCAAGAGGCTGGTACTTTTGCCGAAGAACGTGCTCCGGTTATGGTAAATAATAAATGGACATTCATCGATAAATCAGGTAACCAAATTACCACTCCAAAGTTTGATGAAGTAGAACCCTTTTATAATGGATTGGCAAGAGTTACCATCTACGTTCCTGTAGAAGATGAAATCGAAGAAAATTACGGTTATATCAATAAATCAGGTGATTATGTCTGGTTTCCAACCCGATAAACTTCACTCTATTTTGTAACAATTCAGGCTTTGTGAACTCCTGTAATAAAAACAAGATAGCTATGATTTCTGAACAAATTATATCTGACTACTCTGAACAGGAAAGTTATTATTCCGAAAAAATAATGCGGGCTAAAATAGCACTGCTATTTATCTCGGTCGCTGCGTTGATATTCTTCTCTTTCTAAATCAATTTTTTGGTTTTGGGAATTAGGTTTTCCTATCTGGTGTTGAGCACATCAAATAAGAAACTTCAAAATGAAAATTCCCTTCTGGGCCAAAATTATATTTGGCATCCTGATTTGTAATGCTGTTGGACTAGCTGCAAGCACCGTTACCCTGCCAGCTATAAGCTCTTGGTATACAGACTTAAATAAGCCTTTCTTCAATCCTCCAAACTGGCTATTTGGACCTGTTTGGACGGTTCTTTATATCCTTATGGGTATTGCCATGGCGGGAATCTGGCAAGTTGGGTTTTCAAATCCAAAAATAAAACCTGCCCTTACTTTCTTTGGACTGCAGCTGTTTCTGAATGGATTGTGGTCTTTTCTTTTTTTTGGTTTAAAATCTCCGCTTATTGCTTTCATCGAGATAAACCTATTACTTGTCCTGATCATTGTTACCTTTAAAAAATTCAGAGAAATTAAAACATGGACGGGTTGGCTACTGGCACCTTATATTCTTTGGGTTTCATTTGCTGCAATTCTCAATCTGGCTATTGTTGCACTTAACTAACTCTATTATAATTCAATGACAGATCTTCCAAGCTGGGCTAAATCGGGGCAATCACAGTGGGAGTATTATGGGCAAAAGCGTCCTAAATTCGCCCATAAACCCAAAGAAGGACAGGAATCGGTATGGGATTACCCCCGCCCCCCAAAAATTGTCACGGATTCAAGAGAAGTGCTGGTTATTTTCGCTGATAAGATTATTGCCAGAAGCACGAAGGCGTTCAGGATATTGGAAACAGCAAGTCCCCCTACTTTTTACATCCCCCCGACCGATATAAACTCAAAGTATCTGAGCAAAGCTAAAGGGGAATCTAAGTGCGAATGGAAAGGTGAGGCTATTTATTGGGATGTCATTGTCGAGGATAAAAAAGCACCCCGGGCTGCCTGGTCTTACCCAAAACCTTTTAGTGATTACTACAAAATTAAAAGTCACATAGCTTTCTACCCCTCTAAAGTTCATTGCTATGTAAACGGTGAACATGTGAAGCCCCAGCCGGGTGGTTTCTACGGCGGCTGGATAACTAAAGAAATTGTAGGACCTGTAAAAGGCGAATCAGAAGAGACCTATTTGTAAAGTCTTTTCAAATGTTTTCAGAACTGGTCTGAACCGAGTATTTTCTGCCATCCATTAAATCAATTACTACCATGATTAAACGATCTCCAATTCTAGCTATTCTGTTTCTTTCATTGCTGAGTATCTCAGTTTCTGCCCAGGTAGATGAATCCTATTTCGACTATATGGATTTATTTGACCTTCAAATGGTCAGCAGTCCTGAAATCTCTCCTGATGGAAATACCATCATTTATGAACGCCACCAATTTAACGTAATGACCGACCGGCGTTTTGTAAACCTGTGGAGTATCTCCTTTTCGGGGAATAACCACCGCCCGCTAACATCTGGTACCGATTATTATGGAAATGTAAGCTGGTCGCCCAGCGGAGATCGAATTACCTATACTTCCAGTAACGAAGGCTCGAACCAGATTTTTGTACGCTGGATGAGCTCAGGTGAAACCGCCTCCATCACGAACCTAACTGAAAGCCCGGGAAACCTGAGTTGGTCTCCCGATGGCAGCAAGATTCTTTTCTCGAAATTTGTTCCGGGTTCATCATCCCCCCGAATAGCAGATCTACCCTCTCCTCCTGCAGGTGCTAAGTGGGAGCAATCTGCAAAAGTGATAGACAAAGCTGTCTATCGTCGTGATGGTGGAGGCTATGTAGATGAAGGCTATACTCACCTTTATGTGATCCCTTCGGAAGGTGGTGCTCCAAGAAAACTAACATCCGGTGATTATGATCATGGCAGTCCAAGTTGGGCCCCTGATGGCAAACACATCATCTACACAGCCGATAAGAGTGAAGATGCCGATATGGATCCCAATAATGAGCAAATCTATTTATTGAATATAGAGACCGGTGAGGAAACACAAATCACAGATAAAAGAGGCCCACACAATAATCCTAAAATATCACCGGATGGTAAATTAATTGCCTATACAGGTTATGAAGATCAATTTCTGGGATACCAGCAGAGTGAATTATATATCATGAATATGAATGGCTCAAACCTGAGAAATATCTCAGAAGACTTTGATCAGGATATCTCATCTATTACCTGGGCTAACGACAGTAAGTCTTTGTTCTTCCGGTATGATGAAGAAGGAAACAGCAAAGTGGGAAATATCAAACTTAATGGAGATGTTACTTCGATAGCCCAAAACCTGGGAAGCCCATCTTCAGGAAGGCCTTATGGTGGGGGTAGCTATTCTGTGGCTAAAAATGGACGGTTTGCCTTTTCAGAGGTTTCGACTTCACACCCTACAGAGTTGGCAGCGGGACATTTTCCGACTAAAATGGCAAACAAAACTCTCACTAATCTCAATGGTGAATTTTTCAAGTCTACCAAAGTGGGTAATGTAGAAGAATTTTGGGTGGAATCTTCCGTGGACGATTTCCGGGTTCAGGGCTGGATCATTACTCCTCCCGATTTTGACCCAAATAAAAAATACCCGCTGATATTAGAAATTCATGGCGGACCCTATACCAACTATGGCTCCCGGTTCACACCAGAACTTCAGTTTATGGCCAGCCGCGGATATGTAGTCGTTTACACGAACCCTCGTGGCAGTACAAGTTATGGTGCAGAATTTGCCTCTTATATCAATCACAACTATCCAAGTGAAGATCACAATGACCTAATGGATGCCGTGGATTATGTTGTTGATCAGGGTTACATCGATGAAGATAATTTATTCATTACCGGAGGAAGCGGTGGCGGAGTATTAAGTTCATGGGCCATTGGAAAAACTGATCGCTTTAAAGCAGCAGTAGTAGCCAAACCAGTCATCAACTGGTACAGCTTTGTCTTAACTGCTGATGGCTCTCCTTTCTACAGCAAATATTGGTTCACCAAGAAGCCCTGGGAAGATCCGGAACAATACCTGGAACGATCTCCTATTTCGTTAGTTGGTAATGTTACAACTCCTACCATGCTTCTGACCGGAGAGCAGGATTACCGGACCCCTATGAGTGAAACTGAACAGTATTATGCAGCACTCAAATTACAAGGTGTGGATGCTGCTATGGTTCGCATACAAGGCTCTGGGCACGGTATTGCAGCCAAACCAAGCAATCTATTCCGAAAAGTAGCATATATCATTGGCTGGTTCGATAAGTATAAAAAATAGTATTCAGCCGTCAGCTTTCATTAATTAAAAACATACGCATTAAGTTTACTTAAAGATGCTCTTCGCAGTTAGTCTTCCTTTTTTAAATGAAATCGTTGCCCTTTTTCTGGTAAGCGTTTTGATTGCCTACATCTGTTATCGCATTAAGCTGGTACCTATCGCCGGTTTTTTGATTGCCGGTGTTATTATTGGTCCCAATGCGCTTGGTTTGGTTCAGGATCAGGAGTTGGTAGATATGCTGGCAGAAATCGGTATTATCCTGCTTCTATTTACCATTGGTATAGAGTTTAGCCTGGAAAAACTTTCGCGAATCCGGAACGCCATTTTTGTGGGTGGGGGATTACAGGTTTTATTAACGGTTGCAGCTGTCGTCGGTATCTTATTTTTCTTCGGTGTTGATTGGAAAGTGGGTATTTATACAGGTTGCCTGGTAGCTTTGAGTTCTACAGCTATCATTCTCGGATTATTCAGTGAACAGGGTAAAACCGACACCCCCGTTGGCAGGCTATCTCTGGCTGTCCTGATCTTTCAGGATTTGGCTATTATTGCTATGGTATTGTTGGTGCCCATTCTATCCGGACAAAGTGATTCTGTTACCGATCTGTTTTTTGTTTTAGGAAAAGCGGTGTTGCTCATCGCTGTTGTAGTTTTACTAGCCCGAAAAGTAGTCCCTTGGATACTGGAGAAAGTAGCTCAAACCCGGAGGCAAGAACTCTTCTTACTCACTGTAATCGCCATTTGTTTTGGCACAGCTGCTCTTACCAACCTTGCCGAAGTCAGTCTTGCACTTGGAGCCTTTTTAGCCGGACTTGTTGTAAGTGAAAGCCATTACAGTGATCATGCTATCAGCGAGATCCTACCGCTCAAAACCATATTCAATGCCGTTTTCTTCGTTTCTGTAGGGATGTTGCTGGATTTACAATTTGTCATCGAGAACCCATTACTGTTACTTGGAGTGGCGGCCGGTGTCTTATTGCTGAAATTTATTTTAAGCTCCGTCAGCTTGCTTACTCTTGGGTATCCTGTTAGGGTAGCAGCCGCTTCCGGTATTGTATTAGCTCAGATTGGTGAATTTTCTTTTGTTCTGGAGCGAGCCGGACGAGTAACAGGACTGACTCCCGCTGGATTTGGAGAAGTAGGCTCCCAAACCTTTATCGCCGTTTCGGTATTACTGATGCTCCTCACTCCTCTTTTTCTTCATATCAGTCCCAACATTGGCAACCTCCTGGCAAAAACACCGCTTAAGCATATCGGACAAAAAAGAAGAGAAACTACTACGGATGATTCTCATGCTGACCTCGAAGATCATGTAATTATTATAGGATATGGACCTGCAGGCCGAAACCTCGCCCGGGTTTTAAAGGAATCAGGCATCCCCTTTATTGTGATTGAGATGAATCCTCAATCTGTGAATGAGATGCACGAGAATAACATCCCTGCTATATATGGTGATGCCTCCCGAACACATATTCTCGAACATGCGCAGGTTATTAAGGCAAAGCTCTGTGTAATTGCCATAAACGATCCATCCATCAGCCCAAGAATTATTAAGCTGGCTAATTACTTAAATCCAACTATTCAGGTCATAGTCCGAACCCGATACTTGGCTGAAGCCGACTTCCTCGAAAAAGCAGGTGCAGACATCGTAGTTCCTGAGGAAATGGAAACAACTGTTCGCCTCTTCTCTAATGTGCTCAAAGCGTACATGATACCTGATGAGGAAATAGAACAGCACATCAGAGAGCTTCGGGCAGAAGATTACGAGATCATGCGTGGGAGTATTCAGGAAGCACATTTAATGGTGTTACAAGGACTTGATGAAGAAGGGCTTCACACACGAGCGGTGGTGGTTCGGGAAGGATCTTACGCAGCAGGACGCACACTCGCTGAATTGAAACTTAGAAATGAGTTCGAGATTACAGTACTGACTGTAAATCGGGGAGAAAAAAACATTGGAAATCCATCCGGTGACTTCAGGCTAGAACCGGGCGACCGTTTGGTTATGGTTGGACTTGCTACACGATTCGCTGACGCCGCAGAAATATTCCGAGAGAAAGAAAACCCATTAGAGTTCGAAGAATAAAAAATCAGCTTTCAGTAGTTATATCCATCAATACTGAAAGCTAAAAAAGCGAACCAAAACCTACTTCCAGGCACCCAGAATTAAGCCCATTAGGGTAAAAACTACAATCCAGAAGCTGCCGTTAATGAAAATATAGGTCCATGATTTTTGTTCATATAATGCATTCACACCTATAGCCGTGGCAACCCACCCAAAGCCGGTCAGAAAACCATAAAATGCACCATTACTGCCATTTATCATTTCGGCTGAAGCCGGATCTCCATAAAAGAACATAGCAAGGCAAAAGGCCATGATGAACTGAAATATCAGAGTAAAACCGAAAATTTTACCCATATTCCCATTTTGAGCGTCTTCTTCAGTCATCCCTACCGATGCCATCCACTTTTTGCCAAATAATGGGCCATACCATACAAACCCGATCGCGAATCCAACAAGCGAAGCTGCTACTACAGCCAGCCAATTTATTGCAGACATTTCCATGAATTTATCCTCATTTAATTAGTGTTTTTTGAAAGTTTCACCTATCCCAGATTCTTTATTACCTCATGAATCACAGGCAATTAACGAAATTTATGGTTTTAGCACAATTTCACTAAAATGAAATACCGAATATTCACTTTAATGGGATCAAGCTTTTGCCGAAGTTTTCTTACCTTCTGCCTCACAGTTATCAATGATTAAAATTCATAGCATGAAGTATCCTGATTTCAACCAAACCGTTCCTATCGACCATGTAGGTGTGGAGGAACGTGTTTCAAGGTTGAATAAGCGCAGCATCAAAAAAGATTCGAAAATCCAAGCGCTTAAAATGGCGCTGAGTATGATTGATCTGACAACCCTGGAAGGGAAAGATTCACCCGGAAAAGTGATTCAACTTTGCCAAAAAGCAAAACAACCCCACCCAGCCGTTCCGGATCTGCCAACCGTAGCTGCAATCTGCGTCTACCCAAATATGGTATCAGTGGCCAAAAATGCATTAAAAGGCACTGACATTAATGTAGCGAGCGTTGCAACAGCCTTCCCAAGTGGCCAATCTCCCCTTTCCATGCGGCTGGAAGACACTAAATTTGCCGTAGCTGAGGGAGCCGACGAAATTGATATGGTCATAAGCCGGGGAGCTTTTTTGAACGGTGAATATCAATTGGTTTTTGATGAGATCGCGGCCGTAAAAGAAGCCTGTGGAGATGCACACCTGAAAGTAATCCTGGAGACTGGCGAGCTTCATACCTACGAAAATGTGAGAAAAGCCAGTGACATCGCTATGCATGCCGGAGCAGATTTCATCAAAACCTCAACCGGTAAAATCAGCCCTGCAGCAACCCAGCCCGTTACCCTGGTTATGCTCGAAGCTATCCGTGATTTTTACTATGATACCGGAAAGATGATTGGTATGAAACCAGCTGGTGGAATAAGAACGGCGAAACAAGCCATTCAATATTTAGTTATAGTAAAAGAAACACTTGGAGCCGGCTGGTTAAACAAAGATTATTTCCGCTTCGGAGCCAGTTCACTTACTAACGACTTGTTGATGCAAATTGTAAAACAGCAAACGGGTCACTATCAATCTCTGGATTATTTCAGTAACGATTAATCCGCATTGAATTTCCATAAAAGAACTTTGAATTAAGTACCAACTAACATGTCTGACACTGAAACTAAAGAAGTTCCTTACAAACCAACTTCCCCAAACTCTAAACTGGATTTTGAATCCGTTTGGGAATACGCTCCGGCTCCTCAAACCTCTGACTTTGTGGAGGTTAAAGACCGTTATGATTTATTTATTGGTGGAAAGTTTGTGAAGCCATCAAAAGGTCGCTATTTCAAGAGCACCAATCCTGCCACAGCAGAGGAAGTCACAGAATTTGCTGAGGCCACACAAAAGGATGTGGATAAAGCCGTTAAAGCTGCCCGAAAGGCTTTTGAAGGAGAATGGTCGAAGATTTCTGCAAAAGAAAGAGGAAAATATATTTACCGCATAGCCCGGATGCTCCAGGAACGTGCCCGTGAATTTGCCGTTCTGGAATCAATGGATGGCGGAAAGCCTATCCGGGAATCCCGCGATGTTGATATTCCATTAGTTGCTGCTTACTTCTTCTATTATGCAGGATGGGCTGATAAACTTGAATATGCCTTCCCTGGCAAAAAGCCAAAACCCTTAGGCGTTTGCGGACAAATTATTCCATGGAATTTTCCGCTCTTGATGCTAGCCTGGAAAATCGCACCGGCTCTTGCTTGCGGAAATACGGTAGTGCTTAAACCTGCTGAAACAACTTCTTTAACAGCTCTTAAATTTGCTGAATTGGTTCAGGATTGCGGACTGCCGGAAGGTGTGGTTAACATCGTAACAGGAGCCGGGCAAACCGGTGCCGAGATCGTTAACCACAAAGATATTGACAAAATTGCATTTACCGGCTCAACGCAGGTAGGGAAAATCATTCAGAAGTCGCTGGCCGGAACCGACAAAAAGTACACTCTGGAACTAGGTGGTAAAGGTGCTCTTGTAATTTTTGAAGATGCTCCTATTGATCAGGCTGTAGAAGGTATCATCAATGCCATTTATTTCAATCAGGGGCATGTTTGCTGCGCCGGTTCCCGTTTACTGGTTCAGGAAGGTGTTGCCGATAAAGTAATCCAAAAACTAAAAGATCGCCTTGAGACTTTAGTAGTTGGAGATCCTTTAGACAAGAACACTGATATAGGAGCCATCAACTCCAAAGAACAGTTTGAGACCATCAATAAATACCTGGAACTCGGGGTTGAAGAAGGGGCTGATATCTACCAAAGTAAATGTGATATCCCCGAAAACGGATACTTCATCCGCCCTACCCTTTTTACTAATGTGTCACAGTCGAACCGGGTGGTACAGGAAGAAATATTTGGACCTGTATTAACAGTTCAAACATTCCGTACTGCAGATGAAGGAATCGAAAAAGCCAATAACACCCCTTATGGATTGGCTAGTGGTGTTTGGACTGATAAAGGTTCCAAAATCTTTCAAATGGGAAGTAAAATGAGATCTGGTGTGATATGGGCAAACACCTATAACAAATTTGACCCAACCTCACCTTTTGGTGGCTACAAAGAAAGTGGAGTTGGGCGCGAAGGCGGACTTCACGGATTGGCAGCCTACACAAAAATTTAATTTCTAAGTATTAGATATGTCTGACAAAAGAATCGATGTAAAGAAAACATATAAGATGTATATGGGAGGAGATTTTCCTCGCTCAGAATCTGGCCGCACTTATAAAGTTTATGACAGTGAAAAAAACCTTTTAGCTAATGCCTGTCAGGGTTCCCGTAAGGATTTCCGTGATGCTGTTAAAATAGCCCGCGGAGCTTTCGACGGGTGGAGTTCCAGAAGTGCTTACAATCGCGGTCAAATCCTGTATCGTATCGCCGAGATGCTGGAAGACCGTCGCGATCAGTTTATGAAAGAATTAGGGCCAATCGGTTTTAAAACCTCAGAAGCTGAAGCTGATATCAATGCGTCTATCGACCGTCTTATTTACTACGCAGGCTGGGCAGATAAGTATCAACAGGTATTTGGGTCTATAAACCCCGTGGCCAGCTCACATTTCAACTTTAGTTTACTGGAACCTACCGGTGTGGTTGCTGCTTTCGCTCCTGAAAAGAGCCCTCTTTTGGGATTGGTTTCCATCATCGTACCTATCATTGTAGGAGGAAACACCTGTGTAATCCTTGCTTCTGAAGATCACCCTTTACCAGCTATAAGTTTTGCTGAAGTTTTGAATTCTTCGGATGTACCTGGAGGAGTGGTAAACATCCTTACAGGATTCCGTAAAGAATTATCGGAACATTTTAGTACGCATATGGATGTAAATGCCATGATATACACTGATACATTACCTCAGGAAATGAAGAAGAGCATCGATGAAAACGCCTCACTTAATGTGAAACGCATTATTAAAAAGCCCATTGAAGACTGGTATTCAGAAGAAGCTCAATCTCCCTATTTCCTGACGAATTTCCAGGAAACTAAAACCACATGGCATCCTGTTGGATTTTAAACCTATTATGAGATACTTAAGCTTATTTGTTCTGCTTCTTTTTGCAGCAGTTGCGTGTTCAACAACCGAACAAGCCGTAAATAATACCATTGAAGAAGCCAGAGAAAATCTACAATCTCAGAATGAAGAGATTGTATCTAACCTGAATTTAGAGGATTACAGAACTCAGCTCTCCGATGCGTATGCCTACCGTGAGAATAAGATTCCTGATGCTTTCAACCAGATTCGGGTTGAACAGGAAGAAGAAAAAGATTTGTATGAAGGGTATCGCATCCAGATCTATTCAGGTCAAAGTGTAGTTGAAGCAGACACCATGGCCGGCAACTTCCGTGCCTGGGCAGATACAACCATCGTGGGTTACCAACCAGATACATATACCTTTTTCAGGACTCCTTTCTACCGCGTACATGTGGGTGATTTTCATGAGCGGGATCGTGCTATTCAGTTTTCTAATATCGTAAAACGATACTTTAAAGACGCTTGGGTAGTATACGACCGGGTAAATCCGGCTCGCGTTCCGGCTGATACAACCGTCATAGAAACCCAGTAATTTCTCTTAAATTACAGCCTGAGAATAAATGCTGTTCAAATGCTAAACTTTTTAGTTATTATTACGAACAAGCGCTAAATATAAATTCAGATCATTTATTGCCTTGGGTTTAAAAAACGAAGCACAATCCGGCTACGGTACTAAAAAGTTTTATCAGGAATATGTCTCTGGAATGAGCCGGGAAAGATTCTCTAAAGAGCTCACTGCAGATACTGAACGTCTTAAGCTTGTGTACAAAGAAGCTGTTGAAGATATAGAGAGACAGCAGGGACAACAGCTCCCCGGACATATCAAGATGCTGCGTTTGTTTTCTGATCTTGCTCAACGTCTGAATCCCACCCGACGACTTATTTTTGGCTTAGGTTCAGTAAGTTTTGTGGCTTATTACCTTCTAAACTTTCTCGACATCATTCAATACTTCCTCATTGGAGACCTGCTCCTCCCTTTCAGTTTTCTAAGCATGTTTATGCTGCTGTTGATAGAACTTTTGGAAAAATCGGACGTGCAGAAAGAAATTGATCTCGCACGGGAAATCCAGCTCAGTCTTTTACCCGGTACTTCATTAAGTAAAGACAATCTTGAAGTCTATTCTTTCGCTCACACGGCTAAAGAAGTAGGTGGCGACTATTTGGACGTCATTGAAACAGAAAAAGGAACATATGTTGTCATAGCTGATGTATCCGGAAAAGGATTGAGTGCTGCCCTGTACATGGTTCGCCTTCAGGCATTGGTGAATTTGATCATCGAAAAAGACCATCCATCCCCAAAAGAGCTTTTTCTTCAGCTTAATAACTATATAAAAAGTAACAGTAAGGATAAGACGTTTGTTACCGGGTGTGCTGCTTTCTTTCCGAATGATGAGGACCATTTTGAATATATCCGCGCGGGGCATAACATCCCCATTTACTACAACAAAGAGCGCGATACGACTTTTAATCTAAAGGCAAATGGATTTGCTCTGGGTATGGCTTCTACCAAACTTCTGGACAAGAATCTGGAAGTGAAAAAATTCCATTTCAAACCTGGGGATTCTGTTCTATTCTATACCGATGGACTCAATGAATCACGAAATGAGCGGGGTGAAGAATACGGGGAAGAACGGATAGAATCTCTGATGGAGATCTACGGTTCACTTCATGCTAAAACCATCATTGGTAAAGTACAGTCATCACTGGAAGCATTTATTGGCTCCGTAAGTCCACTGGATGATGTCACTTTTACCTGTGTACATCGCCCTGAAAAGTAAGAGCAGGTTCAGTTCTTTTCTTTATTTGGAAGTCGCTTTAACTACTGCATCTGATGTAATCCCAAAATGCTCATAGAGTTCTTCATAAGGTGCAGATTCACCAAAGCTGTTCAGGCCTATAGCTGTGCCTTCAGTTCCAATATAGCGCTCCCATCCAAATGTTGAACCGGCTTCAATCGAAACTCTGTTTGTAACTTCTTTGGGCAGCACAGATTCTTTATATGAAGCGTCCTGCTTCTCAAACAACTCCCAGCTAGGCATGCTTACTACTCGCGCGTCTATGCCTTTGTCAGCAAGCTTAGTTTTAGCTTCTACTGCGAACTGCAGCTCAGATCCTGTCCCAATCAGAATTGCATCCGGAGTTTCTTTTTCTGAATCAGCATATATGTAAGCACCTTTTTGAACTAAAGACGCGTGGTTTTTATCACTACGTGACAAAGTAGGTAAATTCTGCCGGGTTAAAACCAATAGCGTTGGACCGGATGTATTTTCAAGTGCAGATTTCCATGCGTAAGATGTCTCATTAGCGTCGCCAGGTCTTAAGATAGTGATATTTGGCATCGCCCTGAGGCTGGCAAGGTGTTCCACGGGCTGGTGAGTGGGTCCATCTTCCCCAAGGCCGATACTATCGTGAGTCAGTACAAAAATAGAAGGTACTTTCATCAAACCAGCCAAACGGATAGCTGGTCGCATATAATCTGTAAATACAAAGAAAGTTGCTCCATAGGGTATCAGTCCGCCATGAAGTGCCATACCATTAACAGCTGCTCCCATAGCGTGTTCACGGACTCCATAATGAATGGTTCTTCCTGTAGGATTATCTCCCTGGTAAGAGCCATAACCATCAATATCGGTTTTGGTACTTCCGCCTAGATCCGCAGAACCACCAAATAAATTCGGAACCTCATCTTTGATGGCATTAATTACTTTGCCAGAAGCCGCACGACTTGCTATCCCTTTAGTATCTTCGTCAAACTTAGGTAAGATTGATTCTAGTACAGGTGATAATTCGCGGTTAATCCATGCATTGAATGCCTCCCCTTCTTCAGAAAAAGCTTTTTCATATGCAGCTATTTTATCATTCCATTCTTTTTCTGCCCGCTTTCCTTTGTCCAGTTCTTCTCTGAATACTTTGAGAGCATCCTCTGGGATATAAAACTTCTTGTCTGGATCCCAGCCATATCCTTCTTTCGTAAGCCTGATTTCATCTTCACCCAAAGGAGAACCATGAGATGATTCACTATCCTGCTTATTAGGACTACCGTATCCAATGTGAGTTGTACAAACAACAAGCGACGGCTTATCTTTTACTGATTGAGCTTCTTCTATTGCAGAGGTAATTGCGTCATGATCGTGCCCATCAATTTCAACAACATGCCAGTTGTAAGCTTCAAATCGTTTTGAAACATCCTCAGTAAATGCTAGATCGGTAGACCCTTCAATTGAAATACTGTTGGAATCATACAAGTAGATCAATTTCCCCAAACCCATATGTCCGGCCATAGAGGCTGACTCATGAGAAATTCCTTCCATCAAATCACCATCACTTACAATTGCGTAGGTATAGTGATCAACAATTTCGTGTCCTTTTTTATTGAATTTAGCAGCTAAAAAGTGTTCTGCCATTGCCATTCCAATACCCGTTCCAAACCCCTGCCCTAATGGTCCGGTCGTTGTTTCTACTCCAGGTGTCATTCCATATTCAGGGTGCCCGGGAGTAATACTTCCCATCTGTCTGAAGTTCTTTATTTCCTCCAGACTCAATTCATAACCGGTAAGGTGAAGCAAGCTATATAGCAACATAGAGCCATGACCTGCTGAAAGAATAAACCGATCTCTGTCGAACCAGTTTGGATTTTTTGGGTTATGCTTTAAAAATTTTGTCCAAAGTATATAGGCTACATCTGCCATCCCCATTGGCATGCCTGGATGCCCGGAATTTGCTTTTTCAACGGCATCCATAGATAAGGTTCTAATTGTATTTACACAAAGCTGGTCAAGTTTTGATGCAGGCATTTATTGGTTTGGTGGAATGAAAATTAGGATTTTAAAATCGATACGAAGATAGGAAAAGGCATGTATGTAAAAAAGAAAAAGCGATATTATTTGCTCATAAAAAAACCACCCTGCCCGAAGACAGCGTGGTTTAAAATATTACTTATCAGATAACTTTTTATCGTGCAGTAGAATCACACTTTAGCTCATACTCCATTTTGTGTTGAGCTGGAGACTTGAATGACCCAAATAGCGCATTACTGAATGCATCACAAGCAACCGACTTATTGCCTAATGTCTGGTGAGCATAACCTAACTCAAAGTAGATTTTTGCTTTATCGGTTTTACCACCACTTTCATGGTCTAAAGCAGTTGTGGCAAATTCAACAGCTTTCTCATAATTGCCGGCTTTGTTACTTGCTTCAGCAAGCCGGTAGTAAACATCCGCAGACTCATCATCATATTTAAGAGCTGTATTCAGTGTTTCCACAGCTGTTTGAATATCACCTGATTCCGATTGTCGTGTTCCAACGGCCAACAGTTCATCATGAGCAGCTTCTCTAGCTTTTTCAGCAATGTCAGTATTATCTGTGGCTTCAGCAGTTGTGATAGCCTGATCGTACCATTTCAGTAATTCATCAACATTTTGATCAATAATACCATCATCATCGGTATCATTTTGTTTCTTGATGATTTTCGCCTTGTGATAGTATGCTACAGCATAATTAGAATTCTCATTCAGTGCTTTATCTATTGCCTGTGCAGATTTTTCTAATTCATTATTAGAATAGAGTGTTACAGATTTTTGATATAAAAGAACAGGAATATTACGCTCTGCGATTGGTGTCACACGGGTATCATTATACTCTTCGCCCACCTGCACAACTTCCCGGAAAGCGCTAATCGTCGCATCCAGATCTTCTAAGCTTTTGCTCTTTTGGTACGCCTGATATTGAGCTCTAGCCTTATTGAAATAGGCAGCAGGAATCTGCTGTTCTACTCTGCCCACAATGTCTTCACCTTCCGGACCAAGTTGTCTTGCAATAGTTAGTGCCTGTGTGTAGGATGCAATAGCAGCTTCGAAATTACCAGATTTGGCTTCTTCATATCCTGCATTATAAGCCTTAACAGCATCTGTTTTAGTTTGAGCAAAAACTGTAGTTGCCATCAAAACTAAAACAATCGCTATTGAACTTCTTTTAAAAACCTTCATATCTATTTTGTTTGTGATCGTTAGTTGCAGCGCCGAATTTAATAAAAAATGACGCTGAAATTAAAATTATAACTGCCTTTCTAATGAAATAGTATTAATAAAACTCAACAAAGCGCTTTCATGTTCCCAATTAAAAGTAAAAGTTTGGCATAGGCTCTTTTTGGCTGTAAAAATCACAGATTATTTCAACAGCTTCATCTGTTGAATCTGTTACATGAAAAAGATCTGTGTCATTATCAGAAATAGTGCCCCACTCTTTCATCGTATTTTCCATCCAATCTATCAAGCCCGACCAGTATTCACTCCCAAAAAGAACAATAGGTATTTGATCAATTTTACGAGTTTGAATAAGTGTAAGACTTTCAAATAATTCATCGAGTGTGCCAAAACCACCAGGGAATACAATAAAACCCTGGGCATATTTCACGAACATCACCTTTCGTACAAAAAAGTAATTAAAATTTATGCTAAAGGCCGGGTCAACATGTTGATTAATTCCTTGCTCAAAGGGTAAACTAATTCCCAGCCCTACCGACTTACCCTTTCCAACCTCAGCTCCTTTATTGGCAGCCTCCATGATTCCCGGGCCTCCGCCGGTAATAACACCAAATCCTTTTCTGGTAATTTTATCAGCTGTTTCAACGGCTAATTTGTAATATTCGTCTTCCGGTTTGGTTCGGGCTGAACCAAAAATGGAAATGCAAGGCCCAATCTGAAAAAGCTTATCATATCCTTCAACAAGCTCTCCCATAATT
Source organism: Gracilimonas sp. (assembly GCF_040218225.1). Lineage (NCBI taxonomy): Bacteria > Pseudomonadati > Balneolota > Balneolia > Balneolales > Balneolaceae > Gracilimonas > Gracilimonas sp. The sequence goes on from NZ_JAVJQO010000008.1 coordinate 649,273, forward strand.
TTAAATACACTCCAAATGTCACGGTCATAACCATTAGACTGGCTTCTGTTTCGAAATTCTCTTTGTTCTTCACTCATAAATAAATCAACTAAAAATTAAGGGACAATGAAATAGAAGGAACCGGTTCAGCATTCCCAATAGCCAAAACCCCGGGTCTAACTTTTGCATTCATCGACAAATCATCAGACACATCAAATGGCCGAAGGTGTGCAAAAACATATGCATCTATTGCGTTAAGTGCATACGACAATCCAATAAATACATATACCAAATCACGCCGATTTCGATAAAAGTTTCGGGTTTCCCTGAGCGAATTAAGATTCGCATTTTCAGGTATATACCCAGGTGTTGGCCCAAACCTGTTGTCATCCGGCGTATCAGGATTCAAGTTATAGAAAGCGGCCCGGTAATCATGATAATTTTTATGCAAATAAATGCTGTAATAAGTCAGACCTCCTAACAATCCATACACAATGGGTACTTTCCATGCCTGCTTGTTCGTCACTTGTCCCCAACCCGGTATGATTAGTGATCTCCTTAGAACCATTTTAGGTTCAGGATAAACTTTCTTTTCAGAAGCTGAATCTGCTAAAGCCTGTTTCAGGGAATAGTTTTGAGGAACAAATTTTTGATAGGAACTAAAGTTTTGAGAAAATCCCTGTTCGCAAAGAATCAATCCCAAAAAAAGAATAAGACTAATCGATCGAGTCAAAAATTCCCAATATTCGTTCAAGGTCGTCATCGGAATAATATTCAATCCTGATTTCTCCTCCTTCCTTCTTGGGTTGTACATTTACTTTTGTACTAAATGTACGACGCAAACGGGCGGAAATTTCATCATAAAAAGGATTTGACGCCTCTTTCTTTGATGCAGATTTCTTTTTTGCCTTCGAAGAGCTCATGACGTCACGAACTGCTTCTTCAATCTGGCGAACCGATAATCCTTTATCGATAACTTTCTTGAGGATCTTCTGCTGAACATCTTCATCTTCGATAGTAATTAAGGCACGCGCATGTCCCATCGAAATCTGATTCGACTTTAAAGCAGATTGAATGAAATCAGGCAGGTTCAGGAGACGTAGCATATTGGTTACAGTTGTCCTGTTTTTACCTACCCGCTCAGCTACTTCAGCCTGGGTATAATCAAATTCTTCAAGCAGTCGTTTATAACCCAAAGCCACTTCCAACGGATTTAGTTCTTCCCGCTGGATGTTTTCGATCAATGCGAAAGCCATACTTTGCTCGTCGTCAGCTTCACGAATGAAAGCGGGTATTTCCTTCAGCCCGGCTAATTTTGCAGCTCTTAAGCGCCGCTCCCCACTAATAAGCTCAAACCGCTTTTCACCAATATACCGAACCGTAATTGGCTGAATTAAACCATGCTTTTTGATGGAAGCGCCAAGTTCATCCAATTTCTCTTCATCAAACTCTTTTCGGGGCTGATGCGGGTTTTTCCGGATATGATCAACCGGAACAAACAACACGATATTAACGCGGTCTTCCGGATTTACGATACTTTTTTCAACACCTTCTTTCTTCTCCGCTTCTTTGCCCTCTTCCTGATATTCAGGAAAAAAAGCGCCTAATCCACGGCCTAGTACTTTTTTAGTAGCCATAATCTAAATTTCTGTCTTAATCAGTAAGAACCGGGCTGTTCTTAAATAGTTTTTTATTTCTCTTGATGATTTCCCGGGCCAACGCCAGATAATTTTTTGCACCAACACTGGTAGAATCATAGAGAAGAGCTGGCTTGCCAAAACTTGGAGCCTCAGCCAAACGAATATTTCTGGCGATTACGGCTTTGAAAACCCGATCGTCAAAATAACGTTTCACCTCATCTGCGACCTGATTCGATAGCCTTGTACGGGTGTCATACATCGTGAGCAGTACACCCTCAATATCCAAATCAGGATTTAAATGCTGGCGTACAATTTTAATGGTATTTAAAAGCTGTCCTAATCCTTCTAAGGCAAAATATTCACACTGAACGGGAATTACGATAGAATTTGATGCGGTTAGAGCATTGATTGTTAAAAGCCCTAATGAAGGGGGACAATCAATAATGACGAAATCATATTTATCCCTCACACTTTCAATAGCTTTCTTGAGAATTCTCTCACGCTCTTCACGATCAATCATTTCAATTTCAGCGCCGACCAAATTTATATGAGAGGGCACTAAATCCAGGAAGTCCAATTCTGTCTGGCGAATCGTATCTTCTATATCAGTGCTGCCAATCATTATTTCATACACCGAATTGGTCACTGTCTTGGTATCTATGCCAAGACCACTGGTGGTATTACTCTGCGGATCAATATCGATAACCAGCGTTGGATGCTCAACAGCAGCCAAACTCGCAGCTAAATTAATTGCCGTGGTTGTTTTTCCTACTCCACCTTTCTGATTGGCAATTGAAATGACTTTTCCCATTAAAAACCTGCTTTATGCTTGATATACTTTATTGACAAAAACTAATATAAAGCGAGGTGCACTGCTATACAAAAATACTTATTCACATATTAAGGGAAAGTTTTCCACATTAAAAAGGCAACCTGTTGGCTGCCTTATACTTAATTGGATGAACCGGTCAGCAAAATTCCGTTGCCACCAGTAGAATTTGCATTCGGATCGTTAACCAACTCCAGCTTTTCATAGCTTTTATCTAAATCACTTTTTAGAGCTGCTGACTGATTAATGGGCTGATCACCGGAAAAACGAAGGATTTCATTCCGATCTACCCACGGTTCAATGGTTTTTGAGTTGGAAGACACTGAAGGTGTGATTTCAGAACCATCCGTATAAAAATAATATCCACCGCCGGTGAATGCGGCCAATAAGATAGCCGCAGCAATTCCTCTTTTGACGAAGAAAGTAATGTTTTTAGATTTTTTTAGGGTATCAGATTGTAGCTGTTTTGCGTCATTCGTTATTTTTTGAGTTAGTTGTTCGGGAGGTGTTTTTTTAGGAAGGCCCGAGAGCCTTCGTCTAGTGGCTCTCAGACTTTCGACTTCGATTAACAGATCTTCATCTTCCCGCATTAATTTTTCAAACTCCATTTCCTCTGAAGGATCCATTTCCTTCATCAGATAACGAATAGCTTTATTTTCATCCGTGTGCATGTTTTTGCTCTTCTTCTCGTTCTTCTTCAAAATATTTTCGAAGGTTTATGAGCGCGTATCGCATACGACCTAATGCCGTATTTATGGATACATCGGTAAGTTCTGCAATTTCCTTAAATGGCATTTCATAATAGTGCCGTAAAAGAACTACCGAACGTTGCTCTTCAGGAAGTTTAGCAATGTGTCTCATCAGACTTGCCCGGGTCTCAGTTTCAACCAATTGCTCATCTGCGTCCACAACACTTTCATCTTCCATCCGATCAAAATAATCGGTGTTAGAGTCCTCGTCGCTCCATCCACTAACGTCGATATAACGCTTTTGTTTTCTTAGATAATCAATCGTTGCATTATGTGCAATACGCATCACCCAGGCAATCCATTTACCTTGTTCATTGTAGGTGTCATCCATTTTGGTGATGACTTTGGTGAAGGTAGTTTGAAACAGATCATTAGCGATTTCGGGATTCATCACCATGCTGTAGATATAGGAATAAATCTTCTGCTGATGCCGGTTCATCAGTTCATTAAAAGCCGACTCATCTGCGCTGTTTCGAAATTTCTTTACGAGCTCTCTGTCCTTTAAACTTTTGTAGTTAGTTTTCTCAACGTGTCTGTTAATTAATTTCATAATAAGTCACCCTGTTTTTTGGGTTATGCCCTCAGCAGATAAACTGAAACTCTGACCTTTTGTTTCAATAACCATCTGATGCAAAAGAGCGTTTCGTACCAAAGACTAATTCTTTGATTCTGTGCCTATTTTAATATGCCAAGCACGGTATTCATATAACATGTTGATGTTACTCAAAGCTCACATTACAGGTGTGAGACGAATCACTCGTGGAAATAGTTGTACACTTTTTCTCCTAACACCTTACCAAGGTTAAACTGTAATTCTTCTTTTTTGGCCTTTCTGATTTTTTTTACTGAACCAAACTCTATAAGTAGTTTTTGTGCCGTCTTCTCTCCTACACCATCTATGTCTAAAAGTTCTGTTTTAACCGTTCGTTTGCTTCTTTTTTTGCGGTGAAAAGTAATTGCAAATCGGTGGGCTTCATCTCTGGCTTGCTGTAATAATTTCAGCGCGGATGATTTTTTTGGAATCATAATTGGGTCAGACATGCCGGGCAGAAATACTTCTTCCAATCTCTTTGCCAGACCTATAATTTCACATTCTCCGAAGAAATCAATTTCCTTTAGAGCTTCTACCGCCGAACTAAGCTGCCCCTTTCCTCCATCCACAATAATCAGATCAGGTATCTGCTGCCCTTCTTTTTGAACCCGGGAATAGCGCCGGATCAGAATCTCTTTCATGGATGCGAAATCGTCCGGGCCTTCCACTGTTTTTATATTGAACCGCTTGTATTCGCTCTTGCGAGGTTTCGCATCTACAAAACATACCATGGAGGCAACCGGATCTGTACCCTGCAGGTTTGAGTTGTCAAAACACTCAATTCTGCGGGGCAACCGGTCTAATTTCAAATGTTCTTTCAGCTCTTTCACAGCGTGGGGAATCCGGTTACGCTCCGCTTTCTCTTTTTCCAATGCCCGCTCATTCAGGTGAAGCTTGGCATTTGCAAGTGCCATTTTAATCAACTGTTTTTTCTCTCCGATCTGAGGCACATGTACAGGAACAATCTTTCCTCTCTCCTGATGCAGATACTGTTCAAGTGGTTCCACATCTTCCATGTCATGGCTCAGGTAAACCTCATCCGGAATGGCTGCGGTGTATTGCCCGGTATAATAATCTTCCACAAAGGATTGCAGCATTTCTCCTTTATTTAACCCCTCGATATTTTTCAGGAACCGGTGAAACTTCCCAATCATTTTCCCTTCACGGATCTTAAACAAAACTCCGCAGGCTTCTCCGATTTCTTCATTCTTTCCAATAGCAAAAACATCGCGGTCCACTTTTTTGGAGACCACCATTTTCATCTTCTGACTGTAGCGTTTTACAGCTTCAAGACTATCACGGAGCTGGGCGGCTTGCTCAAACTCCAGAGCATCCGAAGCGATCTGCATTTCATCTTTCAGTTCCCTGATCAGCTGATCGGTTTGTCCGTTCAGCATTCGGTCTACTTTTTGAATGGTGGCCTGGTAAACTTCATCGTCCCAATCGCCTGAACAGTTTTGCAGATAATCATCGAAACAGGAGTGCCACTTTGGTACGCCTTTGGTCTTGTCGATATTTTTTTGAGAAACTGCACAGGTACAAAGGCCAAATGCTTTCCGGATGGTCTCCAGCATTCGCTTCATAGCCCCAACACTGTCATAGGGACCGTAATATTTACTTCCATCCTTTACCACGGTCCGGGTTGGATAAACCCGCGGTTTGGCTTGGTTAGTGATACAGATGTAGGGATAGGACTTGTCATCCCGATACATAATATTGTACCGGGGCTGGTATTGTTTGATCAGGTTATTTTCGAGAATCAGCGCCTCTGCTTCAGAATCAGTAACTACAACCTCGATGTCATCAATTTTTGATACCATCGTTTTGATACGGCCATCTTGTGGACGGGAATCCTGAAAGTAAGACCGAACCCGGTTTCGAAGTTTCTTGGCCTTACCTACATATAGTTCAGTTCCGGAAGAATCCCGGTAGATATAAACCCCAGGTGAGGTGGGTAGATTGGCGACTTTTTCAGAGAGTTGTACTTGTCCTTCGTTGCTCATGGAACAAAGATAATAGATTTAAACACAGATTTATAGAGCCATGGCTTTTCAAATATTTTTAAGAGGATTTATTTCAATGTACCTTTACATCAATCTTATTTTAATTCAATTTTCTTCTTCTTGAATACTAAATTCACCAAGACAAAGCCCAACATCCCAATCATTTTTGAAGACAATCACCTGCTGGTGATTGATAAACCGGCCGGTGTTCTTTCCCAGGAAGACCATACCGGTGATCCTGATGTATTGAATCTTTGTAAGGAGTACATCAAGAAAGAGTACAACAAGCCTGGAAATGTATACCTGGGTTTGGTACATAGGCTTGACCGCCCTGTAAGTGGGGTGATGGTTCTTGCCAAAACATCCAAAGCGGCTTCCCGCCTCTCTTATCAAATCAGAAAGCGGACCATGAAGAAAACTTATTGGGCACTGGTTCATGGGATGGCTCCGGTTTACGGGGAACATGTGCACTTTTTAGACAAAGATAACCGAACTAACACCGTCAAAGCCTATTCAAAGCCAAAAGGAAAGGCAAAAGAGTCGCGCCTGAAATTCATCACCATCAAACAAAATGCTAATTTCAGCGTGGTGGAAGTAGATTTGATCACTGGCCGGCCTCATCAGATCAGGGTACAGTTTGCGAAAGAAGGCACCCCGCTTTGGGGTGATCATAAATATGGAAATCCTGAGGAAAGTCAGGGTAAAGATATCGCGCTTCGTGCTGTAAAGCTGGAGCTGGAGCATCCAACCCTAAAAGAAATCATGACCTTCAAAGCTCCAAAACCCACAGGACAACCCTGGAATAAGTTTGAATACTAGGTTCCTGATTTTAAACCAATACGTTTGCTGTTGAGCCTTTATGGTTCCTTAAATGGTTGAATTTAAGCTGATACTCAGTCCCATTTTCTCCCGTTTTAATATCGATCTCAGACTTAATTTGTTCAGAATACGAAAGCACTAATGTGGTGCCCAACGTAGGACTATTTTCCAATTCAAATCCTTCCGGGAGACCTATTCCATCGTCTTTTACAGACAAGATAACTTCATCCTGGTTGGCTTTTATTTCAACCGTTATGACTCCCTTTTCTTTTCCTTCAAAGGCAAACTCGTAGGCATTAGAAACTAATTCATTCACAATTAATGCCAGAGGAACGGCCTGATTCACATTCATTTCAATTCTGCCTACAGACGATTTCAGTTCAATAAGTTTGTCTTCAGGACTTCTTTTCATTTCAATAAACTGAAGCAATTGAATCAGGTAGTGATCGAAGCGGATTCCGTTAAAATCTTTAGCCTTATACAGATCTTCGTGAATCAGAGCCATCGACTTAACCCGCATGAGGTTAGTTAGAAGCGCTGCTTTTACCTGGTCATTTTCACTGACAAATTCCTGCATTTGCAGAAAGCCGGAAATAACAGCAAGGTTATTCTTAACCCGGTGATGTACTTCAGCTAACAGCACTTCTTTCTCAGCAAGCAGTGCCTCCAGCTTCTCCTGATAGCTACGCTGGGCTTCAATACTTTGACTAGTTCCGATCAGGTATTTCTTGCCGTCTTTCTCAAACGAAACTGCATTAAATAAAAATGGTTTTTTGCTTCCATTTTTCTGTATCAGGTCTGCCTCAATGCTTCCGAGAGGCTCAGAGCTGGAAAATGACTGATCAATATATTGCTGAATGAGACTTTTATCTTCTCCTTCAAAGAAATCCAGCGGAGAAAGCTCTGCATATTCTTCTTCAGTATATCCATGGTCGTCGTGGTTCCGACTCCACTTAATCAGATTTCCGTTTTCATCAAACATGAAGAAATTCAGCGGCAACGACTTAATAATCGTTTCGCTAAACAATTTTTCTTTATTCAATTCTTTCTCGGCTTGCTTTCGCTGAGTAATATCTTTTGCTGTTATCAGTAGCTTTTCATCTTTAAACACTCCATTCAGTTCAAGAAAAACCTCTTTATTATGTAGTTCCAATTTGGCCTCAGATTCAAAAGCATGATCTCCAGACTGAGTCCATTTTTTTAAATCATTGATCAAAGCCTGATCAGGGCATAATTCATTTAAAGATTTCGGGCAAGCTTCTTCATCTGATCTGCACAGAAGATCACCTCCATTCCTGCTCAACGTCTCAATTTCCAGCGTATCGGGATTCAGAACCAGCATCAAATCTACGGAAGCTTCCAGAAAAGCCGCTTTGGTTTCGAGCTCTTTATTCTTTTTACTGAGTTCGAGCCGTGCTTCAATTTCGCTTGCAATGGTACGCAATGCATCAAGCTGGGCATCCGAAAGCTTCTTGGGTTCTTGCCCCAATACACAAATTGACCCAAGGTTTTGCTGATTTCTTTTGATGTTCACACCGGCATAGAATCTCAGTTTGGGATCGCCTGTAACGAATTCAAAATGGCGGAAACGATCGTCTTCGGAAGCGTCTTCCACCACCATATATTCATCTTTGGTGATGGTGGTATGACAGAAATTTAACTCTCTTGGCGATTCCTTGATGTCATTACCATAGTTAGCCTTAGACCAGGCCCTCTTTTCATCAATAAAGTTGATCTTAGCAATGGGAACCTCGCAAATTTGGGCAGCCAGTTTTACCAGGTTGTCATATTCCTGACTCTCCTCTGTATCTAAAATTTCGTATGAATGGAGAACTTCCAGCCTTTTTGCTTCAGAAGAAAACTTCGACATAATGATATAATCCGGATAATGTTACTGCTCAAGTAGGGTCATTTTATCGGCAAAAGAACTTTTTTATTAATACTGTTTTTCAATTATTTACCGAATCCAGCTTAATCTCCATCAGAATAGAATCAAGATAAAGCCCGATGGAATCCTGAATGGCGGCTAAATCTACCGAGTCTAACAGAACGTCTTCTCTTTGAAGAGTATCAACCGTATCAGGCTTTGGTTCTGGTTTTGGCAAATACCTGATGCCGCTGAGCTGCTGCATATTTCTCAGTATCCATTGGCTTCGCTGTGCAACATACTCTGAAGCTGGCTCCGGTTCTATACGCTTGGGACTTGGAAGCACGGTTGCCATGCGGGCCGATTGCTTTGGAGTGAGATCTGAGGCGGGCTTGTTATAGTAAAATTCAGAAGCCTTGTTGACTCCATACATGCCCGGCCCAAACTCCGCTGTATTCAGATACACTTCCAGAATACGGTCTTTTGTCCAGAAGAATTCAATCAGAACCGCAATACCGGCTTCTATTCCTTTCCTGAAATAGGTTTGAGCCGGAGATAAAAACAGGTTTTTCGCCACCTGCTGGGTAATGGTACTGGCACCACGGACTCTTCCACTCTGTTCTTTTTCTTCCAAAGCTTTGTCAATAGCAGCAAGATCCAATCCCCAGTGCTCCCTGAATCGCTGATCTTCGGAAGCGATAACGGCTAATTTCAGGTGATCCGGTAGTTGCTCATCGGGAACCCAGCTTTGTCGAAGGTTATATCGCTCTTTGCCAAAGTCTTCCCAGTTTTCCTGTAAAGTAAAGGCCGTGAAAGGAGGATTTACCCAACGCAGTATAAAAATCAGCATACAAAACCAGAACGACCAGCCCAGCAAAACACCGCCGATTATCTTGCTGTGCCGTTGCCAGTTTTTAAATGAATTTGATGATTGTTCTTCCATAAACCAAAGGTATCAATTTTAACAACAGATACAGCAATGGCAGGATTTTGTTTCCTTTTTATGATGCTGAGCCCAAAAATACTGGTGACCTGACAGTCCAAACGACTAGCCAACTAATAACCACCCTGAACTTGTCATCCTGAGCGCCTGAAAAGCCTTATTGAATGACATTAAAGACCGCGAAGGATCTCAAATTCTGTAGTAAGGGATAGTTTAACCTTTGAGATCCTTCGTGATTTATACCCCAATCCATATTTTTTACTACGCACTCAGGATGACAATAGTGAAAAGTTAATGATATCACTCATCAAGTAATTCGTCGTCTTCCACCGTCATGTTATCAGGAAGCTGCTTGGATGATTTGGCTCCCAGTTTACGGATCATCTCGGCCTGGCGGACTAAATTGCCTGCGCCGGTTGAAAGTCGGCCCATGGCCTCATCATAGCTATCCTGAGTTTGACGAATCCGCTGACCAATATCATTCATGCTTTCCACGAACAGCACAAATTTATCATACAGTGCTCCGCCTCTCTTAGCAATTTCCATAGCATTCTTATTCTGATATTCCTGCTTCCACACGCTGTCGATAGTAGCCAGAGTCGCCAATAAGGTAGAAGGACTTACAATCACGATATTTTGGTCGAAGGCTTCATAATACAAGTTGGAATCAAACTGCAAAGCGGCACCAAAAGCTGGTTCAATGGGAATGAACAACAGAACGAAATCAGGGCTTTTCTCCCCATGAATTTGTTGGTAATCCTTGGCACTCAATCCTTTCACGTGTGTTCGGATTGAATTGACGTGTTCCTTTATAAACCGTTCTTGTTCGTCCTGATCATCTGCCGAACTATATTTTTCATAGGCAGTCAAAGATACTTTAGAATCTATAATCAGGAATTTCTCATCAGGAAGATGCACAACCACATCTGGCTGCAGGCGCTTACCCTCATCGGTCGTAACCGAATACTGCGTCTGATACTCCCGCCCTTTGGTGAGGCCTGATTTTTCCAAAATACGTTCCAGAATTACTTCGCCCCAATTCCCCTGAGATTTTGAATCTCCCTTTAAAGCTTTGGTTAGATTTTTAGCATCGTCGCTCATTTTTTGATTCAGCTCCATCAGGTGCTTAAGCTCCTGCTTGAGAGAACCACGGGCCTCCACCTCGTCTTTGTGAGTTTCCTCTACCTTCTTCTTGAAAGCCTCCAATTTCTCTCCCAGCGGGTTCAGCAGCTGATCGATCTGTTCCTTGTTTTGCTTGGTGAATTTCTCGGATTTCTCTTCCAGGATTTTATTCGCCAGGTTTTCGAACTGTGTAGTAAGCTGTTCCTGCATTTCGGAAAGCTCTTTCTTCTGTTCGTTGAGTCGTTCCTGCAAATTCCTGTAATCGGCATTCCGTTCGGCCAGCTGTTTATCAAGTTCATTAGCCCGAATTCGTTCTTTTGAAAGTTCTTCTTCTTTTTGCTGCTGAAGCTGATTCAGTTCGGATTCGGTCTCTTCCAACTGCTCTTTCAGGTTTTGATTGCGTTCCTCCAACCGCGAACTCTCTGACTTTGATCTGAAATGCGCAATAGCAAACCCTGCCATTCCCCCGATGATAATTCCTGCTATGGCTAAGATATAATCCATGTACCTATTTAATCTTTTGAGTGTTCAAGATTTCCGGTTCAAGTCCGAAGTAAGATCTCACGCAAATATAATAAGGTTGAGTGACAACCCTTGTCACCAATCCCAACATTAATTTACAGATAAGATTTCATTCATTTCCCTGATCAGCTCCTGATTCCCATAAATCCAGCCGTGTCCCTGATTTTCCAACACAAAATATTCGTCACCTTCTTTCAGAAATTCTGTGAGCCTTAACGACCTTTCTATGGGTAGGACCTGATCTTCCCCCGCGTAAAAAATGTAGACGGGTTCCTCAATTTTCTGCAGGGCCAGGTCTGTTCGCAGGGGAAATCGAACCAGGAAATCTGGCAGGAAAGCAAACTGTGCATCTTTCATATCCACCATACTGTAGTAGGGTGTCCACATGATCAACATTCCGGGATCATTAGCTGCCGCCACTTGTGCGGCCACTCCTGTTCCAAGTGAATACCCCATCAGAACAATATTTCCCTCCTCATATTCCTTCTTCATCTCATTAAAAACGAACTTCATGTCCCCCACTAAATCCTCTTCATTCCAAAGCTGGCCCGTACTTTTTCCATACTCCCTGTAATCAGGGTAAAGCACATCGTAGCCATTATTCAGGAAAAGTTCGATTTTTGCGGGATTGGTCCGATTTGAACCCCGGTTTCCATGAAAATAGATCGCCAGTCCTTTTGCGGAGTCAGTGAAAGCATGAATGGCATGAATTCGAACGCCATCTTCTGGCTCAAACCAGCGTTCTTCAAATGAAAATTCATACCGGTAGGGTTCATTTTCATTCAGTTGGGAAGGCCTGAAAATGATGGAATTTTGGATCAGGTAAAAATATCCGCAAACGCCAATGTAGGCGAACAGCAGCGTTGCACCAAAAGTGATGAATAGTTTTTTTATCCGGTTCATATAATGATTTCTGAAAAGCGGTCTCTTAATGAGGTTAATAAATATAACAAGATTCTCAGCAAGTGATAAGCCTTTTGTGTCTCTGAATTATACCATCAATCACCCACATAGATACTCTGAATAATTTTGCTGGAATGTTATTCACTTGCAAGTCCTTTATTAATTGAATGTTAAATAAACCGCTTATATGAAACTATCAGATGTTTTCATCCTGGGTTCAGCGTTCCTCTCAATGCTGTTATCCATCTACTTATGGTACACAACCAATCCTGAAGCAGGAATTTTTGTAGGACTTTGGGTCCCTTCTCTTTTAGGCTTCGGAATCTATATCAAAAATATTTACAGGAGTCCCAATGAGTAATACAGTTATATTATTTTGCGGAATTTTTGCAACCGTTCTATTTCTGATTGGATATGGCCTGACAATCAAAGAATTCAGGGAACTTGAAGACGAGCGTAAAACCAATTCATTCCCCGAAGAAAGTAATGCTGAGATCAAAAAATGATCCCAGCATTTTAAAAGGATGGTTGAAGATTACTTTATCTCAGCTTTAGCTAGTTCGTGCAGTCTTTTCCACTCTTTCTCTCTTACCGGTGTGATTGAGTGACGGGCTAAGCGAAATAATTCCATATCCTGCAGAATCGGGTCTTCCTTAAGCTGATCGCGGGTTACCTCATTCTCAAACTTTTGGACAAATTTAACGTCCACCAATTGCCAGCGAGGTTCGCTTTCGGTACTCTTTTCATCGAAGTATTTAGAATTCGGATCAAACTGAAGCGGATCGGGATGTGATTCTTTGGAGACTTCCATCGTCCCAACTATTACCGGGGTGGAAATATTGGAATGATAGAATAATACGCCATCCCCCTTTTTCATGTCATCGCGCATATAATTTCGTGCAGCATAATTTCTGACGCCCGTCCACTCAGTTTCGCCGTCTTTCTTTAAATCGTCAATGCTGTAGTCATCCGGTTCTGATTTCATTAACCAATAGTTTCTATCGCTCATTGTATTCGCTTTAGAATTAAGAATTAGAAATTAAAAATTTAAAATTGGATTGATTTGTGCCAATTTTAAATTTTTAATTATTCATTTTGAATTATACTTCTCCACATACCACAAAATTGTTTGGCGGAGCATTCCGTCGAAATCCTGAGAAGGTTCCCAGCCCAATTCATTCTTAATTTTTGAGGCATCGATAGCATACCGGAAATCATGTCCCAGCCGGTCGGTTACAAAAGTGATCAGGTTTTTATAGTCACCCTCTGGTCCTTTTCCTACTTCTTCGTTCAGGATATCACAGATTTTCCGTACCAGGTCAATGTTTTTCCATTCGTTATTGCCGCCAATTGTATACGTTTCACCAGCCTTACCCTTGCCAAAAGCTACATCCAAAGCATCGCAATGGTTATGCACAAAAAGCCAGTCGCGGACATTCTCCCCTTTCCCATATACAGGTATTTTCTCATGGTTGATGGCACTTCGAATGACGACGGGAATTAGTTTCTCATCATGTTGGTGTGGCCCGTAATTGTTGGAACAATTGGTGGTGACCACATTCATGCCGTAGGTATGATAATAGGCTCGCACAATCATATCGCTGCCGGCTTTGGAAGCTGAATAAGGAGAATTAGGAGCATAGGGAGTTTCCTCAGTAAAAAAGCCATCCTCGTCTTGTAGCTCGCCATACACTTCATCTGTAGAAACATGCAAAAAACGATTGTTTTCCCATTCCTCTTCATCATCCTTCCAAAGCAACCGACACTCTTCCAGAATATTGAATGTGCCTACAATGTTAGACTGTATAAAGGGTTCGGGCCCCTGTATTGAATTATCAACATGAGACTCTGCAGCAAGATGAAAAACCCCCTGCGGCTTGAACGTCTGCACTATATCGTGCACCTCGTTTCTATTAACCAAATCCACTTTCTTAAAGTAGTATCTGCCCGAATCTTTGAGTGATTTCAGATAGGATTGATCGGAGGCATATGTAAGTTTATCCAGGTTGTATATTTCCCAATCCGGGTGGTCTTCGGTAAGTCTTAAAATCAGGTTCGAACCAATGAAACCGGCTCCTCCCGTTACAATAATTCGCATATCAGAATAAGTCTTCTTCTTTGAGTGATGAAAATAAAGGCAGTTTCCGGTCTTTTTCAGAAAGAATTGGACGGGCCACATCCCAGTGAATTCGAATCAGAGGATCATCCCAGCGCACCCCCCGCTCCCCTTCGGCATTGTAATAATCTGAGCACTTGTAGGCCACAACCGCCTCATCAGAAAGCACCGAAAAGCCATGGGCAAATCCTTTAGGGATGAAAAGCATTCGTTTGCTTACATCCGTGAGCTTAAAGGCCACATAATTTCCAAAAGAAGGAGAATTCTGCCGAAGATCTACAGCCACATCCAGTATTGATCCCTTCAGGCACTGTACCAGTTTATCCTGGGGATTTTCTATTTGATAATGCAATCCACGAACCGTGTTTTTATAGGATTTTGAGACGTTATCTTGCACAAAATCTACATCAATACCCGATTTTTTGAGCTCCGATTTCCGATAAGCCTCAAAAAAATATCCCCGGTCGTCTTCAAAAACCCGGGGTTCTATAATTTTTACAGCAGGAATGCGTGTTTCTGTAATCTTCATACTTTAAGTTCGGCCAACATTGATTTTAATCCTTCTTCCCATTCAATAAGGGAAACGCCTGAGATGTTAGCAATTTTTTCAGTACTTAACAGGGAAAAAGCCGGACGTTTGGCTTTGGTAGGGAATGCGGAGCTATCTACCGGCTCAAGATTAATATCTACTCCAGCTTGTTTAAAAATTTCTGATGCAAAATCGTACCAGGTTATCTTTCCTTTTGAGGTCAGATGGAAAACTCCCTCTTCATTGCCTTCAATAAGCTGCCAGCAGTTTTCAACCACATTTTTTGCAAAAGTGGGACAGCCAAATTGATCATTCACAACCTTTAGTGTATCACGGTCTTCAGCCAGTTTGAGCATCGTTTTCACAAAGTTGCTGCCATACTTACCACACAGCCATGAAACCCGGATAAGCAAATAGTTGCATCCACTGTCCTGAATAGCTTTTTCTCCGGCAAGTTTAGAACTCCCATACACATTAATCGGTTTAGTGGGATGATCTTCAGTGTACCCTTCCGGAAATTTCTCCATATCCTCTTTTGTCCCGGGAAAAACATAATCGGTTGAAAAATGCAATATCTTAATTTTTTTTTGGGCACAATATTTGGCCAGGTTTCCAACCGCCTTTTCATTTACCTGGAAAGCTTTTTCGGGTTCATCTTCGGCCTGATCTACTTTTGTGTAGGCTGCACAATTAATAATAAGATCCGGTCGGAGATTGCTCAGCACACGATTGGTATCCGCATGGTCGGTTACATCCAGATCAGCGGAAGGCAAGGATATAAACTCCACTTCTTTACGGTTCAGGAAGCTCACCCATTCCCTTCCAAGCTGACCACTGCCACCCGTAATTAAAATCCGCATAATTATCCCCTTACCAATTCATTGGCGATCCGGTATGATTCAGGTGTTCCGGCATCGGTCCACCAACCTTCCATTACCGAGCTTTTCATTTCTCCTTTTTGAATGTAGAAGTTATTGACATCTGTTATTTCTAACTCTCCCCGGCCAGATGGCTTTAAGTTTTGAATGCAATCAAAGACTTTTGAGTCATAAAAGTAAACGCCGGTCACGGCATAATTTGATTTAGGCTTCTCCGGTTTTTCTTCGATCGAAAGTACTTCCTCTCCATCCAGCTCAGCCACCCCATATCGTTTGGGGTCGGGTACTTCCTTGATCAGAATCTGAGCGCCGGTTCCGTCATAGTTGTCAACAGCCTTTTTTAGTGAACTCTGAAAAATATTATCACCCAGTATTACAACCACAGGTTCATCTCCTGCAAAATTTTCTGCCAGTCCCAAAGCTTGTGCAATTCCTCCCGCCTCATCCTGTACCTTATAGGTGAACCTACAACCAAAATCCTTCCCTGAACCCAACAAATTAACAACCGCTCCCATGTGCTCTGTTCCGGTCACGATCAGTATCTCCTGAATACCCACTTCTGTTAGCTTTTCGATGGGATGATAAATCATGGGTTTGTCACCAATCGGAAGCAAATGTTTGTTCGTAACTTTAGTTAGAGGAAATAACCGTGATCCGGTTCCGCCTGCAAGAATAATTCCTTTCATAAAAAACTTTGATTCAATTTGGCTCAAAATAAGAAAAGTTAATTTACATCTGCTAAATCATTATTAGAGTCTGTTAATTAACGAGAATTAACTCATTAAGAACTTTACAAAAGCATATTTTTATACGATAAATTTTGAGAGACCTTCAGGCTTTAGGCAGTGATTAAATCCAAGATTCACATAAAAATTCTGTTCATCACCATATTTCTTTTTTGTATGGGTGGAATTGATGTATCTGCCCAAACCACAAATTGGAATGGCTCTGTTAACAGCGACTGGAATAATGCTTCGAACTGGAGTAACGGCGTTCCCGGCCCGGGATATAGAGCAGTTATCACGAATTACTCCAATAAGCCAATCCTTAATACTTCAGCAACGGTAAATACCCTTCAGCTCGGGAGTTACTACCCGGGTCCGGGAGTTACCTTTCTTACGGTGATATCAGGTGGAAATTTAACGATCACCAATGAAATTGAATTCAATGGCAATGGAGGCTCTCTACACATTGACGGGGGAACGGTAAATCATACCGGAACCTCACTCGACTGGGGTTCCAATGATAATCGTTATGTAGAAATGACCAGCGGTAGTTTTACCACCAATGCAAATTTTTCGATTAATGGTGGAAATAAAACAACACAACCTGGCTTCTCGGTTGGCAGCGGAACAGCTACTTTTAATGGAAATCTTACCGTCAGCAGTTCGGGTAGCGGCAAATGGTTTGATGCCGGTTCTGGTGTTGTAAATGTAGAAGGTAACCTGAACATTCAGAATAGTGCATTATTTGAATTAGGCACAGCAACTTTGACTGTTGATGGAACAACAACCATTAACGGTACATTTGACGGTGAAGATGGAATGGCAACTTTTGAAGGACCAGCAAATGTTCAAAGTGGAGGCACATTAGAAAACGATTCCGGTACACTCGTATTTAATTCCACACTAGATGTGCAAGGTAATGCCTATGCTTATTTAGGATCGGGTACCGTAGAAATTAACAACGATGTACAAGTTCAAAGCTCCGGATATTTTTATGTGCAGGATGCTACCGTGAACATCAATGGTAATGCTGACTTTTCGAGCAACGGTAATCTATATGTTGATACTGGAACTATTAATGTTGCTGGCGACGCCTCCGTTACAAGTGGGGGTTCGATGTCGCTTGGGAGTGGTAATTTGGAGCTTTCCGGAGATTTTGAAGTCACCGGTGGCAGTAATTTTAATGCCGATTCCAGTACCGTAACCTTTAGTGGAGACAACACTCAAACCATCACCACCAATGGTAGCAATATCACTTTCAATAATGTCGTCGTCGATTCCGGAGCTACTTTCCAAACTGACGGGGGTTCTGAGAATGTAGTTACGGTTGAAGGTAACCTTACCGTTAATGAAGGTGGTTCTGTCAATGTACAGGACGATGACCAACTCGATATTCAGGGTGAAGTAAATGGTGATGGTTCAGATAACGTACAGAGCCCGGCCCCATTTGCCGTTTCTGCGGTAGCAACCGATGTAAACACCGTCATTGTTACTTTTAACAAGGCCATGGTCGAATCCTTGGCAGAGAATGTTTCCAATTATACCATAGAAAGGGTCAGCAACTCCAACTCGGTAACCGTAAACAGTGCTACTCTAAATACGGGAGGCAATAGTAAACAGGTTACATTGTCTATATCCACCATTCTTGAAGATGTGGAATACCGAATCATCATGAACAACCTTGAAAGCACTGACAACGGGGAATTATCTGACAATCACATCAAGAGGTTTACCAAGGTAGGCCCCATTACTTTTTATAGCGTTACTTCCGGCAACTGGGCTACTGCAGGCACCTGGTCCAAAACCAGTCATTCTGGTACTCCTTCTGCTTCTGACCATCCCGGAAATACAAATAATGCAACCGTAATTGTTGGTGATGGTGATGTAGTCACTATTTCAAGTTCCACAAGCATTGAAAATCAAACTGCGGTTCAGGTGAAATCAGGATCGGTACTTCGTGTAGGTTCAGGTGGGGTCTTAACCACCGGATTAAAGACGATAACCGGAGCGGGTACTTTTGAAGTTACAACAGGAACCCTCAGAATAGGTTCACTTTCAGGTATTTCGTCTTCCGGGTCAACCGGAAATATTCAAACCACAACCCGTACATTCGGTACTTCAGGCAGTTACACGTACAATGGAAGCGGAGTACAAAATACAGGCAATGGTTTACCCGGAACGGTACAGAATTTAACGATCTCGAATAGCTCCGGAGTAACTTTATCAACCAATAACATTCAGGTTAGTGGTACCCTCTTTTTAACCAGTGGGACGTTCAACATTGGGTCCGGAAAAAATTTAATCGCAAACACAAAATCCATTGGCAGCGGAGATCTCAAAATTGAGCGAACCATAACCGGTTCCAATGGCTGGCGATTACTTTCTTCTCCATTAGATACTGATTTTGATGATCTGCTTGACAAAACCGTAACTCAGGGCTTTACAGGCGCCTATTATAGTACTGGGTCAAATCCTGGAGACACATTACAACCTAATGTGCTTTATTACGATGAAACCTATCCCGGTACGGATAATCAACGGTGGAGAGCCCCATCCAATGCTTCAAATTCTATTCCAGAAGGACTTGGGTTGTTCACCTATATCTTCGGGGATATCGATGCTGACCCAAATTATAATGACGTTTTCCCACTGCCATTAACACTGGATGTTCAGGGACAAGAAAATGAAGGACCTGTTGATTTTGGTGTCACCTATACCACCTCTGCTGACTCAGGCTGGAATTTAGCAGGCAATCCCTATGCTGCCACTATCGATTGGGATAACGCCTCTTCCTGGACCAAAACAAATATCGATCAAACCATCTACATATGGGATTATAGCAGCAACCAATTTTTAACCTGGAATGGATCTACAGGAGATTTAGGAAGTGGATTAATTGCTCCTTTCCAGGGGTTTTGGATTAAAGCTAATGCAATCACTCCTTCTCTTGTTGTTGAGGAAGATGCTAAAACAACGGGCGGTACCTATGTTGGCAAACTAAATTCAGCTAACAACAAAGCTAACCACCCAATGTTTTCTCTGACGCTGGTTGATGATCAGAACAGGGAAGTTTCAGCTCATTTTATGTTTACTGAGTCGGCTAAAATTGGTAAAGATCCCTTAGATGGATACCGTTTAAATCCGTACTCCGGCATTACTGATTACATTGAATTATCCTCTGTTTCTTCCAGCGGAGATAAATATTCTATCAATAACCTGCCTCGTAATTTTGGAACACCTATCGAAATCCCACTTCAGGTAGAAGCTTATGAAAATGGGTTTTCGATTTCTAAAAGTATGTACATGAAGCTTCAGAAATTTTCGAATATACCGGATGGTTGGACGATCACATTGATTGATAAAAAAACATCAACAGAAGTCAGCCTCAAAAATCAACCCTCGTATATATTTACACACAAAGGTACTATGGGGAAACAAGCGGCAAATCAAAGTAGCTCTTTGAAACCAAAAATTCAGAGTAAGGCAGATCCCAAAAATGCTCGTTTTGTAATACGGATAGAACCGGGAGCAGATGCCAGCGACCTCCCTTCCGATTTTACCCTGAAACAAAATTATCCTAATCCCTTTAATCCTTCCACAAAAATTCAATTTGAACTACCGCTACAAGGCGTTGCAGAACTCTCGATTTTTGATATTCTCGGTAGAAAAGTAACAACCATTGTTGATTCTGAACTTCAGGCAGGAATACACACGTTTACCTGGGACGCCTCTAACTTTTCAAGTGGTATTTATTTATATCGATTAGTCACAAACAATGGTGTTTTTACCAAAAAAATGACCTTGATTAAATAGCGCTTCCTTTCTTCTTATAGATTATTTTCATGCGGGTTAGAAATAGCTAATCATTCCCAAGTTTAGAAAACCAATAATTATATTTGCCAATAAACTCAGTCTAACCCAGAAGTGTGAAAATCACCCAAAGCACACATATCGGACTATTGACCCTGCTGATTGCACTCATAAGTGTGGAAACTATTTCCGCGCAAGTTCCGGGGTATACCTTCCGTAAAAAATTTGCTGTTGATAATGCCCAGGTTTCAGGCTCTACAAATTTGACTGATTTTCCTGTACTTATCTCACTCACAGAAAATGATTTCAGAACCACGGGTAATGGTGGGGGTGTTGAAAGCCCCAATGGATATGATATTGTATTCACTTCTGCAGATGGTTCTACCGTTCTTGATCATGAGCTGGAATCATACAATGCCTCAACCGGTGAAATCTTATTTTGGGTTCGCTTCCCTACCCTTAATGCCACGTCTGATACCGAATTCTTCGTTTACTATGGAAATTCCAGCCAAACTACCGATCAATCTGTAAATACCACCTGGAATTCCGGTTATCAAATGGTTCTGCACCTGGATAGTGACCTGAGTGACGCAACTTCTAATGGAAATAATGGTTCTACGAGTGGAACTTCTGTAATTCCAGGAATAATTGGTGACGGGCGTGATTTCAATGCCGGGAGCGGAAATGACATAATTACCATTCCAGATGACCCTTCCATTGAGATTACCGGAGATATTACTATTTCATTCTGGATGAATGGTTCCAATCTTAATTCTGTAGGCCCCGACTTGGTAACCAAAGGTGCTTACAACAGTTCTTATGCCGTTTATTACTTTAATAATATCACCGTTAACGATGACGGAACTGCCTTTGATGGTAGCGCCTTGAATGACGGACAAGATTATTATGTCACTTTCACAAACAGCAGTACCAATGGCCGTACTATTTATATTGATGGAGCGCAGGATGTAACTAACGGAACCGCGTTCAACTTCACCCCAAATGGAGACAACCTCACCCTTTCAAGCGGAGATTTTCAGTTTGACGGGATGATGGATGAAGTTCGGATTTCGAATGTTGCACGCTCGGCCGACTGGATTGCTACGGAATACAGCAACCAAAATGCGCCGGGAAGTTTTATCTCTGAGATACCTGATCCGCCTGTTCTTGCCGATATTGAATCTTCTCCACAGAACTTTTTTGCCGGGGGTTCTGAGGTTTTTATTACTTCAGCTATTACTGTTGACCATCCATTTACTTCTAATCTCTCAAGTGCTGAAATCGAAATCACCGGAAATTATAATGCTTCTGAGGATGTACTCGACTTCACTGACCAGAATGGAATAACAGGCAGCTGGAATTCGGGAACAGGTATTCTATCACTTTCCGGGACGGCTACCTTAGCACAATACCAAGCTGCTTTAAGGGATGTTACCTATGAGAATACCAACGGTTCTACCCCTGACCAAAGCACCAGAACAATATCAGTAACCGTCAATGATGGGTCAAACGACAGCAACACCCTCACAAGAGATCTCAATATAATCACTACCCTGACTGACCTATCGACTGATTTAGCCAATCCCGTTTTTCATTTTGATGCACAGGATGTAAATGGTGATTTAAATCTGGGGAATCAGCCTGGAGATGGTACCTCTGTCGCTTCCTGGGGAGACCGTTCAGATAATGCTGTGGGTTCCGGAACTGATCTTTCAGCAATAAATGGAACTGCTGCCCAACGTCCACTATTCAATTCAAACTATTTTGGTGAACGGGGTGGAATTCTTTGGGATGGAACCGATGATAACCTTGATCCGCCAAACAACGCTATTTTAAATACAGCTAGTTATACAGAAAAATCTTTTGCCGTTGTTTTCAGAACCGGGGCATCAGTTACAGGGTTACAGGTAATTTACGAACAAGGTGGTGGTACCCGGGGGTACCAGATTAGTATTAAAGATGGTAATGCGTACGCTTTCGTATGGAATAACAACGAATGGGGCGTCGGGAATCAATACAAATCAATTGATTTAGGAGTAGTCCAACCCAATGAGAGTTATATATTGATTGCGAGCCATGATGCGACAGCCGGTGCGCTAGTCAATCGTACCTGGTCAGCAAGCATAAACGGTGGTACTGCCATTACTTTGTCCAATACTGATGTTCAGCAAGCTCATAGTGGCGGTGCCATCATTGGTGAAGAAAACGGAACCCGCGACCCGGTGACAACAGCAAACAACCCAGCAGGCAATAACAATTTTAACGGATACATCGGCGAGTTTTTATCCTGGAATACAGCCCTTAATGGCGGACAGATGGCCAGTGTGTACGACTACCTCTGCGATAAATGGTGTAATGAACCTCCTGTCCTGGCTTCAATTGAAATGACAGACCTTGATTATACAGAAGGTGATTCACCAACTTCTGTCTCCTCCTCACTAACTGTTTCAGATAGTGATAATACTATTCTTGAGGGAGCCACCGTAACCATTTCTTCAAATTTTGAGACCTCCGAAGACGTTCTGGATTTCACTCCTGTCGGAAATATTGGCGGAAGCTATAATTCAACAACGGGTGAACTAACACTTTCAGGAACTGATTCACCAGCTAACTATCAAACTGTTCTTCGTTCGGTTACTTACGAAAATACGAACACCGTCAATCCATCCACAGCATTAAGAACCATCGATTTTGAAGTGGAAGATTGGGATGATGTAAGCAACACGGCCTCCCGTGATATAAATGTAATTGCTGTAAATAGTACTCCTTCTCTTTCCGGTATTTCAGGACCTGCTTTAACATACAATGAAGGAAGCGGGGCTGTAAATGGTAGTGCCGCATTTACGGTGGCTATTTCAGATGCAGATGACACCAATATGGAAAGTGCCACCATTGCCATCACAAATAATTATACGCTTGGGGAAGACGAACTTGGCTTTCCGAATCAGCTTGGAATTACCGGAAGCTGGAACTCTACAACGGGCATTTTGACCCTGACTGGTTCTGCATCCCTGGCTGATTATCAGACGGCACTTGAGGCTGTAACTTACGAAAACCTGAGTGCTGATCCGGTTGAGATTACCCGGACTATTTCATTTACCGTTAATGATGGAGCGAGTAACAGCAATACCGAATCCAGAGATTTAGATGTGGTAGCTGCTAACTCAGCGCCGGTGCTTTCCGGTATCGAATCCTCGGCTCTGAATTATGATAATGCAGCTATTCAAATAACGTCTACCCTACAAGTATCTGACCCGGATGACACTCAACTCGACAGTGCCTTCGTGTTGATTACTCAAAATTTCAAACCCGCCGAAGATTCCCTTTTATATTCGGAGATTTTTGGAATTACCGGGGATTTCGATGATCAAACAGGACGATTAAAACTGGAAGGAACTACTTCTTTAAGTGATTATCAGACAGCCCTGAGAACCGTTGAATACAAAAACTTTGCCACCATACCTACCGGACCCGAACGAGAAATCAGTTTTGTAGCTCACGACGGAGCACTAGCCAGTGACACAGTGAAACGCACAATTGAAGTGAATGCGGTAGAAGCTATTAACGGATTGGAAGTTTGGCTGCGCGCAGATGCCGGAATTGTAACCAGCGGCAGTGAAGTTGTGACCTGGCAGGATCAAAGTGGAAATGGAAATGATTATACCGGAACCGCAGATGCCGGAACCCGGCCTACATTTGTAAGCAGTTCAAGCCTGCTTAATAATCAGCCCTCTATTAACTTTGCCGGTAACGGGGATCACTTTGCTGATACTGATGGAGAGAATTATATCAATGGATCAACCGAGTTTACCATCTTTTTGGTTTTGAAATCAGATCAGACCAATACTGACCGTGGATTGTTTATTGCAGAAACACCCGTTTCTCAAGATAAGACATTAACCATTCGTTATGATGCAGCCGGAGCTAATACCGGCGGTGCCTTTACCAATGTAGTAAAGGCAGGGATACTGGGAGATGATCCCGACAACCAAATTGAGAGTTTTACTGATATCCAGACAACTAATGGGCAGATTATCAGCTATCAGTGGCAAAGTGGCAATACCTATGATATTTTTATAGATGGTATTCTGAATAACCCCAGTTCGATTGGCCCGCCTCCAACAGGTACTATTAGCAATGCTACCACAGCAATTTTAGGTAAAGGGGGGAAAGATGATCCCGATACCAACAACCAAAGCTGGGATGGTGAGATCGCAGAGTTTATTTATTATGGCCGGCTTCTCACACCATCCGAGCGGGAAAATGTAGAAGATTACCTCTCAGAGAAATACACGCTTTCAATCCGAAAAATTACGGCGGCAGAAAACGGTGAAAATATTTCTGCTGATGACGCAAATACCTCCTACACCTCCCTCACGGGGCCTATTATCAAAGAAGGTTTTGCCGGAGAACTATCCGCAAGCGGAACTTTTGTACTCAATGCACCAACTGGTTTTGAATGGAATACAGGAGCAACTCCATCCGTATCTACTTCAGCGGTTTACGGAGGTACAACAACTCTTGCTGTTTCATATACGAGTATTACTTCTTCTCAAGTTACTTTTACGGTTAATACTGCTTCAACTTCAAATCCGGGTGAGATTGATATTAGCGGACTTCAAATTCGCCCTACCACCGGAGCATTACCCAATACAGGCAACATCACCAATACGGGTACTACAGGACTTGGTGGAGGAACTAATTATGGTTCGCTATCTATGGTTGCAGGTGCTTTGGACAGCCTTGTAATTACTCAGCAGCCATCATCTACAAATGTAAATACGGCTATCACACCAGCCGTTCGTGTACAACTTACCGACCAGTTCGGGAATAGTGTGAAGCAAGCAGGAGTATCGGTTAACATGGCTTTAACTTCCGGAACGGGATCATTATCGGGGACCACCAGTCGTTTGACAAACTCTTTGGGAATAGCTGATTTTTCAGATCTCGAAATTGATGATGTAGGCACAAAACAACTCACAGCTACAAGTTCTGGCCTTGATAATGCCGTAAGTTCAAACTTCAGTATTGTAAATGCCGGCGTACTTACAGGATTTAAAGTTGAACGCGTGCCTTCCGGAAATATCAGCCCAAAAATAGCCGGACAAAATTTCAACATAAAAATTACTGCCATTGATGGTTCTGGGACAACTGTAACTACTTTTTCGGGAACCACGGTTGTAACTTCTTCTTGTGATATGGGGTTAGGACAAGGTACTACATCCAGTTTCAGTTTAGGAGTTCTGTCCTCCCTTACTGTTAACATTACCAGTGTCGGTAATTGTACAATTACGGCAACCAATTCCTCAGGCTCCGAAACCGGGGTAAGTAATTCATTTGCTGTATCAGCGGGCGCAGCTGATGAGTCCGAAACCACTATCTCTGCTTCTCCCACTGTAATTCTAAATGATGGAGCCAGCACTTCTACGATTACGGTTCAAGCCAAAGATGCTTTTGGAAATAACGTTACAAGCGGAGGTGCTACCGTAGTATTAAACACTGATGAGGGTTCAATTGGCAGTGTTACTGATAATTCGAATGGCACCTATTCGGCCACGCTTACATCCTCCACGGGAACAGTTGTTGCAACGATAACCGGTACTTTGAATGGAAATAGTATCAGTGATAATGCCCTGGTAGAGTTTGCCTCCTTCAGTCATATCTGGGAAAGTCAGCTCGGTTCTGTTGCTGATGCCTCCAATTATTTTGATCCTGACAACTGGAACGTTGGTTCTGTACCGAATGCAGCCTCAGTTGTACTGATTCCTGCGAGTCCTGCTGTTGGTAATGAGTTTCCTGTTGTTAATGTAACCGATACAGAAATTGCTGCCCTTTCCATCGAGGCTAGCGCTGAACTCAACATATCAGGTGGTGTTAACTTTATCGTCTCAGGTGATGTTACCGGAAACGGGGAACTACTGGGAAGTAATAATGACTCTCTTACCATTGGTGGTGATCTGAATATTCCGAATTTCACCCTAGGTAATATCATATTTAATGGAAGCAGCGACCAAACTATTCAAAGTCCACATTCTTTTGTAAACGTTGAGGTTGACAATCCCGGAACAGTAGAAATCACAAACAATTTCACTGTAACTGGTATTCTCACTATGACCGATGGCGAATTACTCGTACCAAGCGGCCTAAACCTGATCGCCAATACACAAGCATATGGAACAGGTGTTCTGCGGTTCCAGAGAAAAATTTCAGGAGTCAGAGGCTGGAGAATGCTGGCATCGCCGGTAAACTCAACCGTCGGTGACTTCCTTGACGGCACCCTTACCCAGGGTTATACGGGTGCAACGTACAGTACAGGCTCAGATCCCGGTGATACTCTTCAGCCTAACGTAATGTGGTATCTTGAAGATTATGATATTAATGAAGAAGGCTTACCAGCCACTGATAACGACCGATTAAGAGCCCCTTCAAATAGTACAAACTCTCTGGTGGCCGGAAGAGGTTACTGGGTTTACTTTTTCGGAAGCATTCCAGCTGACCCTCTGTATAATGATCCGCTTCCGGATACCCTGGATGTAGCCGGACAGGAATTTGGGTCTGGTGCAACTGAAGTAGATTTTGGTGTTACTTATACCCCTGAAGCCGATTCTGGATGGAACTTTGTAGGGAATCCGTTTGGAGCATCTATTAACTGGAATAATGCCGCAAACTGGACGAAGACAAATATTGAATCAACCATTTATATTTGGGATCCGGCTGCCAATAGTGGAAATGGAGAATTCCTTACCTGGAATGGGTCAACAGGCTCTCTGGGTAGTGGTATCATCCCGGCCTTCCAGGGATTTTGGGTAAAAGCCAATGCCTCAAGTCCCGAACTGAAAGTTAAAAATGCAGCCAAAACCACGGGGGGTAACTTCCTCCGCAAAGAAGTTCCGGCACAGCTGCAAGAGTTTGAAAGTTCACCTCCTGTTTTGGAGCTCAAAGCAACTGGGAATGGGTTGGCAAAAGTAACCCATGTTATGCTAAGCCAGAATGGTACAGAAGGTAAAGACGATCAGGATGCATTGCGGCTTCTACCCTTCTCAGATTCACACATTGAATTTTATTCAACGCTGAGTAATGGTACAGAGCTTGTGATCAATAACCGACCAGCCAATTTCAGCCACCGCCAAAATGTTCCCCTGCATTTCGAGTCTTACATTAATGGACAAGTTGCAGCTGGTAGTTACACCCTTAGCTGGCCCGGACTTAGAAATGTACCTGAGGAATGGTTATTAATCTTGTTTGACCATGAGACCGGACAGGAAATTAATCTCAGAGAGCAGGAAAATTATGTTTTCAGCTACAATTCAAAGAAAAAACTAAAGCAGGCTCAGCCTACAAACGGGGCTCCTTCCCTGAAGAAAAACAAATCTTCCGCAAGATTCCTCTTGAGAATTACCACTGAGGAAATTGAGGCTAATATCCCTGAAGAAGTTTACTTATATCAAAACTATCCGAACCCGTTTAATCCAACTACCACTATTCCATTTGGACTAACTGAAGAGTCGGATGTGACACTTGAAGTTTTTGACATTCTGGGAAGAAAAGTTCAAACCCTGGTTTCTGAGACACTTCCGGCAGGAAACTATAACATCCCTTTCCAGGCGGGCAGACTAGCGAGCGGGGTTTATTTATATCGTATCCTAACGAACCAAAAAGTTCTGACTAATAAAATGGTGCTGATTAAATAAATAAGCTAACATCTACGGGTGCTTCTTTTCCGTAGTATCAATAAGACGATGATTTGATCTTTTAAAACAGTATATTAATATTAGAATTTTTTAATATTAATTTGTGTGTCGAATTAGAAGGTGCGAATGATGGTCATTTAATGATTAGAGATATTATTTAAAATATCTAATCGAATAAGGTCGAAATTATATGTTGATTTACTTTACTCAAGGTTATAGAGGAAATTTTGTAACAAATCATGTTAAGATAAATCATTACTGTGTAACAACTCTAAACTTCAAAAGCTATGACTGACTATTCAGATATTATTTACCTCGGTGCTGCAATGGTAGTTTTTTCATTGCTTACAATGAACACATCCCGAAGTTTTCAGGTAACCATAGATACCATGGTAAGGTCTGAATTGGAATATAGAGCCATTTCGGCTGCTCAGGAAGAAATTGACGCTATCCGCTGGGTACAGGCCAGATATAAAAGTCAGGATCCTTTCAAATCATCCAACAGTCAATATTTATATGATGACAATCCTATACAGCGTACCTTTAAATATGGTGTAGACGAGGAGTATTCAGAAACATTCACCATTTACAGGAAAGCTGAAGAAAGCGATGATTGTGACTTATTGGATTCTACCACGCAGCGTTGTTATGAAATTACTATTACCGTTCAGAATAATTCTCTGGACCCTCCGATTACAGTAACTCAAAAACTCATCAGAACCTTAACATTTAACAGCTAACGGCCATGAATATAGGTATTGTTACAAGTTATGTTATTGGAGGTTTTATGCTGATTTCGATTCTTGCATTTAATATCAGCTTAAATACAACCAGCCAGGAGACCACCATATCTACTATCAATCAGGAAAAAAGAGACAACTTGGTACAGTTGCTTTCCTGTGACTTCAATGGCTTAGGTTATTCAGATGATGTTTTTAATAATGACCCTATACAAGTAAGCGAGGATGATGAAATTGAATTCAGAACCTCCCCTGCTTGTGTTGACGGAGGTAATGATACTTCTGGTGAATTAGTAACACTTTACGCCAACTCTTCTAATCTGGCAACATCCACCACGAACCCGAATGACTTTTATTTGTACCGCGAAGACAAAAATGGAACCTCCCGTTTCCTGGTTACTCATTTTGAACTGGTTTACTTTCGAAAAAATATTGTTAGCGGAGATTGGGATGAGGTTGCCAATCCAGCTTCACTTTTATCTCAAAGAGAAATAAAGATAAGAGTTGAGATCATGATCGAATCAGAAGAACCTATTCGTATTAGTCCACAAGGGGTATATATATATCACCGAACCGCATGGACCAGAGAATTTATCCCCAACATTATGAATCACCCCTGGAATTAAAAGGAGAGTATTATGGGAAGAGCAATGCTATTTCTTGTTAGTGGTTTAGTTATCATTTCGGGCATTATCCAAATGGCTAACACCAATCGTACTGAAGTTCTGCCTCAGCGCACCGCCATTCACTTTAATGAACAGCAAGCCAAAAACGTAGCTTCAAGTCTTATTGACAATGCAATCCAGAATTTACTGGTAGATATGGAATGGTCTGATGAAATCTCAATGTCTACCGAAAGTGGCGCAACTGGCACTTTATATATGAGTCAACCTGATCCTGATGATGAGTTCCGGGTGCTGCTTACCAGTTTTGGAACATATGGAGGTTATCGGTCAGAGATAGAAGTTTTAATGCAAAGAGATTCTTTTTCAAGATATTCGTACTTCACAGACTCAGAAACTTTCTCTCCACCAAATGATAATGTGAAAATTTGGTGGTGGAATAATGACCAGGTTACCGGACCGGTTCACACAAATGGAACATTTAGTATGTCTGGCTCTCCTACTTTTAATGGTTTTGTTTCCAGCCCTAATGACTGGATTGGATATACCGGAGATGAAGATAGTAGTGACCCGGATGAACGTCATGGTAGTGATTCACCTAATTTTAATGGCGGAACCAATTTCAATCTTACCAAAGACAAAGAATTACCAGGAACGGAACAAATTAACCTTCTGAAAAGTGAGGCTACCCTTACCTTTGACGAACATAGTGATGTTGAATTCTATGAGGATTTGTTAGGTGATGGCTATGTAAAAGTAAAAGATGAAGATTGTAATGATATTCTTTTATGCTATGACCACTATAAACTTTCAAACTATGAAAACCCTGATGGCGGAGTAGTTATAAGTATTGATGGAAGAGCAAATGTAAAGGGAGATGTGAAAGGAAGAGTTACCCTGCATTCATCCACTAAAATAAATATCATGGGTGATATCCGATACGACACAAACCCATTGGTTGATTCTACTTCAACCGATTTATTAGGGTTGGTAAGTGAAGGAGACGTAATGATTGACGAAGATGCTCATGATGATGAAGGAAGCTACCATTTAACTATCCATGCTTCCATTATGGCACTCGGAACTTCTTTTGAAGTTGAAAATTGGGGAGGTGGAAGCCCACGAGGAACCCTAAATCTTCTTGGTGGAATTATCCAGAAAAACAGGGGCCCGGTAGGTACTTTTAGTGGCAACAATGTTGCAACGGGCTATACCAAAAATTATATATATGACACCCGACTTCAGCAAACAATCCCTCCTTCTTTTCCAAGAGAAAGTATCTTCTCATTGGTATACTGGAGAGATAAGCCTGTTATCAAAATTGACTCATAAGTAACATTTAACACATTATATACGAAGTTCATAAAATGAAGAAATTACTATTTGTAACCGCTACCCTGATATTAACCTCCACTATCGCAGTGTACGCACAGCACAAGGTTACTTTCCAAATCAATCTCAAGCCCATGCTCGAGGATAGTACTTTCATCCCCGGTCAGGATTATGTTCAGGTTACCGGTAGCTTCAGTCCTATAAGCACAAGACCTGTACGTCTTTATGATACTAATCCAGTGGATAGCATTTACACAGCGGAAGTGCGCTTTTCTTCACGATACTCAAATCAAGAACTACAATATAATTTTGAGATTGTATCCCCTGATAGCAAGAAGAAAGAAAGACTTCCTCGCAAAGTTTCACTCAGAAGCAGAGAGATTGAATTACAGCCTCTCTATTTTGATGCTTTTGCCTGGTAGTTAGTTTTTTACCTTCCGGTTTTCAGCTTTGATCTAAAATCCGGTTTATCATTCTTTTCGTATTTTCATTGAGTGGTCTGCTCTTTGTTATCAGATCAGAGTTTAGCCTGCCAGTTATGATGCTCTAATTAAAATATATTAACTGGCTTTACTCTGACTTAACCGAGAAATTTACCCTTGTACTTTAAGGTTAGTCAATTAAACATTCGATGAGATATTTTCTTTTAGCAATCTTTCTATTGGTGTCATCTCCTTTCATAGCAGCTCAGGATAATAATGGTATATCCGCACAGGTAAATGTAAGTGCAGAAATCATACAGTCCATTGAGCTGATTACGGTAAACTCTATGCGCTTTGGAAATGCAAACCCTGGCCAACGAGAAATTTATGTAAATCCGATCAACAGTCTTAATGCCGGGTTTATGATTGCTGTTGGGACTCCGGATGCCGAGTTCCGTCTCAATTATTTACCTGAAAGAGAACTAACTCAAATTGATGGCAATGCTACTCTTACTTTCACTTATGAAATCTCAGGTAATCCCGAGGAGAACCAGTCCACCTCGGAACTGCTAGAACTTGACAACAGAAACATACAATTTAATAGTGAAGGCCGATATTACATCTGGGTAGGTGGTAGAGTGAATCTTGAAAATGCTGCACCCGGTAATTATGAAGGTGACTTTACTATTGAAATAGACTACATATGATCCCTAGATCACATAGAAAAACATTGGATTTCAAGCCTTTCAAAAAGAAGGGTTTTAGGCGTTCTATGTACATGGTGATATTTGGCATCCTTTGTTTAACCAATTGGATAACCCTTTCTGCTCAGGAAATTAATTTTGGAGATTTCAGTAGCAAATACGCCGTTTCGCTGTCTGAATTAAATCCAGCGGAAGATTTGAGCTTTGGGATGGTCGTACAAAATGAAGGGCTAAAAAGTATCGACCTGATTGACTCAAAAGTT
Organism: Gracilimonas sp.; assembly: GCF_040218225.1. NCBI lineage: Bacteria > Pseudomonadati > Balneolota > Balneolia > Balneolales > Balneolaceae > Gracilimonas > Gracilimonas sp. The sequence continues at coordinate 681,074 of NZ_JAVJQO010000008.1, forward strand.
TTAATTATTGAAGGGGTAAAATACCTGGATGTGATCGTTGACATAACAGCAGATAACTATTTATATCTTGATGATGATATTGCTTGCAATGGTACCAACTCAAATTGTATCCCTTTTACTATTCAGGCAGCCTATGCGAATCGTGGTAATAATGATACTAATCAAGCAGTTCTTATGCAGGTTGCTTCAAATGTAGCAAGTGCCCAGTTTCCAATTGAAGCACGGGGTAATCGCCCACCCGGCCCGCCCCCTACTCCGGTTTATGAAGGCTATAATCCAGCTCTGTATAATGAAACCGCATATATCTATGTATATGGTTCTCTGAATGTTGGAAATATAGACGCCGGCAGCTATTCAGGTAATATTACAATTACCATTTCTTATGACTAAACGATTTGTTTACATACTGCTGCTAGTTATTAGCCTATCCCCTATCACAAAAGCCCAGTTTATTAATCTTCAACTTAAGATTGAACCTGAATTAAGTGCAACTGTTGAGCAGGATTTAGATTTTGGAACCTTAGTAACCAATTCCGGAAGAACTGAGATTCAGTTGGGTGATGTAAATATGGGGGTATTTAGCATTCGGGCTTTTCATACTCAAAATGTATACCTCAATTTGCAGTATCCTGAGGTACTCAGAAATGAAAACCCGGCAATTAGTGACGAAATCCCTCTTCAACTAAACATGTCTTATAATAACACCGGAAATAATAATGCTATTAATTCTGCCCCACTTACTGCAAATAGCGGATTTATCTCGATCCACGATAACACCCAGCTGGAAAACCGCAACGACATCTGGAAACAAATGTACATCTATGTATATGGAGCGATTGAAGTAGGAAATATTCCCAATGGTGTTTATACCGGTGAAGTAGTCTTAAGTGTAGATTACGATTAATTTATTGCGAGATACCTCGGACTTAATGTATAGTACTACCTTATCAGCTTGAAGCAACCTGCCTTTCTCCTATACACCAACAATACGATGCCGTTCACGACTCGCCTGTTTACTTTAATACATCCCATCATTGGCTGACAAATCATGCTAAAGTTACAAAGGGCGCTGCTGCACAAAGATTAGCAGCGAATTCACCATCCCATTTGAACCTTAATGGATAGGATTACCGGATTTCCTTGATTACCCCAAATCCATCCTTACTATCCACTAATCAATTAAATCATGGTTCGAAACCCAGATTTTCTCCTGCCCCTTACAAGCATTAACCACAAAAAAGGTCACTATTCCATTATTGATGGGAAAAGCTAGAAAATGAGTATTGATTAGAATCTCAATCCGATTCATAGAGAATGTTCACGTTTCTACCGGTATTAAACAGCAATGCAAGTGTAGATTACGATTAAATCTGCATTCCTAATCTTTTCGTATAGTTATTCAGATCTGAACATTAAAGAAATCTAAATATAAATCTGAGTGTGCTTACTTATTTTTGTACCGTAAAATTATCATCTAGGACAATGATTACATGGTTTCAGCTCAAAAAGTTAGGACGTTTTAATTAAGAGTATCTAACTAGGAAGGCTTTCAGAAGATCAATAATTTTCTTTCAGAAATTAAACAAACACAAAACTCAATCTCACGATTATGAAAACTTTAAAAACTCTTTTATCAGTATTCGCGATAGCGGCTGTTTTTTCAACAGGCACTTATGCTCAGCAAAACATTAATGCTACTGCTACTGTAGTTGATGCTATTGCTTTTGGTACTCACCAGGATCTTGCTTTTGGTACTTTAGCATCTGGCGATACTAAAACAATTAGTGCCGACTCTTCATCTGCAGGTTATTTCGAAATTACCAGCTACGCTCAAAGTAATACTATTGTAGCCGGTCTTTCTTACACTGACTTTACTGGAGGATCTGCACCTTCTTTTACAGAATCTTCTACCGTTAAGTATAGTTTCAGTGCAAGTGCTGCTCCAAATAATTCTAATCCTACACTTGGATCTGATGCAACTGGTGGTAACATCGCAACAAATACTGAGACAGATAACCTTTATATTTATATCGGTGGTTCTGTAGATGCAACTGGTGCAAGTGCTGGAACATATACTGATGCTCAAATTACACTAACTGTAGAGTATCTTTAAGACTTAGATAATCAAACTTTTCAAGCCATGAAGTTTTCTTCATGGCTTTTTTTATAACGGTCCACGACGTAGAAATAACCTGAAAAAAACTTAGTGTAAAAGATTTAATTATTTTATCTATTAAATGCTAAATTGAGAAAGCCACTAAGTAAAAAAAAGTTTATGAAAAACTTATTCAAGCACATAGCCACTACCTCTGTTTTTTTAGTGCTGTCAATTGTTATATCTGCCGAATTGATGGCCCAAATAACTATTGCCCCTACAAATCTGTTTATCGATTCAAGGAATAAGTTTGGTAGCTATTTAATCATAAATAATTCCAGTGAACCTTATGAAATATCTATAGATTTCTTATTTGGTTACAGTGAAGCAGATGAAAATGGGAACAGATATCTTGTTTATGACGATTCTGTTACAGCTGAAAAGTATTCTATTGTAGAGTGGATACGTGCGTTTCCCCAAAATCTCACTTTAGCTCCTAACCAAAGGCAAACTGTAAGGCTAAGAATTAATCCACCCAGCGATATTGAAAATGGTACGTACTGGGCTAGAATAAGAACAACTGCTACACCGCGATCAACAGCTATAGAAGATCAAAGTAATCAGGGTATATCTGCAAATATTGGATTAAGAATTCAGCAAATAACAGGTATTTTTTATAAAAATGGGACGGTTTCTACTGACATAAACATAAAAGATATTACTACTGAACAAAATAATGGCCAGATTGATGTTTTTTATGGCTTAGAAAGAACAGGAAACTCACCCTTCATAGGCAGTATTGGCGTAAAAATGTATGACTCAAACAACCGGGTTGTAAGAGAGAACATAAACTTTACTTCCATTTATTTTGATTTGAAACTTAAAGACTCCTTCGATATATCAGATCTTGCACCTGGCAATTATCGAATAGAGGTTACTGTCAAATCAGAACGTAGTGACATATCAAGTAGTGATTTAATCCAAATTGAACCAGTACAAAAAACCTCGACAATAAGAATTCCTTAAGGTGCTTAAGCATTGGAGATTCTCAATATCAACTATATTAATTATTGTTTTTTACCTTGGGTTATCTTCAACAAACCTTAAGGGGCAAAACAATAATGCTGAAGATTTCGAGGTTTACCTGGATTTTAGACACCGGGGTATAATTAATTCAGTTGTTATCTCCTACTACAAAAATGATGAATTTTACCTTCCAATCTCTGAGCTATTTTCACTCTTTGATATCGACCATTCTATAAATGGGTTAATAGTAGATGGCAAATTTGGCCAATCTCAAATTCCTTATCGTATTAACCTTAATAATAATCAAATCAAGTTTGGGGAACACGTCACTGAACTTACTGCAGATGACTATCTCGTTAAAGAAATTGATTTCTATTTAAGAGCAGACATTTTTTATGAGGCATTTGCACTAAATTTCACTATTGACTTCAACAATCTAGTTCTAAATCTGGAAACTCAACGAGAACTCCCTGCTGTTCAGCAGGCAATTCGTTCACAAAGAAGACAGCTGGCGAATGAGAATCGCTATCAGGAACAGCGGTATGAGCTCAGATACGACCGACAACGTCCTTTTCTTGATGGCGGATTTATCGATTATAATTTGTCTGCCAATGTAAATTCCGGGGTTAACGTTTATAACCTAAATACAAACCTGGGTGTACAGCTTTACGGCGGAGATCTTCAGGGTTCAGTTTTTGGCAGCTATTCAGAAAACTTTACCAATGTTGCTACGGATAACTTGAGATGGCGGTATATGTTTCGTGATAAGCCCTGGCTTACCAAACTAACCATCGGGCAAACTACTACGGACGGGTTTGCCAGAAATGCTTATACAGGAGTCAGAATTACCAATGAACCGATTGAACCCCGACGCCTTTTTGATGAATTTGTTGTTCAGGGGAATACCATACCACAATCGGAAGTTGAACTGTATATGAACAATGCACTTATTGACTTTCAACAGTCTGACGAGTTAGGAAATTATCGCTTCCTCACTCCTATTACCTACGGGTCCTCTCAGCTTGACTTGAAGATATATGGACCAACCGGACAGATTATAGAACGATCGGACCGCATCCAGATTCCCTTTACATTCCAGCCTGAAGGAGTTTTTAATTATTCAATTAATGCTGGTCGGCTGGACAACCCCATTTTTGGTGAGACTTCCCAGGATTTCACAGCTCAGGGAAATGGAGCCTATGGTATCACGGATTGGCTGACAGCAAAAACGGGTGTGGAATACTATCAGGGTTATCATGATGCACTCCCTACTTTCACCTCAAGTTTATCTTCACGAATTGCTTCTAATTATATCCTGACAGTTGAAGCGGCAACTGATGCTTATTACAGAGGTTACATAAATGTTATTTATCCAAATTCAGCGAGTCTGAATATAGATTATACTGATTTTACCAACGGCTTTAGTATTTATAATCCTTCCAATGACGATAAAAGATTAGTTGCCAGTGTATTCTACCCATTTAATTTTTGGGGTTTGCCATTCAACGTCAGAGCATCCACTTTTTCCCGAATTCGTCCCACCACTAATAATACTACAATTCGATTTGATGCCAATTCCAGAATTGGAAAGTTAAATTTAAGGGTTGGTTATAGCGACCGCTTTGTTGGCGATATAGACCTGTTCAATCCTACAAATACCGCTTACTTAGAAACTTCAGCCACCTATAATATCTCCCGAAATAGAAACCTTCCCTCATATTTGAGAGGGGTATTTCTGAGAGCTCAAATGCGCTATCAGCCAACACTTGACAAATTTGATTCAGCAGAATTCCTTATATCTCAAAACGTATTCGATCAAGGGCGTCTGCAACTTTCTTTGGGACGTAACTTTGCCGGAGAGTATAACACCCTCCGCTTTAGTCTTGTTGTAGATCTCGATAAAGCCCGATCAAGTACCACATTCAGCAACATCAGGGGCAACAATAATTTCACTCAGAATATTCGCGGCTCTGTGGGTTACGATACGAACTATAACAATTTTATTTTTACCAGTCGTGATCAGGTAGGGAGATCTGGAACTGCAATACAGCTATTTGTGGACAATAATAACAATGGATCTTTCGATGACGGGGATGACCCCATTCGTGGTAATGCCGTTCGGGTTCAGCGCTCAGGAGCCATCAGTCAATCAAAAAACGGTGTTCTCTACTACACCCAAATGCAGCCCTATTTTTATTATAACATGGAGATGAATAAGGGAGCTATACAGAACCCAATGCTAATCCCAGAATTTGAAAAGTTTGGTTTGATTACTGATCCCAACCGTTTCAAAAAAGTAGAGGTCCCTTTTTACATGTCTGGAGTTATTGAAGGAATAGTTCGAAGGCAGTCATTGAATGGTCAGAAAATGGGAGTTGCAGGTTTAAAAGTACTTCTAACTCAAGAAAACGGAGATTTTAGTAAAGAACTTAGAACATTCTCTGATGGCAGTTTTTATGATTATGAGGTTCCCCCGGGTGAATATGTACTTGAAATTGATCCTTCACAGTTAGACCTGCTTGGTTCAAAATCAATCCCCGAAAAAATTGAATTTGAAGTTCAAGCCATTCCGGAAGGTGACTTCGTAGAAGGACTGGAAATTCTGTTGGTTCCGAAAGACTATCAGGCAAATGAAACTTCCATCACAGCAGGATCAAATATAGCCCAAACTGCTAATAATGGCGGGGGTATTTCACTGGAATACAACATTGCAGTAGATAGCCTTAGCTTGAATAAATGTCGGTATGGAGTTCAGCTGGGTGCTTTTTCAACCTTTGAAGCGGCACGAAAAATTGTGAAAAACTATAGCAGAGATTCAAACTCATATGTTGTCTATAATGAGCCACGAAAGCTATATGCGGTTCGAACAGGGCTTTTTCAGGACCTTGGCAGAGCTTCTCAATTTACGCAGAACCTGACTTCTAATTACCCCGACGCAGCCGTACTAAATCAATGCTATGAAACAGTTGCCACCAACTACGAGCCGGGTGGTATTAGATATGATCTTCAATTTGCTGCTTTCACAAACCCTTACCGTGCAGATTCTTATTTAGCTGATTTGAAATCAAAATATCAACTAGATCCGCATAGATACCGGGACCCTGAATCATTGTTATATAAAGTTCGGCTTGGCCCCTTTTCATCACTTCGATTAGCCGAGCAGGAACGGCGAAAAATTCTTAATTCCTCTTCCATTTCAGATGTCTATATCTCAAAGCAGGAGTTACCTGCTTCTATGATCAATGTTGATTTCGAATTTATCCTTCAGTTGGGTGAATTTGAAACGGACCGCAAAGCTGTTTTATATGCCATCCGAGTTGAAGAAGAATTTGAACTTAATTCGAAGATACTGGTGGATGAGCGTGAAAAAATTGTATTGGTTGTAGAAGATATTTATACCGATTGGGAGGAAGTACTATCCGTTCGAAAAGAAATTATGAACAACAGTACTTTTAAAACTCCGATTATACATCTCCTGGAACAAAAAAATGACAATCAGGTTACCTTTAGCTGGTAATCAAGATTTAGATCACCTGCTTGCGCATCCGGGCAACAGGTTGATTCAGCTGTTCCCGATATTTGCTTACCGTTCTCCGGGCTACTTTATACCCTTTGTCATTTAACATATTTGTCAACTCCTGATCGCTGTATGGCTTTTGCTTGTCCTCATTATCAATAAGTTTCTCCAGGATATTTTTTACTTCACGGTTTGACACCTCTTCCCCACTCTCCGTCTCCAAGCCTTCATTAAAGAAATACTTGAGCTCATAAACCCCGAAATATGTTTGTACATACTTTCCATTAACAACTCTGGAAACCGTCGAAATATCCATTCCAATTCGCTCTGCCACATCTTTTAAGATCATAGGCTTTAAACCTTCGCCAAACTTGAAGAAGTCTTCCTGCAAAGCCACAATCGTCTTCATAATGTTCATCAGCGTATTCTGTCGCTGACGAATAGACTCTATAAACCACTGCGCCGAATCAATCTTACTCTTCATGAAAGAGTGAGCTTCAGCATCGGTATTCTTTTTCTTTTTAGCTTTGATCTCCTCCCACATTTGCTTGTACTCAGGAGATATTCGCAGAGACGGTGCATTTCTTTGATTCAGGTTAATCACGAATTCTCCGCGATCATTCTCGCCGTCTTCAATCCCCTTCCAATACACCTCAAAATCCGGCTCAATATAATTCTGGGTTTCTTCCATGTCACTTGCAACTGAACCCGGGCGGGGATCCATTTGTCGAATCGCCTCAAAGGCTTCCTGTAATTCTTCACGGCCTATATTGAACTTCTGCAACAGTTTGGAGAAATGCTTTTTTTCAAAAGATTTCCAGGCTTTTTCTACAATTTTTATAGCCAGATTAAGTCCGGGTAAATCTTTTTCTGAGTCTTTTAATTGTACTAATAAACAATCCTGTAAATCTCTGGATGCAATACCAATAGGATCAAGTTGCTGTATCTTTTTGCGAACGCTTTCCACCATATCTTCATCAACCAATACTCCCTGATTAAAAGCAATATTATCGACCACCGCTTCCAGCTCACGCCGGAAATATCCGTCTTCATCAAGCGAGCCTAAAATCTGATCGGCGATCAATTCTTCTTCCTCTGATAGATTGAGAAAAACAACCTGCTCTTCCAGCTGTTCTAAAAAGGAAGCGTGATATGGATTGGGCAGTTCCTTCCATTCTTCAATATCCGGATTATAGGAAGTACTGTAGTTTTCTCCGTCATATTCAGTATTAGAATCATACTCGTCCCAATCTACCTCGTGTTCTTCCAGGCTTTCCAGGGCTTCTTCTTTTTCTTCCTTCGGAGCTTCTTCTGGCTCTGATAAGCTTACCGTTTCAGCTTCTCCCGGGTTTATCTCTTCGAGCACTGGATTGGCTTCCATCTCTTCCTTTATCCGTTGCTCCAGGGCAATGGTAGGTAGCTGCAACAGTTTGATATACTGCAACTGTTGTGGAGAAAGCTTTTGCTGTAAGCTTTGCTGCTGCTTTTGACTTAAATTTTGTTGATTACGTAGCATGCTTTTCCTTTTGGCGAATCTCTTTACAAGCTTCTATAAAACTCGAAAACCACTTTTCTCCATATCGTCGAACTAAAGGTTTTTCAAGAAATTCTGCCAAATATATATTCTCATCTTTACCTCTTTCGCATGCAGCTGAGCATAGTTTCGGCACATACTCGTAATTAGCATAATCAAAACCAGCTATTTTTTTGAGGCGAACCGGAAACAGATGACAACTGATGGGCTTTTCCCAACCCAATCTGCCCTCAAAATAAGCTTGTTGAATAGCACAATAAGCCACTTCGTTCTCATCATACTTCACAAAAATGCAATCTTCACTTTCAATAGTTGATATCTCATAGCCGGTTTTTTGTGTGCCTATGACGACCCCATCCCTTTCAGCAACTTCTACAGCTTCTTTTCTCAGCTCGCCTTTTAGTTTATCATAAGCCTTATGTAAGGCAGGGATTTCCTCCTTGGCTACGGGCGCTCCGGCATCACCTACAACACAGCACGCCCCTTTGCATCGAGGTAAATCACATGCAAATTGTGCTGTAGCTATATCGTCTGAAAGAATAGTATTTTTTACTTTGAACATAATTCAAGATAAGAATCAGTTCGACACTTTTCGATGTTCAACTTCCTGTTTTTTAAATTCAGTTCATTCTCTCATAATTCATTAAATTCTGCTTTTAATTATTTGTGATAATTTTGCATCGGTTCTATCTTCTCTACATATGAGAAAACTGACCCCATCAGAACACAAAATTTTAGATCGTCTTATTTTTCCTGAACCATTTGATGTTCTACAGGAAGAAACAAAACTGCAATATGGCGAACTTCGTGACGATCTGATCAACCTTATGAATTCAAGGCTTATTCAAGTTGTAAATCCAGACCAACCTGAACAAAACGGAACCTATTATTTCGATTCAGATAATGTTCAGGACTCAACGTTCCGGATCACAAAATCAGGCATTAATCACATAAAAAAGAGTCAGAAATGAAATTCCAGGCAACCATAGGCGAAAACAGCCACGATGTAGAACTTTCTCCTAAAGATGGATCTTTTAAATCGGGCAATAGCGAAGGTAATTACACTTTTGAGTTTGTGAACGGGCGCCACATTCTGCGCACGGGAACAAAAACCTACAACATTGATAATGTAAGTTATGAAGGTTCAGCTATTGAGTTTTCTATGAATGGTATCTGGCATTCGGTAGAAGTTAAAGATGAACAAGAATTGTTACTCGACCGGCTCGGCTTTAAAACGGCAGCTGCTGCAGGTGAAGGAATCCTGAATGCCCCAATGCCGGGTAAAATTCTCGAAATAATGGTATCTGAAGGCGATGAAGTTGAAAAAGATCAGCCTCTTGTGATCCTGGAAGCCATGAAAATGGAGAACGAGCTCAAAGCTCCCATCAGCGGAACCATCGCGAGTATTTCGGCAGAAGTCGGACAATCACTAGAAAAAAATTCACCTATACTGGAGATCGAAACCATTGGATAAATTTATTATTGAAGGCGGTACCCCATTAAAAGGAACCATTCCCATCAGCGGATCAAAAAATGCCGCATTACCACTCATGGCCGCCTCATTGCTTGGAAACTCAACATCGACTATTCACAATATCCCCCGCCTGAAAGATATTTATACTTTCAATAATGTGATTCGTGTTGTAGGTGCTCAGGTAGATTTTAAGGAAGAAGAAAATACGCTTATCATCGATCCATCCAATATAAACCATTTGGAAGCACCTTATGACCTGGTTCGCAAAATGCGGGCATCATTCTATATGCTTGGGGCTTTGGTTGGTAAACATGGATATGCAAAAGTATCTATGCCGGGAGGATGTGCCTGGGGGCCCCGACCCGTAGATTTACACCTGAAAGGGATGGAAGCTATGGGAATCAAGATTGAACTGGATAAGGGATATGTAATTGCCAAAGCCGATAATAAAATCGAAGGAGGTTCCTTTCGTCTTGAGCCAAGTTCGGTTGGAGCCACCGTTAATTTACTACTCGCTTCTGTGTTGAAGGCAAGAAAATTCACCATTCACAATGCAGCCAAAGAACCTGATGTTGTTCAGCTTTGTAATTTCCTGGTTAAGATGGGTGCTGATATTGAGGGAATTGGATCCGATACACTTACCATAAAAGCCGTTGATTCTTTAGAAGGAATAGAAGTTTCCAACGACCCGGATCGCATCGAACTCGGGACCTTTATGATAGCCGGAGCTATGTTCCCCGGTTCAGAACTTACCCTTACAGGCTGCAACCCGGATCAGCTTGGAGGATTCACCGACAAACTCCGGAAAACCGGTACCTCTGTAGAAGTGGATGGCACAACTATTCACGTTAAAGCCCCTGATAAACTGAAGCCCGTTTCCATAAAAACTGAAATTTACCCCGGCTTCCCTACCGACCTTCAGGCGCAGTGGGCAACCATGATGACCCAGGCAGAGGGCGACTCTAAAGTCACCGACACCGTTTACTTTGACCGTTTCAGCTATGTACCAGAACTCACCCGCTTAGGTGCTGAGATGGACGTAGAAAAAAATACGGTTCATATATCCGGGAAAACCCTTCTCAAGGGCGCTTCCGTTATGAGTACGGATCTGCGCGCTAGTGTGAGCCTTGTTCTTGCAGCGATGGTTGCCGAGAACCACACCGAAGTGCTCCGTATCTACCATCTCGATCGTGGGTATGAGTCACTGGAAGATAAGCTGAGTGCAGTTGGAGCAAGTATTAAACGGGTTGATGAGAATTGATCCGGGCTCTGAAATTAAAGTGATCACTCCTTAAAAAACCATTTACATTAGTGCGCTTTCAGAGTTATATTAATCGTAGGAAAAATCGACCTGAACAAGCTTTTTTAAACTTATTTTCGATTGCATAACGCACAAAATACATACCAAAAACAAACTTTGGTGGCATCACTGTCTCACACTTTGAAGGATGCCTCTATCGATTTTTTCTTTTTCTGCGGATTACTATTTACAGCCTTAACGCAGACTCTCTTTTCTGATTCCGACAAGGAATCCCCAAATAAAACAATTTTAACAGAATTTACTCCCGAAGCAGCCGCTCGACCGTTTGCTTCCAACCCCAATCTCTTTAATGAGACCGTAATCAATTTGCACCGTAAATTAATGCGATGGTTCGTTTGCAGGGGTTTCAGCGGCTTCCGGGAAAGGAAGAATTTTACTAATGAAGAATCAAATTATTATACACTCTTCGGGCAATCAGACCCGTATTGCGCTTTTAGAAAACAGCGAGTTAGCGCAGCTATTCATCGAAACGGAAGAAAACCAGCGTACGGTTGGTAATATTTATGTAGCACGCGTCCACAAAGTGCTGAGTGGTATCCGTGCCGCCTTTATAGATATGGGCACCCCTAAAGATGCTTTTTTGCACTTTTCGGATGCAGGCGATCATCTCGATGAATATATCACCAAGCTTAATGGCCAAAATGCAATTCCCGGCCACGCCAAGAAAGACATTGAGAATAAAGACAATCTCTCGAATGTCGAAAAACAAATTTTAGCCGGTAAAATGCTCCGAACCGGACAAAAGCTTTTGGTACAGATTGTTAAGGAACCGATTGGCTCTAAAGGACCCCGAATTTCTACCGATATTACCATTGCCGGTCGTTTCCTCGTACTTATTCCAATGGGTGATTACATCGCGGTATCGAAAAAAATCGGCCATTACAAAGAACGACGACGCCTGAAAGGCATTCTCAACAACATGGTTCCCGATGGTTTTGGCGTGATTGTACGAACCGTTGCCCAGGGTCAGGATAAAGAAGCTCTTGAAGATGACCTTCGAAATGTGTTGAAGAAGTGGGAGCAGATTGTTGACAAGCTTGAAGATGCCAAGCCCCCTTCCCTGCTCTATCGTGACCTGAATATGACGGAGAGCCTGATCCGTGATCTGTTCGCCAAAAACTACGACCGGGTTTTGATTGATGATCCTGAAATGTATCGTCAGATTAAATCCTACGTAGGTCAGATTGCTCCTCAAATGGTTCCCAATGTGGAATTGTATAAAGGCAAAGAGCACATCTTCGACTTCATGAAGATTGCCCACGATGTGAATTCCATTTTCAGCCCGCGTGTGAGAATGAAATCGGGCGGTTACCTGATCTTTGAGCAGACCGAGGCCATGTATGTGGTGGATGTGAATTCCGGCCCATACGCTGCTAAAAAGAAACAAGAGGACAATTCCCTTAAAACCAATCTTGAAGCTGCCAGAGAGGTTGCTAAGCAGCTCAGGCTTAGAGATATCGGTGGTATTATCGTTGTTGACTTCATTGACCTGCGGGATGACAAAAACCGTAAGAAAATCTATGATGAGCTAAAGAAGGAATTCGTTAAAGATCCTGCCAAAACCAATGTAATTGGGATGAGTGATTTTGGTCTGGTTCAGATTACACGGCAAAGAATTCGCCCAAGCGTTGTAAACTCGGTATCAAAAGTCTGCCCGGTTTGTGGCGGCTCCGGAAATGTAGTAACACAAGATACCATTCTCACCGACCTCGAAACCTGGTTGAGTAAGTTCAAGCACAACACCAGCTATCGTGCTGTTGATCTGTATGTAAATCCATTCCTGAAGTCGGTTCTGACAAAAGGTCTGATGAGTACACACTGGAAATGGATGGCCAAATACCGCATCAAGATTTCTTTGATTGGTGATGAAACGGTTTCTATGAATGAATTCCGTGCCACCCTCGTAGGCTCAGACATTGATATTACTGATATCGTAATGAGAGATGAATCGATTGAGGAAGTGCTTGATCGTGAAGGCGAACTCATTGAGCTTGAGAGCGGTAAAGGAGATAAAGAGAACCTGGATATCTCTAAAAAAGAGAGAAGCAACTCAAGCAGATCGTCAGGCCGTAATGACAATTCGAACGGAAGAGACAATTCTAAGTACTATAAGTCTTCTAACTAAGGCTTGGCTTGGTTTTTGTTTTTATCGGTTCAACTATCATTAAAAAATTGAATACATGAGTTTATCTGAACTACACGCAACTACGGTAGTCGGTGTTATCCATAATGGGAAAGCCGCTATCGGGAGTGACGGACAGGCTACCATGGATAAAACCGTGATGAAAAGCACCGTCAAGAAAGTACGCAAGCTGCACGAAGGCAAAATACTGGCCGGATTTGCCGGTTCTACCGCCGATGCTTTCACCCTTTTTGAGAAATATGAGGAAAAGCTGAACGAGTATAACGGCAACATGGAACGAGCCGCCGTTGAGCTTGCCAAAGAATGGCGAAAAGACAAGTTCCTGCAAAAGCTACAGGCTTTGTTGGTGGTAATGAACAACGAGAAAGGATTATTGATATCCGGTCAGGGTGATGTAATTGAACCCGATGATGAGGTAGCTGCCATTGGAAGCGGCGGATCATATGCCCTTTCAGCGGCCAGAGCGATGAAAAAACACGCTTCAGAATTATCGGCCGCCGAAATCGTTAAAGAGTCACTGCATATTGCAGCCGACATCGATATTTACACCAATCACAACATTACGATTTTAGAAATAGAAGATTGATATGCTAACTATTCAGGAAAAGAATTTAACGCCTCAGCAAATTGTAGCTGAGTTAGACAAGTACATTGTAGGGCAAAAGTCAGCCAAAAGATCTGTTTCTATCGCACTCCGAAACCGATGGAGACGATTGAATTCTGAAGAAGAAATCCGGGATGAAATTATTCCTAATAATATTCTACTGATTGGCCCCACCGGTGTGGGTAAAACAGAGATTGCGCGCCGACTTGCTAAATTAGCACATGCTCCTTTTATGAAAGTGGAGGCCTCCAAATTTACGGAAGTAGGTTATGTTGGGCGTGATGTAGAATCCATGATTCGCGACCTGACCGATGTTGCCATTAGCATGGTGAAGCAGGAAATGCAGGATCGTGTAAAAGAGAAAGCGGAGCACAAAGCAGAGGAACGTATCCTTGATATCCTTATACCTCCTGTTAAAAAATCCGGTGTTGGGTTTAACAGTAGTTCAAGCAGTGAGGATTTTGACCCTCAGAATGCCAGCGATTCAGAGCTGAACGAACGTACACGTGAACGCTTCCGGGAGAAACTCAGAAACGGAGAACTCGAAGATCGTGAGATTGAAATAGAGGTGAATTCTTCCAAAAACCCAATGATGAAAGTATTTGGTCCTCAGGGGATGGAAGAAATGGGCATTAATCTGCAGGATATGCTCGGCAACCTCGGCAAAGGAAATAAAAAGACCAAGCGTAAGCTTCCCATTAAAGAAGCACGTGAGATTCTTACAGAGGAAGAAGCCGAAAAACTGATCGACCATGAATCTGCTGTACAGGAAGCACTTGAGCGTGTTCAAAAACAAGGCATCGTATTTATAGATGAGATTGATAAAATCGCTGAATCCTCAACCGGAAGCGGTGGCAAAGGCGGGCCGGATGTAAGCCGACAGGGTGTGCAGCGTGATCTCCTTCCTATCGTTGAAGGCAGCGCCGTAAACACCAAACACGGCATCGTAAAAACAGACCATATTTTATTTATCGGCTCAGGAGCTTTTCACGTTTCCAAACCCTCGGATTTAATCCCCGAACTACAGGGGCGATTCCCGATCCGGGTTGAGCTTAATTCTCTCACAGAAGATGATTTCGTCGATATTCTTTCAAAACCTAAAAATGCACTAACCAAGCAGTATATAGCAATGCTTAATACTGAGGGTGTAGAAATTGAATTTAGAGATGAAGCTATTCGGGAAATAGCTCGTATCGCAGCCGAGGTGAATGCATCTGTTGAGAATATTGGCGCCAGAAGATTACATACTATTATGTCTTCTCTGTTTGATGAGCTTTTATTCGCTGTTCCGGATGATATCAATTCAGGCAAAATTACGATTGATCGCGCCTATGTTGATAAACAGCTGGCAGGCATTGTGAAGGACAAGGATTTAAGCCATTATATACTATAAGGAAATCCAAAGCCGTCTTTAATTTCGTATTAAGCTTATGAAGGCGTTAACTTGTTTTAACGCCTTCTTTGTAATTGTAGAATACTACATTATTTAGTACAATCGTTGGAATTGAAACTTTTTACCAAAACTTTGGTTTTCTATTACCACACATGGATGTAAGATGATATTTATGCACTTAAAGAAAATACTTTACCCCAATCTTCTCATATTATTTATTCTTGCGGCTCTCCGCTTTACCGGAGTCGACCCTGTTCTTCAGTCTGGAACTGACGACACCAAGAATTTGACAAAATATCATCAGGCTCAGCGTAGTATTATTGCCAATTATTTTCGGGAGCCGGACTTAAGTAAGATGTATAAAACAAGTATCAAGCGAATGGTTGAGGCTATCAAAGACTCTACCCTTCTTATTGATGGTACTCCAATTGATACTACTTTCCAGGGAATTCAAATAAACAGTATCAGAGATTCTTTTTCTAATTTCGAAAAAGCTTACTTATACATCTCAAATAACAGTCCTGATGAAAACATGACTAAGCTCACCGAAGCAGCCATAAAAGGTATGTTTTCCACACTAGATCCTCACTCCATTTACATTGAGCCAGAAGATAATGAGCAGATCCAAACTGAGTTTGCGGGCAAGTTTCAAGGTATAGGCGTACAGTTTCAGGTTATTGAAGATACTATAACCGTTATTACAGCAATTTCTGGCGGACCAAGCGACCAGCTAGGAATTCGCTCCGGAGACCGGATCATAGCCATTGAAGATTCATCCGCTGTTGGATTTACCAATGAAATGGTTGTGAATAGGCTAAGGGGTGAAAAGGGTTCTAAAGTTAAGGTTACTATTAAGAGACCTAACGCAGATCAACCCATCAATTTTATTATCACCCGTGATGATATTCCCCTTTATACTGTTGATACTTCGTACATGCTGGATGAAAAAACAGGATATATCAAAATAAATCGTTTTGCTGCTACCACTCATGATGAGTTTATGCAAGCCGTAAAAGACCTCGAAAAAGAAGGTATGGAAAGAATTGTGTTAGACCTTCGTGGAAACCCGGGTGGATACCTGAGCCAGGCTATTGCTATTGCTGAAGAGTTCTTTCCCCAGGGAACCGAACTGGTTTCTACCAAGAGCAAGAACAGCCGCTTTAATGGAGAATATTTCTCCAGGAAAGATGGTGAGCTTAAAGAGCAGCCAGTCATAATTTTAGTTGACGAAGGTGCAGCATCAGCAAGTGAAATTGTAAGCGGTGCCGTTCAAGATCATGATCGCGGGTTGATTGTCGGCAAAAGAACATTCGGTAAAGGCTTGGTACAGCAACAGTATGAACTGGTTGATAAAAGTAGTGTCAGAGTTACCATTTCCCGGTACTACACACCTTCAGGGCGTTTGATTCAAAAGCCTTTTGTAGAAGGTGGCGAACAGTATGCATATGAAATTTATCGTCGTGATGAAGCTATGAATGATGCTTCTGAGTTTATTAACCACGTACCTGATTCGCTGAAATACTCAACCGATGCAGGCCGTACCGTATATGGCGGCGGTGGTATCGTGCCAGATTATATTGTCCCCTCAGACACTACTACTTCTGCTTATGTGTTCAACTTTTCTATTCGTGAGAGAGCTTCTTTTGACTATGTGCGTTCTTTCCTTGATGAGCAGGGAGATTCATTTCGAGAAAAATGGAAAAATGACTTTGAGGGTTTCAGGAACACCTTTGAGTGGAATCAGAACCATATTGAAGGTGTAAAATCATTACTTGAGGAAAGAGGCATGGTTATTACTGACACCGTAAATTCACCGAAATTTCAGAACGACTCACTATTTATTCCTAATGGTCATTTCGAAGAAGTTTCTTATTTAGTTGAGGGTAGAATGAAAGCTGAACTAGCCCGACAAATTTGGGGTATGCAGTACTTCTACCCTATCGTCAATGACATTTTTGATAAAACACTCAAAGAAGCTATGACGCTTTGGGATGCTGTTGCCCGGCTTGAAGCACTTGCCAGTGGTAAAGCAGATGCCAGCATTGGGAATCTCCAAAATCAGAATTGATTTCTGTTTCTTTCAGATTTTCTCATACACAAAAAAGGCCTCCAACTGGAGGCCTTTTTTGGTTAGACAAATTCAATTAATCATTGTCATCTTTGAAAATATCGTCTATCAAATGACCATATTTATCTGAAATAACCCGGCGTTTAACTTTGAGGGTTGGTGTAATTTCTCCAGTCTCTAC
Organism: Gracilimonas sp.; assembly: GCF_040218225.1. Classification (NCBI taxonomy): domain Bacteria; kingdom Pseudomonadati; phylum Balneolota; class Balneolia; order Balneolales; family Balneolaceae; genus Gracilimonas; species Gracilimonas sp. Next base: position 698,430 of record NZ_JAVJQO010000008.1, read on the forward strand.
CGTGAACTCATTAGGAACTAACCGGAAGTCTCTGATTTTTTCATGAGAAGCAAGCTCTTTGGAAAAAGACCGGATTTCTTTCTTGTAGATATCCTTCACTTCGTCCAGCTCAATAAGCTCTTCATTGTTTGAAAATGAAAGTCCCTGCTCCCTGGCAAACTTTCCCAATACCTCAAAATCGGGCACAATGATAGCTGCCATATAATTTTGTGCTTCTCCCACAACTACAATCTGATCTATCCACTTACTGGTTTTAAAAAGATCCTCAATAGGTCCCGGATAGATATTCTTACCTCCGGCATTTACAATCATATGCTTAATGCGATCTGTTATCTTGAGGAAACCTTCATCGAACTTACCAACGTCACCCGTATGCAGCCAGCCATCGTCGTCAATCATTTCCCTGGTCGCTTCTTCATTATTCCAGTATCCCTTCATTACATTAGGACCTTTACAAAGAATTTCTCCAGCCTCGGAACTGGTTTCACTTGGATAGTCTTCTCCGCTAATTTGTGCAAGCATCCGTCCATCCTGAAGACTTTGAATACCTACCGTTACCCCGGGAATAATTGTTCCTACAGCACCAACCTTCTCCTGGCCCGGTTTGTTGGCGGCCATTACAGGAGATGTCTCCGTAAGCCCATACCCCTGTAGAATATTCATACCCGCACACTGGAAAAAAGTATCGATCTCTGGCGGAAGTGCCGCTCCACCTGAAACAAATAACCGAACATGTCCGCCTGTTCGCTCTTTCAGTTTATCAAAAACGAGTTTGTCGGCAATTTTCTTTTGCAGAGTGACCAACCCCCGCTTTCCTTCAGAATATTTGCGGCCTGTTTCAACTGCCCAGTTAAATATTTTCTTTTTGGTTTCACTCCCCTCTTCCACACTTTTTACAATCAGATTATACATCTTCTCGAAAAGACGCGGCACGCTTATCATGATTGTAGGTTTGGCTTCGGGCATATTCTTGGAAACAGTGTCCACACTTTCAGCATAATAAACTTCAACACCAGACGAGATCATTGCATAATAGCCCGCTGTTCGTTCAAAGGAATGGCAAAGTGGCAAAAAGGAAAGCAGCCGGTCTTTATCGTCCCAGTAAATATGTTGGGTAGCAGCCTTAACATTGCTTACGATATTATGATGGGTCAACATTGCACCCTTTGGCTTACCGGTTGTTCCGGAAGTGTAAATAAGCGTAGCCACGTCTTCCGGCTCCACCTCCATCGTTCTTTTCTTTATAACTTCTTTATGTTCTTCCAGATTTTTGCCGCCCTCGATTAACATATCCTCGAACATTTTGACATAATTTTCTTCCATCAAGTGCTCAAGTTTGGGAACATCGAAGGCAATAACTTCATCCAAATCGTCACAATTATCGAAAATCTCTACTGCCTTTTTGAGTTGAAGTCCTGTAGAAACAAAAAATATTTTTGCTCCGGAATCCTGCAAAATATATTCACACTGCCCCGGAGGAAGTGTTGTGTACAACGAAACATTAATCCCTCCAACAAGCTGAATAGCCAGGTCAACAGCGGCCCACTCGTACCTGTTTTCACTTAAAATTCCTACTCTATCTCCTTTCTCAATGCCTTTCTCTACCAGATAGGCTGCAATTGAATAAACATCATCGGTAACCTGTTCCCAGTAAATAGGTTGATATTCAGAGTCGGGATCCGGCTTATAATAAAACTGGGCTTTATCGGCCCCGTCATACTTCCGGGAAAGATTTAAGAACAATTCAGTCAGTGTTTCAAAAGGGACTATTGTAGGCATATTGTTTTAATTTATTCCGTATGTAACTCCACCCGAAATATAATACTCTTGAAATCAAAAGCACGGGTTTCAAAAGCAAGTTTACAAATCGTATATTAGAGCAGAAACTTAATTGATAATATGGCACATCCAGCGCACGAAGATACTGTAAATTTAGTAAAGGAGATATTTCGCTCTTACCTTAAAGAACGAAATCAACGTCAAACACCTGAACGTTTCATGGTTTTGGAAGAGATATATACTGCCGATGGTCACTTTGACGCAGATGATATCTTCTTTCGTATGAAGGAAGCCGGCACCCGTGTATCCCGGGCAACCGTCTACAATACTCTCGATTTGTTAGTTGAGTGTGGATTGGTTCAGCGCCAGCAATTTGGGAAAAGTCAGTATTATTACGAGCGTGCATATGCTTATCAGCAGCATGATCACATTATATGCCGGGAATGTGGCCATGTCCTGGAGTTCTGTGATCCCCGGGTAGGTGAAATCCAACGCATGCTGTCCGAAATTCACGATATGGACATTGATGGCCATTCCTTACACTTCTTTGGAACCTGCAGCGATAAAGAGGCGTGCCAAAAGCGCCAGAAATCCGGCAACAAACTAGCTGATCTAAAAGAGTCTTAAGCAGACTGCTTAATAGTTTTGGTGAATAAACCAGAGTATCTTTTCCATTTCTACCTTAACAACACTTGAAGAGCTGACGTAATGGTTATTCATGAATGAGAAGATCAACTTCTTTCCGCTTTTTGTAACGAGGTAACCACTCAGGCAGTGATTATTACTCAGCGTACCCGTTTTTGCGAAAATGTATGGCTCTCCTCCTTCTCTGTGTGCATACCAATTTCTTATTGTACCTGATTCTCCCCCCGCTGGAAAATGCCTGAACATTAATGAGTCATCAGCAAACTCAGCATCTATCAGAGATAAAAGCTCAACCATATTCTGAGGCGTAAACAAATTATAACGGGAAAGCCCGGACCCATCCCTCCAAACCGGGTCTTTTGAAAAGTTACTGAAATACTCTTCCGAGACTTTAGCTATTACCCTGCTGGAATTCATTGGCAGGTTTTTTTCTGCCGCAATACTTAGCAGTAACTGTTCAGCCAAAAAGTTATCACTGGGCTGTAGCATTCTTGTTAAAACCGTGTCTTTATTGATTCCATACAGCCGGTTTGTGTAACCTGGCTTGACACGGTCAACATAAGTCACATCCTTATTTAAAGTATCTGAAAGCAGATTTGTGATTAGTTCAGGAGTATAATGAAATGGCCGGTAACTGGTGTACTGTACTGTATCCGACTTTCGGCTATACTCAAATGTATTACTGTTAAAGTCTCTGAACAGAAATGGCGTTTCTTTCCCCGGTCTTTGCTGAGCAAGTTCTATCCGGGACTTGAAAAATGCAGGCTTTATTACATATCCATCTTCATTCTCAGCGATCTTTATTTGATTTATTTCCTGAACTTCAATCTCCGCCACATTACCATACATTGGAAAGGGACTCTTCTCTGTAGAATAATAGTACTGATAGTCGCCCCATGCCCAACCGGGACCAAGTAATTCATCTTCATAGTGATTATCCGAGTAGTACAGATCATATAGGCTCTCTTTTAGAAAATTAAATGCCGTAGAATCATTAAAATCCGGGTGAAGAAAAGTTGGGTCACCGGTTCCCCAAAAAATGAGAGAGTCTCCGCTTATGATATAATCAAGAGCTGGTAACGAGTCGGGCAATTGTTTAAGAGAAGCAAAAAAAGTATACAGTTTTGTGTTGGATGCCGGGGTGAAATACTTATCAGAATTCCTGTGAAAAAGCGTGGTATCCTCTTCCGGGTCATATAAAACAAATCCGGTAAAGTTACTTTTAAAGACTGCTGAGGAATCGAATGCAGCTGCCAAAGGAGACGTGCTTTCCTTGCTAGAGGGAGTAACTTCACTTACAGGCTCCGTTGTCTTACAACTGATTATAAATAAGAAAGTAAAGACAAGGAAAAGGGGCTTGTGTTCTAAAAATTGCATAAATGAGTTTTATATAAATTAAATCTGATCAGCCTGAGATATAAGTCTCTTGTATAAACCGGCGTGCCGCCCAACGACTACCCCACCAGCCCATTAGTAACGAAAGTACGACCATAGCACTTACTAAAAAGTACCATCTTCCAAATGGCCAGCTAAGTGTTCCTAAGTCAGCGAGATAAAATGGAATGGCAAATTCGAAGATAAAAAATACACAGACAACTGCCATTGTACCCGCAATCAACCCTTGCAAAATACCTTCTACAATAAATGGACTTCGGATAAACTTGTTTGTGGCCCCAACCAATTTCATGGCTCGTATCAAATCACGTTTAGCATATATGGTGAGCCGGATGGTATTATAAACGAGAATCAAGGCTGCCAAAAGAATCAGGAATCCAATACCTCCGCCAATTAAAGTGAATGTATTCAGATTAGATTCCATCACTCTGAGCAAAGCTGCGTTGTATTCAATTTCATCAACCCCACGTAAATTTCTTAACTGAGATACCATCGTTTCTATCTTATCTGCCCCGACATCTGTATCCACACTCAGACGAAATGAAGCCGGAAGAAAATTGAGCTCAGCAAGTTCTTCCACACCCGTTCCAAATTCTCTTCGCATTATAGCTGATGCACTGTCTTTTGAGATATACATAACTTCCCTAACCAATTCCTCACTTTCTAACTCCTGCCTGATTTGGTTGGTAGTTCGTTCGTCTACATCAAATAAAAAGACTTCCACTTCTATCATATCTTTGATAGACATAGCCTGACTATAGATATTAAATCCAATCCTTGTTAGAACACCCAATAAAAGCACCGCGATAAACAGGGAAAGTATAGATGTTGTAGCCGCAAGCTTGGCTCTTTTTATTCCTGTAAATCCTTCTTTAACAATGTATTTTAGACTCATATTAATTTCTGAATTGTGCTCTTATTCCTACAATTAAACGTCGTGGCGGCATCGGAAATCCGGCTGCTTCAAAGTAGCCCGACTGACCTAATCCGTCAAGCGCATTTTCCCACCTTAGTACAACCATTATTCCTCTAACCCTGGCCGAAAGTTCCCCATCCAGTCGAAAGAACGGTGGGAGCTCCTGATAGGTACTATTTCCCTGCCAATAGCTTAATTCGGTATTGTATGTTCGGGCTGAATAAAACAGAGGTGATAATAAGGTTTTTATGCCAATTTTAAGATAGGCGGCCCGATCAAATACATATCCTTTCACAAATGCTGAGTTCCTAAGCCATAAAACCTGACTTTGATGATTAAGCCCGGCCAGATTACTTTCAGGATTCTCATATCTAAACTGCTGTAATGCAGCTGAGCTCTCAATTTCAAACCGATGATTCTCAAAACGGCCAAACACCATTCCGCTCAACTGTTCAATCTTATCACTATTTGAGAATGAACTATCAGGATTTAAAAAAGTAGCTTTATCGGAAGATTTAAATCTGCCTGAAACACCAAATGTAAGGCCTGGAATAAGATTAAAGTCAACACTTCCAGCTGTAGAAATCCCGCTCTCATTTTCAAGATCTACGTTTCCTGTATAGCTTTTTGATTGCCAGTATAAAGCCTGCATGGTAGGTATTTGGCTATAACTTGCAGCACTAACATTAACCCTAAGCTTATTCGAAATTAGTGAATTCACTCCTATACTGAGATCATGACCTGAATACCCATCACTACGTTTTTTGAATCTAGCTTTACTGTATAACTCGAGGTTAGTAATAACTTGATATCCAATGGAAGCTTCTCCATTTACTTCATTCCAGGAGTTTTCTGAGAGTGCAGAGTTATTTTCTATAGAATAATTTTGCGCCTCTATTTCTCCACGTATTGTCAGGTCATTAAAGATAAATTCTTTAAAAATATTACCTCCTACAGCTCTTAGCTCCCATCCAAGAGTATCTCCTGTAAAACGAAGATCTTTTTTGTTGTTGGTTATAGAAAGTTCAAATCCGCCATCCTCAGCAGAAGCCGTGTCTTTTCGGTGATAAATTCCTCCAATCAAATCCCATCTTGTATACTCTGAATTACCATTAAAGCTATTCGGGGCAGAAGTAAATTCATCAAAAGGAAAAGTTGATGGGTTCCCTACGTTATATCCGAATGGTTCGTCATTATTAAGTTGATTTCGCAGGTACATCCCTCTAATCAGAAAGCGGTCATTCAGGTGATGATAAACACGCCCTACTACCTGACTCCCTTCTATATTACTGTTTGGATAATATCCTCCTCCCCTGCGATCCCAATATGAAAGCTCCAAATTGGTTTGTTCAGAAAAATTCTGGGCTACCAAAAATTCCAGGTTTCGGTAAGCACCACTCGCTTCATCATAGTTCAGATAGCTAATGGGTTTAATGATGTAATAATCCCGTAGCCGAATATCAGAATAGTAATTTCCTTCAAATGACTCTGTAGCAACTCCAATTTTACGATGGGGTATCAGGTTGTAATTTGGCAGTCCGGTAATTGGGTTATTCAGCGAGAGGCCTTCCATCTCAAGCCGCTGCTCATAAGGCTGATATCCATTTATATGAAAAGCATCAACACGACCATTAGTACCTTGCCTGTATGAAATCACATCGCGCCTATACGCCTGATAATCTCCCCAATTTGGCCATATTTGCCAGCGCATAAGGCTGTCGTTGGTAATCTGAGTGGAACCAAGTGTGTTATGTTCTATCCACGGGGTTATCTGACCTGGCTCTGGTTTCTTTTCCTTTTTCTGCAGGGTTGTATCCCGGGGGGTAGTTCTCAGCGAATCTGGGTTACTAACCTGAACTTGAGATGAATCTACGGCCGTAGAATCAGAAACTTGTCCCAGCACAGGAAACCAAAGCATCAGAAAAATAATATGGAGGCCTGTCAGTTTCTTCAAGAAAATTGCTTTTTTAGATCATACGGCATGGTTTCAATGCCTTTGAGCACTCTGCGGGTAATTTCCAGAAGTACCATTTTAGTTCTTTCTTTGTTAATGAGTCGATCTTTGGTAAACATAGCTTTTATCGCAAAATGTTCACCTTCGTTTTGATAGAAACCCATCCAAACGGTACCCACTGGTTTTTCCTCTGTCCCTCCGCCGGGGCCGGCAATTCCTGTAGTTGAAATCCCAATTTCTGTACCTAAAGTTTTGGCAACACCTTTGGCCATTTGCAGTGCAACTTCTTTACTTACCGCACCTACAGAGTCCAAACTCTGCTGAGAAACACCCACTTGCTTTACCTTCACATGATTTGCATATGAGACTATACCACCATCGAAATAATCACTGCTTCCGGCCACATCCGTAAATGTGTTTGCAATAAGTCCACCAGTACAACTTTCAGCTACAGCTATTTTTAATCCTCTTTCTTTCAATAATTTCCCAACGGCTTCACTGATTGAGAAGTCTTTTCCTTCACCGTAAATATACTTACCCGCTTTTTGGTAAATAACTTCTGTAAGTTTTTTAAGGTTTTCCTGTGCCTCTTCTTTGGTTGAACCGCTCCCGTTCAGTCTAAGTGTAACACCTCCTGGAGAAGGTAAAAAGGCCAGGCTCACACCATTCTCAAAATATCCTGATAAATCGCCCAGAACCTGATCACTTAGTGTACTTTCACCAACACCTGCTGTTTTAATATAATGAGAGTATAGAAAGCCAATATTCCCAAAAACCTCTCTTAGTTTAGGAGCTACACACTTTTTCATCAGGTGCTCCATCTCATAAGGTACACCGGGAAGAACAGCGAGATAACTTCCCGCTTCAAACCACATGCCCGGAGCCGTGCCCGCCTTATTGAAAAGGACTTCAGCATTTTCAGGCACTTCCGCCTGACTATAATTCGACTTTGAAAATGGAATATTTCTTTTTTTAAAAATGGATTTAATATAGTCCAGTGTTTTCTGATCAAGCTTATAACCTACTTCAAATAACTCTGCAACAGCCTTTTTGGTCATATCGTCATGTGTAGGCCCTAACCCTCCTGTACATATAACAACCTCTGATTCCTGCATAGATGTTTTTATAGACTTTTTGATAAGATCGAGGTCGTCAGATATCGTCAGAACCTGAGCAACTTCAAATCCAAGTCCGGTCAAAAATTCACCCAGCCAGGATGCGTTGGTGTTTACCGTATCGCCAATAAGAAGCTCGTTGCCGATGGAGATGATCTGTGCTTTCATGGGGCGTAAATTCCGTATTAGCCAACCCAATTTCCACAGTTATTTAAAGGGACAAGGTTTTAGGTGTTAGATTTAGTGAATAGAATACATACTAAATCTAACACCTTGTAACTAAGCCCAGCTCTCAAAAATCTATGATGTTATCGTCTGAATTACTTAGTAAGTTTGGCGGTCACTGAAAGACTGAATTATCGCAGATGAAAAACATCCCCAACATATTAAGTACCATCCGGATGGTACTGGCTCCTATTTTCCTGTTCATGTATATACAAGACGAACTAATCTGGCGCTCGCTCAGTGTTGCTGTTTTTGCCACCGCAGCTGTAACCGATTATTTTGACGGCAAAATTGCCCGTTATTATGAATTGGAAAGTGATTTTGGGGTTTTTATCGATCCTCTGGCTGATAAATTTCTCACTTTTGCAGGCTTCTTTTGCCTTCCTTTTCTGGATGTATCCCAATTCCCCTGGTGGGCCGTTATTGTAATTGTGGTGAGGGATGTGTTTGTAACTGCACTCAGGTTATATGCAGGACGTAAGAAAATTACCATGAAAACCCGGTTTACAGCTAAAGCTAAAACAATGGTGCAAATGCTGTTTCTATACACCGTTTTGTTATTGGGAGTATTCAAGCAAGCAGACATTGAGTTTGCTGATTTAGCCGCTCAATTCTTTAATTCCGGCGTACTTTTCTATGCCATGATGTTCGTAACGGCACTAACAGTTTACTCTGGTGTTGAATACATTTGGAGCAACAGCCAATTATTTAAAGCACAAGACCAACACTCGTGAATGCCTTAAAGTTTTTTCTTGGAACCGGATGCTATTCGGGTTTATTCCCTAAAACACCCGGAACAGCAGGTAGTTTTGTGATGCTATTTCCCCTTTATTTTATTCTTCAGCTTAACTCAACCTGGCTGATTTTACTTATCGTAACGGTGAGTTGCCTGATCTGCATATGGGTAGCTGGCTACTTTGAAGAAAAATATGACAAAGACCCGGGCTTGCTGGTGATGGATGAATGGGCCGGTCAATCGCTCACGTTTCTAACTATAGGATTAACGGGTAATCCGGAAGATCATATTATCATTCTGTTAACGGGTTTTGTGCTCTTTCGCTTTTTTGACCTTTTAAAGCCATTAGGAGTAAAAAAGATGCAGGATATGCCCGGAGGGTGGGGAATTTTTGTTGATGATTTATTAGCAGGATTGTATGCGCTTCTGTGCTTAAAAACCCTTATTTTTGTCTGGCCAAATATATTTGGGATGGTATAAAATTCACTCATCGCAGCGGTACCAATAACAGAATTTAAAAGACTTATGATACTCAATAACTCATTTGCACGTGAGCTGGCAGCTCATTTGCTTGAAATTAACGCCGTAGTTCTTCGCCCCAATGATCCATTCACGTGGACATCAGGATGGAACTCTCCTATCTACTGCGATAACCGGCTTACCTTGCGATATCCGGAAATACGAAATGAAATTGAAAATGAATTCACATCAATCATCCAGGAAAAATTTTCTGATGTAGACGTTATTACCGGTACAGCAACAGCCGGGATTCCACATGCAGCCTGGGTGGCCTCAAACCTCAATAAACCGATGGCGTATGTACGGGCCAAGGCGAAAGCACATGGCATGGGTAACCAAATTGAAGGTGGCGTTAAAAAAGGAGAGTCTACCGTAGTAATTGAAGATTTGATTTCAACTGGCGGATCGGCAATTTCAGTAGTTGAAGCTCTGAAGTTTGTGGGGGCAAAAGTGGATGCTGTACTTTCGATTTTTACATATGACTTCGATAAAGCTTCTAAAAAATTCAGTGATGTCAACGTTCCGGTCTATACTCTCACCGACTACAAAACACTGGTTAACGTAGCCGTTGAAAAGGGTGTTATTGATGGAGATGATCTGGATCTGCTTTCAAGCTGGAGAGATCACCCGGAAGTTTGGCCTGATAGTCCTTCGGATGAATAATTTGTATATTTTGAATTCATAAAATTCTAGCGCAGTGAAAGACAAGAAATTTTATATAGAGACTTACGGTTGTCAGATGAATTTTGCGGATTCTGAGATCGTGAATTCCATTTTACTTGAAGAAGGCATGCAGCCTGTTCATGAAGCAGAAAGTGCAGACGTAGTTCTGGTAAATACCTGCTCTATCCGTGAAAATGCAGAAACCAAAGTCTGGAACCGACTCAAAGAACTCCGATCCATAAAAAAAGAGAATGGTGAGCTCACAGTGGGCGTGTTGGGATGTATGGCCGAGCGCATCAAGGACAGAATCATCGAGCAGGAGCATCTGGTAGATATTGTTGTTGGTCCTGATGCCTACCGTGATATCCCCCGCCTCCTGCAGGAAGTAGAAGACGGACGTAAGGCCGTAAATGTGTTGCTCTCACTGGAAGAGACCTATGCCGACATTGCTCCTGTCAGAACCACTGGTAATGGAGTGAATGCCTTTGTTTCTATCATGCGTGGTTGTGACAACATGTGTTCATTCTGTGTGGTACCGTTTACCCGTGGACGTGAACGCAGTCGTCCGATGGAATCCATCCTTAAAGAAATTAAACAGCTTAGCGACGAAGGATATAAAGAAGTAACTCTGTTAGGGCAGAATGTGAACTCCTACCTGGATGGAGAAAACACGTTCACAAAATTGATGGACAAAGCAAGTAAAGTAGATTCGGAAATGCGGTTCCGCTTCTCTTCTCCCCATCCGAAAGACTTCCCGGACGATCTGCTGCATTTAATTGCAGAACGACCGAATCTATGCAACTACATTCATATTCCAGCTCAGGCTGGCAGTGACAGCATGCTGGAGCGTATGCGCAGACCTTATACGAGAGAGGGGTATTTGGAGCTTATCAGCAACATGAAGTCCATCATACCAGGTGTTTCACTTTCCACGGATATCATTGCAGGTTTCTGTGATGAAACTGAGGAGGAACATCAGCAAACACTATCCCTGATGGCTGAAGTTGAATACGACCTCGCTTACATGTTCGCTTACTCGGAACGCGAGCGGACCCTGGCCTACCGAAAATATGAAGATAACGTACCGGAAAAGGTCAAAAAGCGTCGTCTGACGGAAATTATAAATCAGCAAATGAACATTCAGGAAAGAAGAAACCAGGATGAAATCGGACGCCGGCATGTTGTATTAGTAGAAGGAACCAGCAAGCGATCTGATGATCAGATGAGCGGACGTACCGACACCAATAAAATGTGTGTTTTCGATCGTAAGGATTTTGAACCAGGTGATTATGTAGAAGTAGAAGTCATGGATGCTACTTCAGCCACATTAATTGCACGTCCTATCCAGAAAACTACGCTGACTGAGTATTACGGAGCTGAAGTTGCAGCCTGAGTGAACGCAAAGGCCACATATCTTTTTCTGTTAAGCTTCATATTCCTCTTTGTGGGGATTTCAGTGAAAAGTGTGGCACAGCAGCCCTCTCTTGGCATTTTATGGGATAATCCAGTTGATACATCAGAAGCAAAAGCCAAACTGGATATCTATGCGGCTCATGGTATCGATTATATACAGCTGAATCATCCGGTTAATACTGAAACTTTATCTTTACTCAGGGATACGCCTTTTACAATCCTGGTTCAACTGGACAAGCCTTTTCTTACGATAAGCGAGATCCAGCAAAAACAAACAAATCTGCTTCAGCAATTTGGCGAAACTGCCGATTATTACCGGTCATACCTTAATGTAGCAGCAATTGGGCTACTTAAAAACAGCCAAACTTTCCATCCTGATTTTGCGGATTCTTTTTCTCCCATTCTCGACTCACTTTCAATCAGGTCCAATAAAGAGTTTTATTTTTACGCCAATGAAAACTGGTACTATTTAAACGCCCCGACAAAGCCTTTTGCTACACTGTATTCAGACTCTGCTTTCCATTTTAGTGACATTGTTTCTTTTAACACCATTTTTAGTAAAGAAGTAAACCAAAATTCCGGGCTTGTCTTCTTTGTAAACTCAAAGTGGCTGGATGAAGCTTTGGTTTCTTATCCTGAATTCTCAGAAAGCCTTTTATTGTATAGTGAGAACAATCAGTGGCAAGTACCATTGCCTGAATCCGATGAATCCGGCGAGTCACAGAGTTGGATGATTCTACTGTTAGTACTACTTTGGGTTACTTTAGCTATCTTGTTTAAAACCCTGCCCTACCTAAGGCCTATGCTTTTACGGTACTTTCTTGCACATCGGTTTTTTGTGGATGACATCCTTCATTACAGAGAGAGAGCGATAACAGGAGGAATTTCTCTAATGGCGATGCATGCTGTTTTTTCTGGAATAGTATTCTACATTCTGGCCAACTCATCAATAAGTGATGCAGGGCTTGATGCTTTTTACCACCACATGCCATCACTTGCAATCGTGGGCGCTAATTATGCTTCATTCTTTGTTTTTGGGGTATTATTGACTCTGGTAGTTCAGTCAATTGCCCTGCTTTGGCTTTACCTGCCAGCTAAAAACCTCGAACACTTTAGCCAGGCTGTGAATCTTTATGCAGGAACTTTCTTTCTCGATTTCCTTACTGCAACAATTTTGGTTACGCTTTTTGTTACAGGATTTGGGCTTACCTATATCCTGACTTTTGGTGCTTTATTTGTGCTGATTTGGTTTGGAGCTTTCAACATTTCAGCTTTTGATATTTCCCGGGGCATGGGGCAAGGCACTGCAATTTACCTTCTCCTTACTATTGGATTGCACACTATACTATCTGTTGGTCTGCTGATTCTATTTTTCGTTAATCAACCTTTGGTACAAATCCTAGAATTGGCAATTAATCTTTAACCCAATTCTATTTCTTCTGCTGCTTTTTTTTCCAATACATACTGAATATCCGCGCAGCTTCTTTGGGTATCAATGAATTGTCATATTCAGCTGAGGCTTCTTTAGTTCCGACAAGGATTCTCCCCACATGTCCCAGTCGCTCATGAGGCATACAAAAGTAATCATAAACTCCTTTCTCATCTATTTTGAGAAGCCAAACATCACCTTTATTGAGCATTCCCGAATCAAAAGAAGATGCAGCATCAGGAATACGCAATGGTCGGCGGTTATCCGGGTGATAAGCTGTAACTGTGTGCATTCCTTCAAGTACTTCAAACCGAATTACATCACCGGCATTAACCTGAATAAGAGCCGGCACAAACTTCGCATCTGTGCCGGTTCCCGTTACTTCCACTACCAACGTATCGGAAGGGGTAATTTGAAGTGCATGTAAAGTTTCACCACTATAGAGAATAAGCGGAATCACTATGAAAATCAGAGTCTTCATTGTATTGAAATACTCTTGATCATTTCTTCTATGCTCTGCGCTGCAGATGCCATTGGCTGATTCAACCCTTCCACTCTGACCGCCACTTTCCCTTCCGGATCAAGGACCGTTACCAGATTGGAATGTGCGAATTCACCATCACTCTTTTTAACGTATTGAACGCCTAACATCATAGCCAGACTTCGTATATCCACATCTTTAGTTGTTACAAAATGCCAGCCTTCGATATCAAGCTGTTCGTACTCAGCATATTTTTTTAGTACTTCCGGCGTATCGTTTTCTGTATCAAATGAAACGGCTAATACATTAACTGAAGTCCTCATTGATTTATCTAACGCACTGTACAAACGCCAGGTATCTCTGATCAAGATGGGACAAACCTGGGTGCAGTTGCCATAAAACATGACGATTACAACCGGCTCACCCTTAAACTGACTCAGTGAAATAGACTCATTCCGGTGCGTAACCCATTCTGCATCTAAATGATAAAGTGAATGCTCAGAAACTTTTTCAGCCTTCAGCGTGGCATCTTTTCCGTGATGATGCTGAGCAACCAGGTTCAACGAGCTCAATAATAAAGCAGATAAAATTAATAACGTTTTCATAGCTGTGTATTTGAAGAGGATTCGGGATGATCGATATTGTACGCACATCTAAAACCTACCATACCGGTTGTTGTTTTGGGGTTAAAACTCATTCGGGTGATATATCGAATAGAAGCTGCATAACTATATATATTGCCTAGTTGCTGTAATCTGCCAACGGTCCCGCAATCCAGGGAAAGTTCATCAGCAATAATGGGCTTGTAATCTTCAACCCACTCCATGATCAGCCCAAACTGATCCTGCACGCCGTGTCTGTTTTGGATCTGTGTTGAACCAACCGCCTTGGTATTCTTCGCATCTACACTGGAATACCAGCCAATTAGTTCTGTACTGAACCGATTCATCTCCTGTATCGATTCAAAATCCATGAGCTGAGCCGAGTATTCCCACTCGTTAAGGGTAGGTAATCTTCCTCCTTTGTCAGAGCAATAAGCATTAGCCGCAAACCAGGATACATGAGTAACCGGACGATTTTCACCGATTTTATCAAAACCGGGATTGAGACTTTCCTGCCAGTGCTGAAGGTAGTTTTGAGCTGTAAATACAGCTGGTACTTTCTCCCTTTGCCAATTCTCATTTTCTTGAATAAAGGCCAAAAAATCTTCGTTTGTAACGGCTGTTTTGTCTATATAAAAAGAATCGACTGAAATGGGCTCACCCTTAACTTCGGGTAGGATAGAATGAAAAGATCCCGCCGGAATCAATACCCGCTCTTGTTGTGCCATCACCGGATTCAACAAACTAACCAATAAGCCAACTATACCGGTCAGGGCCCAATTTTTTAAGCGGTGTATGTTCTTTTGGGATCTCATCGTTTTCTTTCTTTTTTGAAAAATTGTAAGGACGAACTGAATTCGCCCTTACAGTATCTACTATTCAGATTTTCAAATCAGTGAGCTTTTCAGCTACACCGGTTTCTCCGTTTTACTTTTCCTGTTTAGGGCCTGCTTTCAATGTTCCGGTTGCGCCTAATTCTGCATCGGCAAACTCGTGGTCAATCAGGATGTACTTGCCTTCTTCAGGTACAATCATGTCCAAAGTTGCTGAGCCGGAAGCTCCTACTAGTACAGTCTGCATTCCACGCATTTCGTTGAATGGATGTCCTTCAATCCAAACCCGGTCAAAGATGCCACCAATTACGTGGAAGCTGGAGGTTCCGCTTGGTCCGTTATTGGAGAAGTGGAAACGTACTCGTTCGCCGGCATTGGCTTTCAGTGGCTGGTCGTGCATAATGGTTTGGTGTCCATTAAATACAACGTGGGAAGGCTGTCGATTTGAAGCACCTTCAAAGTCATACTGATACAATTCGCCGGGACCTTTTTCCAGGTAGTACTCGGATTGAACCACTACATACTCACGGTCAACTTCATAATCAGTTGGGTATCCGTCTTTAGGTGAAACGACTACCACACCATGTTGCCCCATCGCTGTGTGCATGAGAACACTAGGAGTACCACAATGGTAGATATAAGAACCCGCATAGTTAGCAATCCAGTCAAACTTGATGGTTTCGCCCGGCCCTATGGTTCTCCATTTGTCATCTTTAGCTACGGTACCAGCATGGAAATCCATGGAATGTGGCATAGGCATAATGCCCGGCTTGTTCTTCTGGTAGTTATTCTCTGCCACCTGCTGCATGAACGGTGATCCACCTTTTGAAGGCTCAGTGATTGTCACTTCCTCATCGGAGCGGTTTTTCATGTAGAAAGTGATGCGATCCCCTTCTTTCACATGTAATACGGGCCCGGGAACCGTTCCTCCAAAAGTCCAGGCTCTGTAGCGGACTCCTTCAGCCACTTCAATTTCCTGAACTATGATATCGATTCGTACCTCGTGATGCTTGTTACCTTCATAGTCAAGAGGCTTTAAGTTGGGTAACATGGTTACGTATTCTCCAACTACTGGAGGACCGTCGTAATCTTCCGTGAATACTTCTGCTTCTGGCATACCGAATGTCATTCCATCCAGTGTATACTCGGCTGTTTGAGCTAATGCCAAACCGGTAAATAATAAACCAAACAATGTGGACAGCATTAATTTTGAGACTTTCATAGTATTGTATATTTGAATTAAAGTTTTAAGACTATTTTGTCTTTTATTTATTCGTAAAAAACCTTTTCACTTATGATAACCGAGTATTGTGAATTTAAGATGAAGATGTCTTAAATAGTTTTTTTATACTTGTAACCCATCTAAAGTTCACTAACCTACTGATGAAGCAGCCAATTACAGGATTTCATAAAGATGAGAATAATGACTGGGTGGCAGAATTAAAATGCGGTCATAATCAGCATGTACGCCACAACCCGCCCTGGCAGCTAAGGCCCTGGGTAATAACAAAACAAGGACGAAAATCCAGGCTAGGCACCGAACTAAATTGTAAGAAGTGTGAGAGATAAAACTTTAGTATAATCCGACGTTGGTTCAAAAATAAATAATCTGAATTATTATGAGCTCTTCCATCTTTTTTCGCACCGTAATTTCCGGGTTTATTGCCACTTTTGTGATGGCTATGATTGCTTTTCTTTTAGGAGGTATTGGTTTTCCGGCTATAGACATTGGATTCATCTTAACAGAGAGTTTTAACCATTCCTTGCCGGGTGATCCTTATCATATCATTTTTGGAAACCTGGCATACAATGTTGGGGGAATTTTACTGGCTCTAATCTGGGTGTCTTTTCTCCAGCAGCGAATTCCGGGAAAATGGATTGTTCAGGGCTTAATTTATGGTGTTCTTATTTCTGTAGTTGCTGGTGTTGTAATTTCACCTTTTGTTTCCATGGCCGCCGGAGAAAATTTCGGAGTTTTTTATACAAACACCTGGTTCCCCGGATTGATGATTATGGCCGGACTATTTATGCACCTTGCCTACGGAATAACACTAACTCTCTGCCTGAAGGTAGCTGGCGTAAAGGGTATAAAAGAATAACCCTCTTCTTTCAACATATTTTTTAGTTAAATAATGTGTGTGGATCTTAGCAGGATACACTCGCCTACTTGTTATAACAACTTCCTCTTCTTTCCGGATTCAGGTTAACATAGTCTTCATAAAAAAAGACTATATATAACTATGAACAGCAAAATTACATTATTCACGAACTGGCATACTATGCGCTGGGTGGCTCTTGGTATTGGTTTGTTTTTTATCACCCTTGCCATTATTGATCAGGAAATTATAACCGGGATGTTATCGGCTTTTTTTCTCTTTCAAGCATTAACCAATAAAGGCTGTATGGTTTCCCAATCCTGTGCAATACCCTTTGATGAAAACCCATCATTGGAAAAAACCGAAGAACCGGGTTTCACCGAGATTAAATAGAACGTTATGGAAAGCAACAACACACAAAAGAAACCATTTTCTGAACTGATTAAAGAAGATACACCCGTATTGGTTGACTTCTATGCCGACTGGTGTGCTCCCTGTAAGATGATGCCTCCTATTCTAAAACAACTGAAATCAGAAATGGGTGACGCTATCAAAATCATCAAAATTGATACTGAGCGAAATCCGGATGTGGCTATTCGATACCAGGTTCGGGGCATACCAAACCTTATCCTTTTTCATAAAGGACAAATACTCTGGCAACAAGCGGGTGTGGTACAAATGCCGCAGCTGAAACAAATTATTGAACAAAAACTGGAGCAATCATGATGGCCGATAAGCATTTATATGACGTGGATCTGAAATGGGAACACGGTCGTATTGGAGTATTGAGTTCTGACAAACTAGATGACCAAATTGAAGTAGCCACACCACCCGAGTTCCCGGGAGGGGTTGAAGGAATCTGGTCTCCTGAACATCTTTTTATTTCCTCTATAAGCAGTTGTTTTATGACTACTTTTGCAGCTATAGCGGAATATTCCAAACTCGATTACGATTCTCTGGATGTTAAATCAACAGGCGTTATGGCAAAAGTAGATGGCAGGTATGTGATGAAAGAGGTTTACTTGAAGCCAAACCTGGTTATTACGGATGAAAAAGCCAGAGATAAGGCTTATCGAATTCTGGAAAAGGCTGAAGAAGCATGTCTTATATCCCGGTCTGTAAAAACAGAAATTATACTGGAACCAAAGGTGACAATAGTCGTGTTGAATTAATAAATCCAAACTCAAATCTTAGATACAATGTCTTATCATTTCAGCAAGAAACTCAATCTTTCTTTTGACGATGCAATTGAGAAAACTACGGCCGTTTTAAAAGAAGAAGGCTTTGGTGTTCTCACTGAAATCGACATTAAGGAAACACTTAAAAAGAAGCTCGATGTAGATTTTCGGAAATACAAAATCCTCGGCGCATGTAATCCTCCAAATGCTTATAAAGCTTTGCAAGCTGAAGGTCATATTGGATTAATGCTCCCCTGTAATGTCATCGTTCAGGAACACGAAAACGGAGAGGTAGAAGTTTCTGCCGTTGACCCTATTGCCTCCATGCAGGCTATTGAAAACGCAGACTTAGGTGATGTTGCTAAGGATGTACAGAATATGCTGAAGCAGGTTATCGATAAGCTTTAATGCCTATTTTTGTTAAAGCTTACAATTCTTTTCCAGTGCAGGCTGATAAACAATACTACAGCTAAAAACTCAAGCCCTCGTGCAACAATGTGTATATAATCACCGGCTGTGGTTAATTCTGCAAAAACCATTAACCAGATTCCAAGGTTTAAAGCCGCTACCATAAGGTAAGCAACAAAGCGATTACCCCTCGCTTCCCCCTTAAGATATCGGGGCAAAATCCAGTAAGCCACTCCCAGAGTAAACTGGATGATCCAGCCGAATATCATCAGCTCGATGTGAGCCGGAAGAAGTGCCCAAATTTCAGGATCAATATTCAACGCTTTATTGATTAACATCAGCGCACCAAGAAATGCACCAAATAGCAGACAAATGAGTGAACTCTTAATCAGCAAGCGCGATGGGAATGTCATATCACCTTGAGCTTTTCTTCTTTTTGCGACGTTGTGCTTTTGAAAGTACCCGGGGCCAGATTTCAGTTACGTAGCAAAGTACAGCCCCAAACTGAAGAATAGCTGAAATAACGAGCAGAATCTTCCAATGATATCCTTCAGAGAGAATAATCATCGGTTCAGAGATGAACCTCAAAATCAATCCCAGGTTTAGAAATGCATAAGTAAGCCACGCCCATTTTTGATTTTGAAAGCTCTCTTCTTTGATCCGGCCCGGAAACATCCACAACGAAACGCCCATAATAATTTGGGTTATCCACCCCACCATTAACATGTGCCAGAACGTGGGAACCAGGTTGGGAATCCCCAGGGAATCAACCTGAAGGATTACCCCAACCAATAACGCTCCTAAAAAGTAAACCATCCCGGTTTTTAGAAACAAACGAGTTATTAAAGGCATAGGGGGATGTTTCTTTAAGCAAAAACTAACGCAGAAGACTGAAAAGACTCAAAGAGTTCTGCTAACCGCTTACTCTGTTCTTCCACTGTCCTGGTAATCGATTCAAGATTCTCATACTCATAAGCCTGCCCCTTTGAAATCTCAAGGCAGTATGCCATTCCATCTTCCAGGTTTTTCTTAAAGCGAGTCAGTTTTCTAAGATCGTCGGCGGGACTTTCGCTCTGGTTGATCAACTCCTCAAAATAATCCACATACATCACCAATTCTTTAGCAAACATATGAGGGCGTTCTGCCGGCACCAACGAGTCAATTTTGCCATAGATATGAGCAACCATCTCCTGAAGGCTGTATTGCCGATTAAACCATGCAATGTTCGGGCCGGGACAAATTGCTTGTGGTGCCCGACCCGGCTTCAAAATTCCCAACGTAATTAAAGCTCCATTTCCCAGGTGGTCACAAAGGCAAGCTTTATCAAGCACTTTCTCCCGTTGCTCTGCTTTTAAATCGTCAGATACTTCACTTTGATTAATCTGGTCAATCTTCAGCAATTGGTATTGCGTTGAGGCTGTACAAATCGGGTTCTCAGTAAATTCCGTATTGGACTCCAAAAAGCCTTTTGGGCACTGCGAGCCGGGTTTGCCTTTTTCTATTCGCTTTTGATGCCATTTTGCCGAACCCGTATTTTTCACATTGTTGAAAGGAACACCCAGAGGTGAAACTCCCGACAGATACAGGTCCTCTTCTTTGGCCTCTTGCAGAAGTTGCATAGTTGGCTCGTCAACCGTTGTAGCTTCAGGAACCATCAGAAACGGACTCCCCCATCCGGTGGCATCCATTTCAAAATCTTCCAGTAAACGCCTTGCTTCACCGCTGGTACCAATTCCACCCTGTACGGTAATTCTGGGGTGATTATCGGCCCATTCACTGTTAAACCCCCGGCCTCGTTCTTCTTCATAAAATTTTTCAATCAATGGCTGAATGGAAGAACTCAACATCTCTTTCTTCTCACGGAATTCTTTGAGTAAGGACGGCAATAAATACCCATCGGAGGCGAATGCGTGTCCCCCACAGTTTAAGCCAGACTCAATACGATATTCAAATATTTCCAACCCCTTTTTTGCCAGGTATTTTCCCTGTATCAATGCGGACCGAAAATCACTCACCTTCAGAATAATTTTCTTTTTGATCTGTCCTTTTACGTCCCGATAGAAGTCTTCGAACTCCGCCAGGTAGTTATATAGACGGGGATTGAAACCGGCTGAGAGAATAAGACTGGAGGAAAGTTGGCTGTTTGCATATCCCCGAAGTGCAGCACTGCCATCGCTGTATTCTGCTGTCATCGGCTGGCCGCTTTTTGGGAAACTAAAGCCATCCACTTTCGACATAATATTTACATCTATTGAGCCCGGCCTCATCTCATTGGTAAGCTCTGATGCGAAAGAATCGCGTATAGATCCTGAAGCCATTTCTACCAATTTCTGATACTTTTTCTTGAGATCAGAAGAATCGGGGAGCATTTCGAAATACCTGGACTTTTCATTCTTCCAGAAAAAAGGCTGCTTTTTTATATCCTCAAATTTTTGATTCATAATCTCATGAACCAGATCGAGGTATGCGGTAATACGGCGAGCCCTGCCATCTTCGGCATTCCGAGGAATATTCTCATAGGGAAGCTCAAAAAGAGTAGCATAATGCTTTCGGATACGTTCAATCAGCAGATCATCCACTATTGAAATAACAGAATTGATGCCATACGGAGCAACTCTGATAGGTGAATCGATTGAATGGCCCGTCCCCATTACAGGAATAGAAAAAGTGTGTAGAGAATTTTGCATAGGAATTAGTTTATTGCTTGTTAGCGGAGGGGGTAAAACGATCAACCTCAATCTACAATACACTACATTTGTGAAGAGCGAATGAAGCGAAATAAAAAAGGGTGGTTTATAAACCAACCACCCTTAGCTATCAATTTAACCGTTGCTCAAGTTCCAAAGCTTTTGGAAACAGAATGTTATTTTCCAGATGTACATGCTTGTGTAAATCCTGCTGGAAGCCTGCCAAGTTCTGGAACAGTACGCGGTATGAAGCGCAAGCATTTTCCGGCGGGTTAAAGCCTTGGGTTAGTTCTTCGATCTTGGCCATTAAATCACCGGCCTTATCATGCTCGTCTTCCAGGGCTTCAACGATAGCCTCTTTTACCGATCCCTTTTTCTGTTCCTGAACCAGCTCTTTAATCTGGGGAAACAGTTCCTCCTCTTCTTTTTGAAGGTGTCCGAGCATCTCACTCCTCAGCAACCGTACATTCTGAAGAATATCAAGCAATTCAGGATCTCTTTGGCCATGAACCCGTGCTACTTTTTCTGCATAAAAATCAATTTCCGGCAACATTTTCCGCACAAAACTATGGTGGTTGTTAACAATATAATCCACCAGAAAGTCCAGCGACCAGTCATTGTAATTATGATTCTCACCGGTATCTAAATCAAGTGCATTCAGATCGGTTTCAATTTTATTTAAATCCAAGCCCTTTTTAGTACAGGCTTTCTCTAGTGATACTTTTCCGCCACAGCAAAAATCAAGACCATAAGATCTGAATACCTGTGCAGCTCTGTAATCTTCGGCAACAATCTGCCCTACTGTTTTCTGTGATAGTGTTTCTGAATTAACCATATTTAAGAGTATTTTATCTTTTATTAGTTTAAATTTTTTTACTGCCAGGCAAATGATCCATCAGCAGTGATGCGAAACTTATTCGCTCTCCCTTCACGGGCTAAATGCTTCAAGTCTGTGCGTTCCAACATTTCCTTAATCGATTCGCGAACAGTCAACCAGCTATCGTGCAATGGACAGGGAGCCGATGATCCGCATCCCGGCAAGCCAAGTGCGCATTGTGTGAAAAGCCCCGGTCCGTCAATCGCTATAACTACATCTAACAGCGTTGCCTTCTTTCCTTTTTCCGATAGACGTATTCCACCATTAGGCCCTTTATAGGATTCCATTAAAGAATCTGCGGTAAGCTGTTGTAGTATCTTGGTAAGAAAATGGAAGGAAATTTCCAGTTCATCACTCATCTCGCGGATAGAAGTATAGTCCCCCTCCCTTCTGGAAGCAAGGTACAAACTGGCTCTCAACCCATACACGCAAGACTTGGATAACAACATAAAATCTATTTAAGAGTTAATTGTCTTAAATATAGGTAAAAAAACTGAGCCTTCCATCTTATATCAATAAAAAAATCCATACCGCCCTTTCAAGCGATATGGATTTACTATGTTGTTCGCTGGATTTCTGAATATTATCCGAGGAATCCAAGTACAGACTGTGGTCCCATGTTAGCTTGCGCCAGCGATGATGTTGCAGTCTGCTGCAGAATCTGAAGCTTAACAGACTTACTTTGTTCTTTCGCGAAGTCGGTATCCATGATACGTGACTTGGCAGATTCGTTCGCACTGATTGACTCAGAAAGGGTTTCTTCACGTACAGAAAGAGAAGACTGAGTAATACCAATGTCGTTCACTCGGTTCGACATTTCGTCAATTGCACTGTCAACTGAGCTTAGGAAGCTACGGAAGTCAGATGAAGTTGCTGTAGCAGCAAAAGTCAATGCACCTTGTCCACTGGTTGTAGCCGCAGTAGCTGAGATAGCTCCACCTGCAGCAGCTCCACCACCGGCGGTTGTTGTAGCACCCAGAGAAGCATCTCCGGAAGCAGCAAACAGCTCACCCACGTTTACAGCGTCGATAGAAGTGCTGATGGTGTCAGAAGCACGCTCACCTACCTGGAAGGTAAGATCAAGTGATCCGGACATATCGCCAGCAGCGTCACCGTTCAGGAGGTCGAAGTCCTGGAATACAGTCTGGTTAGCAATTTCGTTGATGTCGTCGCCAAGAGCTTTGATCTGGTCGCCGATGTAGCCACGCTCGGTGTCGCCTAACGTGTCGTTGGCAGCCTGGGTAGCCAGACCTTTCATCTCAACAAGACTATCCATGATGGTGTCGAAGCTGGACTCGGCAATGTCGAGTACAGACTTGGCATCACCTACGTTCTGAAGGGCTTGCTCCAGACCGGCTGTTCTACTTTTTAATTTGGTTGCAATCGAGTACCCGGCAGCATTGTCTTCTGCTTTGTTGATTTTAAGACCGGTTGACATACGCATACGGCTGTCGGCCAGGTCACGGTTTACTCGGTTCAGTGATAACTGTGAGTCTAACGACTGAACGTTAGTATTTACTCTGTTTAAATCTCCAAAACTTGCCATGATATTTCACCTTTTTAGTTTAGTTATTGATTCCGTTGTTTTGGTTACTGCAGTTATCGTAGCCGAAATAGCGTTCTTAAATTTGAGTTTAAATTTTTTTGAAATTTTTTGAATTAATCTCAAAAAACAGCTTTAATCAATCATAAACGATGTTTTTTGATGGGAAATTATTTCAATTTTATTTCATCCAACACAAAATTTTGGTACTACAAGTCAGGAATTTGTGAATGATCAGGGAGTGTGAAAGCATTCACCGTTGGCTCTTGAGAATCGTGTGATTTCGGGTTGTAAGTTATACTAACCCCTCGCAAACCGACCCACCCCAGCCCTCCCTATTACGCTGCGCTTATATGGAGGGAGCATCTAATCAAAGGTTGTTCACATAGATCAAACTCTTTTCACTGGTCCAGCTCTTACCAACGAGTCCTCTTTCCCTGCAGCTTTGCTAAGGGATAAATACAGTATGGGCTCGCCGGAGGGAAAGAGACAGAGATAGGGTCCTGCCGGGATGCCCTGATTCAGGAAATTGACAAAAACAAAAAACCCACCCCGGCAACTAAGCCAGAGTGGGCTGGAATCAATAGATTCGCTGGATTATTGATTATTAACCAAGGAATCCAAGTACGGACTGTGGTCCCATGTTAGCTTGCGCCAGGGATGAAGTCGCAGTTTGTTGTAAGATCTGAAGTTTTACAGACTTACTTTGTTCTTTCGCGAAGTCAGTATCCATGATACGTGACTTGGCAGATTCGTTCGCGCTGATCGACTCAGAAAGAGTCTCTTCACGTACAGAAAGAGAAGACTGAGTAATACCAATGTCGCTCACTCGGTTCGACATTTCGTCAATTGCACTGTCAACAGAGCTCAGGAAGGTACGGAAGTCAGTAGCTGTAGCAGATGCGTTGAAAGAAAGAGCACCTTGTCCACTGGTTGTAGCCGCAGTAGCTGAAATCGCAGCACCTGCAGCAACACCACCACCGGCGGTTGTTGTAGCACCCAGAGAAGCATCTCCGGAAGCAGCAAACAGCTCACCCACGTTTACAGCGTCGATGGATGTGCTGATGGTATCAGAAGCACGCTCACCTACCTGGAAGGTAAGGTCAAGTGATCCGGACATGTCGTCAGAAGCACCGTTCAGGAGGTCGAAGTCCTGGAATACAGTCTGGTTAGCGATTTCGTTGATGTCGTCGCCAAGAGCTTTGATCTGGTCGCCGATGTAGCCACGCTCGGTGTCGCCTAACGTATCGTTGGCAGCCTGGGTAGCCAGACCTTTCATCTCAACAAGACTATCCATGATGGTATCGAAGCTGGACTCGGCAATGTCGAGTACAGACTTGGCATCACCTACGTTCTGAAGGGCTTGCTCCAGTCCGGCTGTTCTACTTTTCAATTTGGTTGCAATCGAGTACCCGGCAGCATTGTCTTCTGCTTTGTTGATTTTAAGACCGGTTGACATACGCATACGGCTGTCAGCCAGGTCACGGTTTACTCGGTTCAGTGATAACTGTGAGTCTAACGACTGAACGTTAGTATTTACTCTGTTTAAATCTCCAAAACTTGCCATGATATTTCACCTTTTGATTAATTAAAGTTTCTTATGAGTTGCTTTGGTTACTCAAGTTATCGTAGGTGAAATAGCCTTCTTAAATTATTCCTTAAATAAATTCCTTAAACAAAAAAAGAGCCCTCACGGACCCTTTATGACAGATAACAGAGAATAAGTTGGATTAATCGGAAATGTAATTTTCCTGAATACCCGTTCTTGTGCGCGTCAGAATCTACATTGCCTGATCAGCAATAGCCCGGACAACGGGGACTTGCAAAGACGGTCGGATTTCCATTTTACGGAAGTCGTTTATAGCATCTATAATATAGTCCTGCTCTTCAACGGTTAATTCGTAATAAAAAGGAAGCCGTACAAGGTTATGGGAATAAAGATCTGTGTAAGGCAACGTTCGTCCGTCGTGTCTATCCTGAAAGAACTTTGATGTATGTAGAGACTGATAGTGAAAAACGCTCAAAACATTCCGCTCTTTTAAATAAGCGATCAGTTCATCCCGCTGCCGGGGATTTCTGCAAACCAGGTAATACATATGTCCGTTATTGGTGGCATAATCAGGAATACCCGGCTGACGAATTCCCAGTCTCTTGCACACACCCTCCAATCCTTTTTGATATCGGTTCCAGATACACATTCTCTTTTGTTGAATACGAATCAGGTTCATCAGTTGTGCATATAGAAAAGCTGCATTTAATTCGGAAGGTAGAAATGAAGAACCGATATCCACCCAACCGTACTTATCTACTTCTCCGCGAAAGAATGCCGTTCGGTTGGTGCCCTTTTCCCAGATAATTTCAGCTCGTTCGGCAAAGCGGGCATCATTTATAGTCAGCATCCCTCCTTCGCCGGCCATAATATTTTTGGTTTCGTGGAATGAGAATGTTCCCAAATGTCCAATCGAGCCCAGCGGACTGCTAATTCCATCCGCATGCTCATAATAGCTGTTAATGGCCTGGGCAGCATCTTCAACCACAAACAAGTTATGTCGATCTGCGATATCCATCACCTTATCCATATCACAAGCTACACCGGCATAGTGAACTACCACAATTGCCTTCGTTTTTTTATTGATAAGCTCTTCAATCTTATCCTCATCCATTCCCGGGTGATCTTTTCTCGAATCCACAAACCGAATAACAGCACCACGCAAAACAAAAGCATTAGCTGTGGAAACAAAAGTATAGGACGGCATGATGATCTCATCACCGGGTTCCACATCCAGCAATATAGCCGCCATTTCGAGAGCATCCGTGCAGGATGTTGTAAGCAAACACTTTTCAAAACCAAACTGTCGCTCAAAAAACCGATGAATCTTCTGAGTGTACTTTCCATTCCCGGAAATCTTCCCAAAATCTACCGCATCCTGAATGAACTCGAGCTCGTTGCCGGTTATAAATGGTTTGTTGAAAGGAATTTTGTAATTACTCATAGGGCACAAATTTTCCTTTTTCGGGAAGCAAATACTTCATGAATTTCACTTCTTCCGTGGAGCGCTTTTTGGTATAAGTTCTGGAAGCCACATCGAAGTAGCTGACCTCGTCATCGAAATTGAATTCCGTAATATTGCTTACCACCTTTACCTTCTCTTCTGAAATTCCTGCCTCTTTCACGTATATGTTCATTCTCTCCATCTTTTCATCGAGACTCACATTCTCAAACTGTGGGCCGATTTTTTCTGAAAGAGAACGAGCCGGAGAGCCCGCATAAATTTGGTTGTACTCCATGTTTTTAGTCACCACGGAGCCAACCATCGCCATCGATTTATCTTCTGCTGTAATGGGGGAAACAATACAGTGGCCCACAAACCATACGTCGTTGCCTACCGTCAATGAGTTTTCGCTCAAAAACCGGCAGCCTTCCAGGGTATCTCCATACTTGATGTGCGACCACAGCTGAGAGTGTGCCCCTATCCCGCAGTTATTTCCAATGGTCGTCCCACCAATACTGTCGATGATAGAGTATTGCCCGACCCAGGCGTTATGCCCTATAACACAGGGTTTGTAGCCATGCACATTGGTGTTGTGATGAATTTTGGAGTAATCCCCCAGCTCAAAGTGGTCACAGATAATCTGCACATTCTTCCCAATGTAACAGTTATCTCCAATTTTGATGGTTGTGGCTGGTCCGTTCAATCCCATAATCACTGCCGACTCTTCTATAACTGTGCCTTCTCCAACTTCGATTTCAACGGCATCGATATTCGGGTAGGTTGCAGTTGCTTGCACTATTGAATCCATCCTAATTCACCAGCGCATGTTCAGTTATCCTTTCTCTGATTGTGCTGCAGGAGGTTACCAGATCTTTTGCCCGGGTCTTTAAGCCAAATTCATTAATGATAATTTGTTGATTTCGGGTTTTCTGAGGTTGAGACTTTCTCAGAAAAGATCGTATAGATGTAGCTTTTTTAAATTCTTCAAAACCCGATACACCCAAGCCATATTTTCTCAACATTTCCCAGGTTGGGTTCATCTGCTCTTTTTCACCCACCGTAATCTTCTTTTTCAGAACAGTGGTATTCCCGCTGTATAACGACAAAAGCATATTCCCAATGGCCTGTTGGCGATTATGAGCAGTGATCAACATATCTGAAGACCCTACAAAAGTCCGGTACTCATCCGGTTCTATAAAATTCTTGATGAGCTTCACAAAATCAGTCATTCCGGCTGCATTCAACCATTTCAGGATCGCATTCTCATATTCCGGAATTAAGTTATAGGACACCGGAAGCAGGATATCATAGTCTCTCACATCTTTCTTCGTCCTTAGTGCCTCCAAAATCTCGATATGATTATTTGAATAGTCACCTGAGTTCCCCACAATAATTCTGGGACGATCATTACTTTCGGTTTCCTCCATAATATCCCCGTAAAGCCCCGGATAAGGATAACCAAATCGGAAAGTCGGGCAGTTTCCGTAATGTTTCTTAAACACTTCAACATCGCCTTCAACCAATGAGTGGATACTGTCGATATGTTCAACAATATCTACTATCGGCTCATTTACTTTGATGGGATTGTAGAGATCACCACCCCAGATAATCCATCCAATATGTTTTTTTGAACCGATTTCTTTGATCAGTTTTTTCTGCCAGCTAAAAAACAGTCCATGAACAAATAATGCGTCCACATCAGTATCCAGGCATCGGTTAATAATGGCTGGAAAATCGTACTCATGATTAAACCAGGCAGCGTGTTCATTACTGCTTAAATCAGGTTTATAGTCTTCAATAGCCCAGTGTGATTCTACAAATAAAAGATGCTGCTGTTCATATTCCTCGTTCACAAAAGCCAGCATATCCGACTGTGACTTCGCATACAAATGGTTGAAGCAAAGGTGAATGTATTTTCCCTCTCCGGGCCTGCACTTTCTTCCAAATGATGTATAGAGCTTATCTTTCTCTGCCCTTGCTTCTTCTAAGTCAGGCTTCATATGGAGGGTGATATCGTGCAGCTCCATTGCTTTCTTGAGATCCCCTTTTTCGGAATAAATTCTGGCTAATTTATAGGCAATAACATGATTCTTTGGGTCCAGTTTATTAGCGATGGTAAAACACTGAATGGCTTTTTCTGAATCAGACTGCCCCCGGTAAATTTCACCCATAAACATCCAGGCCTCCAGCAAATGCTGATCTAATTGAATGGCCGCTTTTCCATAACGCTCTGCCTGTTCAAAATCTGAAAGAGCGTTAAAACATTTGGCGATTTGTAAGTAGGCATGGGGATTTTCAGCATGCCTGGTAAGAGAAGTTTCAAAGTAAACTACTGCCTTCTCATAGCTGGCTTTAACCATGTGGGCAATTCCCAGAAAGTGATCGATCAGCCAATGCTCATTGCCCTGTTCTGCCAAGAAGTTAAGCACCTTTATCGCTTCATCAGCATCGGGTTGTGCCCGATCCAATAAAAGCCGGACCTTTTCTAATTCTGATTTCACAATATTATTTGTTTAGAATCCTGTTGTTGATGTACTTGATGGTCCCAACTTCACAAGGAGCTGATACTCCTGATGCATACACGCTGAATCCGGATAGAATGGCGTCGATCTCCCGACGATCTGCTTCCGAATGATATTCCAGCATAATAAAGCCGGTGTTGATGAGCAGATCTTTCATGCCTTTAAGAATAGAAACTTCAGCCCCTTCGGTGTCAATTTTGAGCACGTCAATCTTGTTGATTCCTTTCTCAGCAAGGGCTTCTCCGCTTTTCTGCATCTTAACAGCAACCTCATGTCCGCCTTTCATGTGAAAAGTAGTTGAAGACTGCCCAGTATTCCTCGGGTGCTGAAACAAATTGATTTCACCGTTCTTATCGCTCAGGGCCACCTGGTTAATGGAAATATTTTCAAGGTCTTTCGTATTGTGTGCCAAAAGCGGAAATACCTGTGGATTGGGCTCAAAACTGTAGATCTGGCAATCGGGATTCCACTGCCGGGCATATAATGAAAAAGACCCAACATTCCCCCCTATATCAACAACCACACTGTTCTTATTCAGCTTAAAAACTGAAGGAAGTCCATACTCATGATCTTCAAATATATTCCTTAACCTGAAAAGCTCAGATTCCGGAATGGCCAAAGTCAATGGTTCCTCATACTTCAAACCCTGAGTATTCACTATGGCCTCTACCACCTCTGAGGGAGTATCTTTGAACTTCACAAGAGACTTATTTACATAAATCCCCTTCTTCAACGCTTTGTTTTGTTTTCCGTTTTGAAGTGATTCAGGATGGGTTTCAGATTCTTTTTTTTTCTGTGACACCCAAATATGATCCTGCCATTCTCCTTCGGATAAATGCTTTTCATATCCTTGCACTCTCTGAAGCCACATTTTACGGAAAGCATCCGCCAGGTTGCGGGCAAAGCGTTGAGCATCGCATACCGGAGAGCTTAATAAGCGCCCCCGAAGTTCAGCTCTTAACTTTGATAGTTGATCAACATCACCGGCAAGAGAAACTGCTTTTTGTATATAGTCTTCCCAGTTGTCAGTCACCCATTCCGGAAAACCCGCATTCGTCAAATGAGAAGTGGAGTGCCGCCCGGCAAAAGTAGGTCCTGAATTGGTAATTACCGGCACGCCCATCCATAAAGCCTCGATGGTTGTTAATCCACCGGAATACGGCCACGGATCCAGCGCGATATCAATTTTGTTGTAGCATTCAAGCAGTTCATTATGGAGTGAATATCCCTCAAAAATCACCCTGTCTTCCTCAATATCGCGCTCCGCCAGGTGTTGGGTAATTCGCTCCCTAACCAATTCCGTATCGTACTGCTTGCTCTTGAGAAAAAGACGGCTAGCAGGAACTTGCTTCAGAATTTCTGCCCACTTAGACAAAAGCTCAGTGTTAATCTTGGTAGGGTTATTGAAACACCCAAAAGTGATGTATCCATTTTGGGTAACAGGAGCTTCTGCTACCTCAATATCATAGTTTGGAAGGGTATAACAGACATAATCGTCCGGCATACGAACCAATTTTTCGGTGTAGAATGGCTCTTCGCCTTCCGGAGATTCTTTAGCATCCGTCAGCAGGTAATCCATAGACTGTAACCCTGAAGTATTGAACAAACCTCCCACCCATTTTATGGTAATTGGAGCTGGTTCCAGAGCGACAGTCTTAAGACGATTTCCGGAGGAATGCCCGGAAAGTTCGACCAGAATATCGATTTCGTCATCTTTAATAATCTGCGCAACCACCTCATCGCTGTATCCCACTACGGATGTCCACTTCGCACTGGCTTCCCGAATGCGTTTAGTGAGTGAATCGTGATAGGTATCGGTAGTGTATATATAGGTTGCAATTTCATCTTCGAGAAGTTCCTCAAGGGCGGATGTTATCATCCAGCCTACCGGGTGTTTTTTAAACCCACCCGAAATAAAACCAACACGCAGTTTCTTGTCTTTATCTTTATTGGCGGGAACCGGACGCACCGGCCGTTCTTCCGGTGCATAATATTGATCCCAAAGTGAATGAGCTTCAAAAATCTCTTCTTTGGTTCGCTTGGGATTGTAATGGATCCCCATCAAATAGTTGGAAAGGGACTGCTGCGTTTCCGGGGCATCCTTTAATGCTCTCCGATAATTCTTCTCCGCTTCATCATATTGACCTGTTTCCACAAGGCAGAGCGCGTAATTTACCCGTACATTTCCGTCATTGGGGTAACGATCCAGCAAACGCTCATTCAATTCAATGGCCTCGCTATATCTACCCATGGCTCGATATAACAGAGAGAGTACGCTCAACGCCAGCAGGTTTTCGCTGTCAATCTCCAGCACTTTCTGGATGGCTTCTTCCGCCCGCTCATGTTCACCAATCGACTGGTAAATCTGCGCCTTCTTGATGCCGGCATCAATCAGCTTTGGCTCCATTTGCAGGGTAATGTCGTACAATTCCAGGGCTTTCTTATAGTCACCCTGGTCGGCATAAATTTGCCCGATATTGTAAGCAATCAGGTAATTCTTTGGGTCCAGTTTATTGGCAATGGTGTAGCATTGAATGGCTTTATTTAATAATGCCTGATCCCAGTAGAGCTTCCCCATAAACATCCAGGCATCTAACAACTCCTGGTTCAACTGTACAGCCGCTTTCCCAAATCGCTCTGCATTCTCAAAATCCTCCAGTTGATAATAACAGCGAGCTACCAACAAATAGGTCTGGGAGTTTTGATCATGCTCACCGATGGATTTCTCGAAGTACCCGATTGCTTTCTCAAAATTGGACTTCTGCATTTGAGCAATCCCCAGGAAGTAATAGACCAGCCAGTGTTTAGACTCTCGCCTAAGCAAAGGATGAAGCAATTTAATCGCTTCATCCGGATCCGGATATCTCTGATCTAATAACTTTTGGGCACGCGCTAATTCTACTTTCATGATCGAAAATGAGTTTTCTGGTTTTCAACACCGTCTCATTTCCAAAAATGATGCCATCCCCCAAACACCCAATTCCATCCTGTTTTTTGCCTGTTTCTATAAGTGAAGGAGGGCTAAATTTTCCGTTTCAGAATATTTTTCCGCATTTCTGGTGTAATCCTTAAAGAATAACACTTCAAAAAGCCCCACTTAAAGCCTGGGCACTTTGGCATAGTAGTTGCCAAAGTAAATCTGTCCGCAACAGGCGTAAGCTTGTGATGGATTGAGAAACATTAAAAACTCCTAATTTAAGTTTTTTGGCTATTTAGCCGATAAGAACCGGGAGTTACTTTCATCAATTTCAAAAATATGCGAGATCCACAATTAGTTTATCAAAAACAATCCGTCATGAATGCTTCTCCGCTGAAGCTGGTGGTGAAGATGTATGACCTGGTTATTCAGGCTACTTATCGGGAAGATCAGACAAAGGTAAAAGCCATTTTATCTGAATTGATTCAGGGATTGAACTTTGATTATGAGCCAGCCGGACAGCTTTTTGAGCTTTACAGATACTGTCAGGACCTGGCCCGGAAGCAGCGGTTTGAAGAAATCCGTGAAATTCTGGAGCCCTTAAGAGAAACCTGGGAAGAAGTTGCCAATCAAAAGCAGCCCTCTCCTTCTGTAATTCAACAATAATTAACACCAACGTTTAATACTTCTTTATATGGCATCCATTTCAAGCCTTATGAGCCAGACAAGTTCTTACGAATCGTTCGTAACGCAGCTTGTCAACCTTGAAAGCCAGAAAATGCTTCGGATGGAAGTACAGGTTCGTGATGAAAAAGAGTCAAGGTCTGCTGTAGGTACTGTAAGTAAATCTATTTCTGATTTTGAGAATATTATTAAGGAGCTTGAAACTCCCGGCAACCGGTCATTTGAACCATTTAAAACTACTTCCAGTGATGATTCGGTTGTGCAGGTAAACTCCGCTTCCGGTTTGGATAATGAATCCGCTTTCAATATCACCGTAGAAAGGCTCGCTAAAAACGACACCGCCCTCTCGGAAACAATGACCGGTGCCGGCTATGAACTCGCCGCACAGGGAGATGGCTCCGTAACACTGACTATTGGTGACAAGACAGAGACAATAAATATTGTAACCACTAAAGATGATGGCAGTGGCGGCACGATAGATAGAACCAACCAGGAAATTCTGGAAGCTTTTGAAACTGAAATTGAAAGTTTATTTGGCGATGAAGCCAGTGCCAGCGTTTTTAACCTGGATGGCGAAAATATACAGTTCTCCCTCAAAAGCCTTGAAACCGGCTACGACAACCGCATTCAATTTAGCGGTGCCTCTGGTGTTTTAGCAGGCGTTACCGGGGGCATGACTCACCTCACTCCCCAAGCCGAGTTAGATGCTCAGTTTATTATTGATGGAGTGACTTTTAACCGTGCCGAAAACACGGTTGATGATGCTATTGAAGGGCTCTCCTTCACCATGAAGAAAGCCACCGGTGTAGCCGAGCAAATGACGGTTGAGCGTGATACCGAAGCCGCAAAATCTAACCTGCAGGACTTCATCAATGCCTATAATGAAATGAACGAAACCATCAGGGAACGTACATTCATTAATCCTGAAACCGGCAACAAAGGGCCTCTTCAGGGAATGAGATCTGTAAGGAATCTCACAATAAACTTACGCCAAACCGCGATGTTGTCTCTGGGAGGTGTAGCGGAAGGTGAAGTTGCCAGTTTTGCTGACATGGGTATTTCCTTCGAAAATAATGGCAAAATGGTCATCGAAGATTCCGATAAACTGGATCAATTGTTAAACCAAAACCCGGAGCAGATTGCCAACTTCTTTACCAGTGAAAGCTCTCCCGTTGCTATGATGAAGGCTCGTGCTGAATCTTATACTGAAGCGGATGGTATCCTATCTGCTATCGAAAGCGGACTGGATCAAAAAATTGACAGACTGGATCGTCGTATTGCAAACGAACGAAAATACCTGGAAGAATACGAGGCTGAACAGCGCCGGATTTTTAATGAGCTTGACCTGATACTTGAAGAAGGACAAGCTCAGTTCGACGCTGTTTATAATTTCATGTCTGGTTATTAATTATTTATATGGATACCCAAGTGATGACGCCTTTGCATAACATATTAGGACAATTGAATGACAGCAGTGAAGCTATCCTACGTGAAATTGATCAAAATGAGCCTTCATTTGAATCTATAAAACACCAGTTAGGACAGCGTGAAGATCTGGTTAAAAAACTGGGCATCCTTTCAGAAGCGAACCCGCGGGAGTCACTTTCCGATGAAGAACGGATTTCGCTGAGGTTTCTATTCGAAACTTTTGTAGAACTAAACGACAATATCCAAAACAACCTGCAAAACAAATTAAACAGTCATAAGGAAAAATTAGGCACTGCAGTAAAACAGCGGAAAGTGGAGAAAAGCTACAGTGTTTTAAAGAATCCTGACATTTCGTACTTTTAATCTTGATGAATAAGAGGGATAATACTATGGAAATTAACAAGCTAACAAATCACGTAAACGGTCAAATTAAAAGCACGGATGCTTCCGAAAGCAGCAAGGGTGCTTCTAAAGTTACACGTACCGAAAAACCTGCTGAGTTTACCGATAAGGTATCTCTGGAGAATTATAGCGCAAAGAAAAGCGAACAGCTATTTGCAAAAATAGAACTGGAAAAACTAAACCAATCTTCTTTTGGTAAGCTGAAAGATTACAAAGCCAAGTTACAGGCATATGAAGCGGCTAAGAATGAGTCGCCAGAAGCAGCTAAAAACACTGAAATAGGGAAAATGTTGAACGACCCGGAAGTATGGTCAAAAATAGCACAGAATATAGTTGACAAATAGCCTACTCTTATTTTTCTTAGTTTCATCATTTTAATAGTTAGAGAGCATTAATTGCTCTCTTTTTTTGTCCAAGAAACCGTAACTTTATTGCCGGCACATTGGTGCATAAAAACCTAATCCGTTAAAATTATATGAAACATTCCATTCTTGTTGTTGATGATGATGAACTTCTACTTGGGTTCATGGAGGAGATATTAACAAAAGAAGGATTTGAGATTCATGCTTTTGAATCTCCTGTGAAGGCTACTCAATATCTCGAGAAAAATACCGTCGATCTGGTCATAACCGACGTTAAAATGAATGAGATGACCGGAGATGAAGTCCTTGCCACTGTAAAAAAGAAGTACCCGGACACTGGCGTTATTATGATCACTGGTTTTGGAAATATCAACCACGCTGTGCGTGCGCTGCATAAAGGTGCTTTTGATTATATCACCAAGCCATTTAAAGCTAAAGAAATTATCTATCGGGTAAACCGCTATTTCGATGCCGATCCCGAAGAGCGTGATAAGAAGCCCAAATCGGTAGCCCACTCTCCCCGTGAAGATAAAAAAGGCGATCTGGTTAGCCCGTTGAATAATTCTGAGGAAACTGAAAACAATTTTATTGGCAACGATCCTCAGATAAAAAAGCTTCTGAGGGTTATTCCACAAATTGCCCGCAACGCAGCCCCAGTTCTAATTCAGGGTGAAAGCGGAACCGGAAAAGAAGTTTTTGCTCATCAGATTCATGTTAACAGCAACAGAGCCCAGGGACCCTATATCAAGATAAATTGTGCCAACCTTCCTTCCGAGCTGGTTGAAAGTACACTTTTTGGGCATCTGGAAGGTTCCTTTACCGGTGCTACCTCAGACCGTAAAGGCGCTTTTGACGCTGCCGAAGGCGGTACTTTGCTCTTGGATGAAATCACAGAAATTGAACTTAATGTTCAGGCCAAGCTTCTTCGCGTTCTGCAAGAAAATGAATTTTACCGGGTGGGAAGTCAGGAACCCGTTAAAGCCGATGTTCGCATTCTGGCAACATCAAACCGAAATATTGCCGAAGCCATTGCTGACAAACAATTCAGGGAAGATTTATACTATCGCCTGAATGTATTTCCTGTAGAAATCCCCCCTCTTCGTAATCGAAAAGGTGACATCCCGGTTTTAGCCAATTACTTTGTTGAGCATTATTCCAAAAAATACGAGTTGGAAAAAAAAGAACTTTCTGAAGAGCTCCTTGAACATTTAGTTCAGCAAGATTGGCGTGGGAATGTGAGAGAGCTAAATAATAAAATCCATCGTGGTATTATTTTAGCTCAGGATAGTGACAATATCACGATGGAACATATCAACAATGAAATGTTTTCCAGTGTGGATGATAACCTGAATAAGGAAATTCTTTCAACTGACCTTCCCCTTATGTCGATTGAAGACATGGAACTGCAACTCATTCAGAAAGCTCTTGAACACACGCAGGGCAACCAGAAAAAAGCGGCTAAGTTATTGGGTATTTCTGACCGTACCATCCGAAATAAGCTCAAGCAGTTGGATGATGAGGACTAGAACCTAAAAGTCAATCCTCCTCCCCAGCCAAAGCGACTGTCATAGTTGGCCTGAACTGAAAAATATTCATTCAATAAATACTCTATTCCAGCGGTATAGGAAATATCCTGATCAAGGTTTTTATTGGCTGGAAGCTCTTCGGCAAAACCTGTATCCAGTTTGTACTCGAAATGTCCGGTGACCATTAATCTTTGCATAAGCGGAATGTGAGCGTTCAATCCAAGTTCGGGACGTAATTTGTGGTCGATGCTCAAATCGGTATCGAGAATATAAAGCAGTAAATAGCGCATCCCGATCCGGCCATGAACTTCATGTTCATTTAGTGAGTTATCGATCTTGTTTTCTGCTTTAATTCCACCATAAATCCTGAAATAATCCCCCACAAACCGCTCGTAATCCACCTTCAGCTCGTAGTTTTGATCCCAGGCATATTTTGTTTCCAGGTTAAACTGATTGTTCGTATTCGAGCTAACGAGCTCCAAACTTCCCATGTGACTTGCGCCTGTCACGGTTCCCCACGTGAAAAATTCCTTATCGTGTTTGTATAGTGTTCCCACCGGATAAGGAGCGAGCCGCTCATCACGTTCACTTCCTTCATAACTGAACACCCGGGCCATTCCTGCTTTCATGTGATACAAAATATGACAGTGAAAAAACCAGTCTTTTTCTTCATTAGCTGCAAACTCAATGGTAATCCTGCTCATTGGAGGTACATCAACCGTATGCTTGAGCGGAGCATATTTCCCATTTCCATTCAACACCCGGAAGAAATGTCCGTGCAAATGCATAGGATGATGCATCATGGTTTCATTATTCAAAGTAACTCTGACGATTTCCCCTTTTTTGATCTTAATTTTATCAGAGGCCGAAAGCGTTTTTCCATTTATGCTCCAGGTATAGCGCCACATATTACCGGTTAAATTAAAGGTCAGGTTTCTGACGGTATCGCCGTTTTGAAACTCAGTGGGTTCCGGTGATTTCAAAACTGAATTGCTGTAACCCGTTTCCCACATCGTCATTGGTTGAGTCGGGTCGTCCATTTCATGCATAGAATGACTCATTGCTTCCATTCCATTTTTCTCATCCATATTATGAGCAGAATGATCTTCCTGAGCCTGCATATTCTGATGCATATCATGCCCTTCATGACTATCTATTTGATGCTTGGAATGGTCGGTCATGGTCGTTTTATAGGTAGTGAACCTTCCTCTTTCCTCTCCTTCCAAACTCATATCATGACCACCACCTCCATGCATATCTGCCATTTCCACGGCCATTTGTTGGTAGTCCGGAAATGGGATATCCGGGGCAAACGACTTTGTCCCCGCTCCGATGAAAGCAGAAGCTGACCCAGTCACATCCTGAGGTGTCGCCTGGAATTCAAGGCTCTTCCCTTCCTCCACCGTTACGATAAAATCATAAGTCTCTGCCAGTCCAATAAGTACTTTTTCTGTTTCAACGGGTTGAACATTCAGTCCGTCTGCTGATACAATCCGTAGATTTCCACCAGCGTAGTTCAACCAAAAATAACTGGAGGCGGCTGCATTGATAACCCTTACCCTCACTTTGGTACCCAGCTCATATTGATTGTACACCTGTTCATCTTTGCCATTAACCAAAAAAGCATCGTAGGGTATATCCGAAATATGCATGCCCGGCATTTTTTGAGACCATAGCTTGAGCTGGGCTCCTAAGGTTTTACTTTGAATGGATTTCCAAACCGATGGGGCGTTACCCAGCTCCACTCCATACCACTCATTGTGGCGTTTCAAGTTTTTCATGACCCTGGAAGGATTATCATTGGTCCAATCTGAGAGAACGAGCACTAAGTCTTCATCATAATCCAGATTCTTTTCTTCCGGCTCTATAATAATGCTTCCGTAAATACCTTTCTGTTCCTGCAAACCTGTATGTGAGTGGTACCAATAAGTACCTGCATGAGTAAGCGGAAAATCATATGTCAACGTTTTGCCGGGACGGATGGGCGGAGTAGTCAAATAAGGAACACCATCCATGAAATTGGGCAGTAACAAACCATGCCAATGCACTGAAGTCTCTTCACTCATGGTATTGGTAACATGAATGACGGCATGTTTGCCTTCTTTAAACTTTAATGTTGGTCCCGGTATCGTTTCGTTTATAGCCATCGCGTTTACCGATTTTCCGGCAACAGTCATTGTTTTTTCACTGATTGTAAGCCGGTAAATAAGGCTATCACCTTTAACTTCAGGTGCCAACTGTTGAGCAAAAAGAGGGTGAGTCAATAGTGCGATTACAAGAGCAATAAAAATTGAATAAGTCTTCATGAATAATACTTTAAGTGAAACAGGATGAAATAATTTCACCTCATTACATACAGCGCCACTAAATGAGGTATGTAGAAGTGATTTTGGAAATCCAACAGAGTAATGGAATCCTATTTCAAAAAAGTCTCGTTGACTAAAAAGATAGGAGGTGGTGAATACGAATCCGAAATAAGAATAGCGTGGTTGTCGGATTCGGTTTGAGTGGTATGATCTTCCGCAATTATCTGGACAACAGCCAAAACTTTTGCTTTCGCTTTTTGGAAAACAGGCGACTCGGTTCTAACCGGAGCTTCTTCAATACTACATGCGCAGGCAAAACCGAAATCATGCATCCCTGCAGTTGATATAACAGGATTAGCTTCATCTTTTTTGAGCTGTTGCTCCATGGGACAGTCATCATGGCCTGCCATTACAGTCACAGGCATTGCCTGACCATCATGCACGGTTTCCATGGCATCGCACTCTTCAATAGATTTTGCATGAAGCCCTGCGGGGAGAGAAACCCCAACCAGAATACTAAAACTTAATAGCGATGCGATAAAGCGATATGTAGCAGAAATTTTCACGTTACAATGATACTTCTTTTCGCAGAACTCTGAAAGCCTGATCAAAATTATGCACACTTTAGATCGAATTCTGTAAATGCCCGGTTTCGATCAGAAGCAAGCCTTATGCTACCTTTGCAACTAATTTCTGCGCCTGCTCTACCCTGTTCGTTTTGACTGAGGCGACAATCAGACGACGCCGATATTCATCGATTTGAGGGTTAGAGTTATAAAGCTTCCAGTACAACTCATACACAAACTCATGCCACTCATTTTGCATAAACATGGTCATGTAATCGTTGAGCTCTTCCCGGACTTCATCGTCCATGGTTCCGGATCCTACCTCATCTTCAAACATTTTGTTGAAGAAAAATTCCGACTTTTTGAAGTCCGTAAGCTCAATCGATAGCACTAAAAGCTGACGCAGAAAAGCGCGGTCCACCTCTCCGTTTTTAACGGCAAACAGTTCGTTCAGAAGTTTGGAGGCTTCTTCCCTTAAACCGGATTTCAATGCAAGATCAGCCAGGTTAATCAAGGTCTCTTCTTCAGAGATTTTCACATCAAAGTTGGCGAGTGAATAAAGCTCGAGTCGTTCGTAATAACTATTCAGCGACTGATAGGCTTGCTTCCATTTCTTTTGCAACTGAAAGATTTTGAACTGAATCAGGTAAGGAAGACTTTGCAGGGGCTCTGCCTCCAGCGATTTCTCAGTCAGTGCCAATGCCTGAGGCCATTTATACTGTTCGGCCATACAGCTTGCCAATCCATTAACCGCTCCTAAGCGATCAAAGGGTAACAACCGGTTTTTCTTGAGTAATTGCCGGTATTGTGCAGCGGCATGCACATATTTTCCCTCTTTGAAATACTGATCTCCCTGAACCAGGTATAACTGTGGAGAGTAGGATTGAAGCGTTAATTCATCCGAAGGGTTTACTTCCTGTACCGGATTTGTTTTCCTTTCAATCATAATTGGCATGGAAGCCAACCCAATTTCATTCTGGGTAATGAACCGTGTACAATCCGGAAGATTCTTGCCATCAAATACCTGTGTTTTTCCTTTCTGAACCAGGCGAATTTGATAATGCTGATACAGCTTTTCATTCTGAGTATGAACAATCAGCGCCGGAGCCCATTTCTTTTCA
The DNA here is from genome assembly GCF_040218225.1 of Gracilimonas sp. Lineage (NCBI taxonomy): Bacteria > Pseudomonadati > Balneolota > Balneolia > Balneolales > Balneolaceae > Gracilimonas > Gracilimonas sp. Next base: position 738,751 of record NZ_JAVJQO010000008.1, read on the forward strand.
TTGACCTCCACCTCATTGGGAAAATCATTGAACTGAATGACTTCATCATCTTCCACAAAAAGGGTCCACTCTTTGTCAGATTGTGCCAGCATCTCATTCCAAATGTCGGATCGCTGTTCTTTTTTCTCAGAAATTCGCCATCCGATGTGTTCATCCAATTCATCCGGACGTTCGGCCGGGCAAACAACCCTGATGCTGTTGAAAATAGAATCCCATTCAGCAATCTTGTTTGAATTCAGGTATTTGATGTCGGTCAGGTAAACGACCAAATCAATCCACTCTTTGTATTTAGTTTCTTCTTTCATGGCTATTGATTCCGATTCTATTTTCAAGGTTCAGGCTTAGAGATAATCCAGCAGAGTATTTTTGAACATAGTGGTATGAACCGCCATTGCCGACTCATACGCTACTTCAATTCGCTGTAAATCCGAGAACGCCTCGGCATAATCCGTATCTACCAGGCGACTGATATCCGCTTCTTTCGTAATTCGGGTGGCTTCATATTGTTCAAACATGAAATCCATACGGTTGATGTTATTCCCCAGGCGGGAAGTCACATCCGTCACATGCTCAATGGACTCATCCACATCAGGCAGCAGGTTATTTAAAGCAGTTACGTCGTTATCACGCAAAGCCTGTTCAATATTTCCAATCACCTCAAAAAGATCACCCGCCGGAGTATTTCTGATTTCCGAACCGGTTACACTGATGTCGATATTCACACCATCTCCTGCCTGTACTTTAGGCGATTTGTTGTTACTTCCATTTGAAACCCCACCCACGGCCGTACCGTCCAGTTCAAAAGGCTTTTCCCCACTGTTTGTGCCTGCAAATAAATAACGGTCGCCGTAGCTCAGGTTCAGGGTACTGATCAGGCTATCTCTGATGCCCGAGATGGAATCAGCCATACTGGCCCGGTTGCTTTCTCCCAACGAGCTGGATGCTCCCTGCACAACCTTTTCCTTAATCTCAATCAGCCGGTCGATGGTTTCATCAAGAGCATCCTGGGCCAATCGGCTTTGCCGGAGGCCGCTTTCAATATTACTTTGAAACTGCTCTTCCTTGCGGATGCCTTCCGTCAGTATTCGGCTTCGCTGAAAAGAAACCGGATCCTGAGATGGAACCCGGACGGATCTCCCGCTGGAAAGGTCAGACTGAATCTTAGCCATTTCACCGCGATTCTTGTTGATATCGCGCATGAAGTTTCCAAAAATAGTTTTCTGCGTAATTCTCATGATTTACCTCAAAATTCCGATGAGTGTGTCGTACATATTCTGTGCGGCCGACATTACCTTGGCCGCTCCCTGATAAGCATTTTGATATTGAATCATCAGGCTTAGCTCTTCATCAATATTCACTCCCGATTCCCGTTCCTGCTGGGTGGTCAGCATCTGAATTTCGGAATCCCGGGCTTCTATTTGAGAGTTCAGACTACTCAGGCTATTCCCGGCCGATGTAATCAAATCCACCGAATAATCAATCAGCTTTCTTCCGCCAATCAGTTGCTGGCTGCGAAGTTCTGCGATCTGAAGTGCCGTTTCACCATTCCCGGCTTCACCGGCAGTATCAGAAGCCGCAATATTTGTCGGATCATCCACCAATACCTGGTTCAGGCTGATGGTATCAGCTGTAGTGTTGGTTGGGTTGAAGAAGTTTCGGCTTACGCTGTCATTCAGTCCATAACCGCCGGAGTGAATGGCATTAAACTCGGTCACTATTGTTGATGCAAGTTCATCCAGCCGGTCTTTCAATGCGGGTATTTCGGTTTGATACATCTCAAGCTCTGCTCCAAGCTGACCACCCTGAGGCTCCACTGTTTTCCCGCTTTCAAGCCGGATTTGGTAGGCCTTATCCACATCGTTAATTTCAGCTTTCAGGTGATCTGCTTTTTCTGCATCCAGCACCTTCACCCCACCAATACGTAATTCAACAGCATTGGAATCGTTGGTGCTTATTTCGTAGTCGGTAAGCTCAGATAACTCCTCCAGCTTTCGCACCCTGAGATCCAGACTTGTATTATCGGGAGCTCCGGCTGCGTCAGCCTGAGCGATGGTCTGATTCAGAGAATGAATCTCTCCCAGCAAGCCGTTAATTGCATTAATAGTGCTGTTGGATGACTCCAGAATCAGATCGCTGGTGCGATCTATATTCCTGCTTACATCCTTAAATTTAGTGGTCAGTTGCCGGGCATCACTGATCAGGCTGTTTCGAACGCTGATATCCTGCGGGTCGGTGGACAGCTCGGAAAAAGTATCCAACAAATTGCTGATACTCAGATCCAGATCGCTGCCTGAATCGGAAGCCATACTGGCCTCAAGCTGTTCAAAAACCCGGGCTTTACTCTGCATGAACGACATGTTTTGCCGCTTTTCGTTCAGCATCACATCGTTCATCTCGTTTCGGAGACGGGTTACATTCGAAATATTTACCCCAAGCCCGGTGTTATAACCGGTCATCTTCATACCATTCGGAGTTTTGTCGATCCGCTGGCGTGAATATCCCTTCGTGTCGGCATTCACAATGTTATTTGAGGTAACCGAAAGAGACCGTTCGGCACTTCGTAATCCGCTTTTAGAAATTTCAAATAGAGAGCGCATAATCAGATCTCCTGGTTGAGTGCTACACCTGTTGTAATTCCCTTTTGTTGCCCCGTAGGTGCATAATGTGTGTTTTTGGAATTATGAGCACTGTACATAGACTGCATCATGCGGGCATTCTGGCTCATCGCAAACTCAAGCAGCTGTAAAATCTGGTTATGCTTACGCTGCAGTTCTTTGGTATCAGCGGTGAGCGTTTTGTGCCAATTTTCTATATCAGTTACAGACTCCGGAAACACCTCTTTAAGGCTCACCAACCGCACCGGTGCTGTACTTCCTGAAGTGGCTAATAGTGTGGATAGTTCACTGATGAATTCCTGCTCGTGAATTTTAAATCGTTTAGACAGATTACCGTGCACCTCGGAAAGTTCTTCAATTCTTACCGGATTTGAAGCGATGACAGCATCAATCTGGTCCTCCATTACCTTTATAATCTGTTTGGAGCAATTATGAAGCAGCTCAACCGATTCTGCTATGTGTTCTAATGAAGTGGTTTCGGATATGTTATACATTGCTTTTTAATCTTTATTTATGAATTACTTTTTGGATGAAGCGGAAGACTGATCCCAGTATCTGGACACCAAATCTGCCATTCCTAATTTTCTTTGAGCCGCGAGTTCACTCGCCAGAGCATCGGTGATAAAGCTTCTGTACATATTGTTCGATTGTCCCATCATGCCGCCGTTATCGGACATCTTAAATGAATCTTTAGTGAGCTCATTCACCAAATGCTTTGCAAAAATCTCTTCGAAATCAGTAGCCGCCTTCTCTTTTTGAAGATCCTGGCTTCTGTTCTTATCAACCTGATTTCGGGCTATGTTTAAAAAAGAGTCGTCTACTTTCATGTTTTTCCTTTTGTCTTTCCTCTACATCACAATGAGTTTGCCACGTAATACACCGGCCCTGTCCAGTGCCTGAAAAATCGAGATGATATCTCTCGGGCTTAGTCCCAGCGCGTTCAGTGAACCGGCCAATTGCTGTACATTCGTCTCCGGTTCCAGCACAATGGTTTGAGCTGCCTGTTCACTAATGCCCGCTTCCGGCACATTCAACACCTGGGTTTCTCCCCCGCTGAATGCCGGTGGTTGACTCACATATGGTGTTACCTGGGTTCGCACCTGAATATTTCCGTGCGAAATCATTACATCGTCAATAACCACTTCACCACCGGCTACGATGGTTCCGGTTCGCTCGTTAATAACTACTTTAGCCGGAGACTGAACCTGAATTTCCTGCTCCAGAATAATGCTGGTAAAAACGTTCATGGTACCACGGTCTCTGAAGGCTTCCGGCCAATTCACTTTCACCAAACCCGGGTGATGCATCGAAGCCAGTTCTTCATCAAATGTCTCGTTGATGATTTCAACCATATTCCGGGCATTGGCATAGTTTGGTTCTCTCAGGACCAACCCCAAAGGTTCTTCCGTACTTAAATTGAATTCCTCGTTTCGCTCTACAGTCCCTCCACTCGGGATGGTTGCCGTCAATGTTTGGTTTTGGCTGAGGCGGGCGCCTGGAATTTCAGCCGTTATTCCCCCTACGATTAGCGGACCCTGAGCTTTGGCAAAAACGGCATCGTTATCCGGATCAAAAAGCGGAGTTTGAAGCAGTACCCCTCCTTGCAAACTACTTGCATCTCCCAAAGAGGAAATGGTGATATCAATTTCACTACCGGGAGCATGGTACGGGGTGATGGTAGCTGTAACCATCACAGCGGCTACATTTCGGGTTCGGAGGCGTTCAGCATCAACGGTAATTCCGAAGTTCTCCAGCATATTCGCAATCGACTGAACGGTAAATACCGATCCCCGGCTGCTGGAAGATCGATCTCCTGTCCTGTCCAGACCAGTCACCAGCCCATATCCAATCAATTCGGTTCTTTCGGCATGTTGAATTTCAACCAGGTCGGCCAATTTAGACTGCGCTTGTACTGAACCTGTAAAGGCTAAAAACGAAAGGGCAACAATAAGTTGAGTGTATAATTTCTTTTTCATTTCGATTCTTTTGATAAACATTATCGTCGTTGGAGTTCTCGGAGTATCATGGCTGCTCCCATTCCGAGGGTTACACCAGTAAACACCACTTTCTTGAGGAATCCACGGTCTTGTTTTTTCTTTTTGATACCACCCATTTTCTGATAACTGATATTGGCATTGGCAATCCGATAGGAAAGAACCTGATTACGGCTGTCTACATCATTTTGCCGAACGGTTCCGGTAATCGACATTTTGTGAACTTCGCCGTTTACTTCCGTCATCCGGTTTCCTTCTACAATCAGGTCTCCTCGCGCAGTCACTTCAACAATCTGCACACTTATATAGCCTTCGAGTAACTGGCGCTGACTCGACAGGTTTTTCTGATCGGAACCGTAGTTCACATTCACGCCGGAACCAAAAGTGGGTTCGAAAGGAAGAAAGTTTCCACTGATAGCACCGTTAGCTGACCCATCAGAACTGGTGGAAAGTTTAGAATCAGAGGTAGAACTGCCAGACGTGCTTTCCTTAAGAATTACCGTGATAATGTCTCCCACTTGATTTGCCTTCACATCTCTATACAGAGAACTCTGGGCATTAGTCACCCCAGATAAAAGGAGCGATAAAAAGAGAATAGCTGGTAACAATCGGGTTGTTAATGTGTTTTTTGCCATAATGCTTCTCCGGGGCCTTTTACTTTGCCCAGGTATTTATTTCGGGTTTCTTTACAGTAAATTTGAATGTCTTCGTTGATGGCTCCGCTTTGTCGAGCCTCACATGTTAGAATAATCTGGATACCAAACTCCGTGAATACCAGATCAACATCTTCACCTGCTTCTACCAAATAGGGTGTGCTAATCTCTGAATGTTGAATGGGTTGTCCAGGATTCAGGGTTCGTCTTAAAGTCTTTCCATTCAGCTCTTCCAATTTGCGAACCGGGTTATCCCTTCCCATTCTTACAGGTACCCATCGCCAGCTTAAATCTTTGGCTTCTATGGTTTCACCGCTGGTCATTCTATGATTGGGTACCGGTAATTTTTGTTCAGTTTCAACTTTTAGCTGGATTTGAACCTGCTCTGGCTTATTTCCTTCAATGTAAAGCACTTCAAAATTCGTGTATTGCTCCACAACTCCACTCAGCCTGACAGACCGTACATTTTCGGGACTGGTTTTTAAAAGACTACCGGGAATCCACCGGGCAGAAAGAGTGAACCGATACTCCTTGGGATCATATTTCTCTTCTATTGATTCCTGTGCCCTCTCAATGATGAATTGCTTGGTTTCATCATTCAAAACGGGGTACGCCGGTTCCGCTACAGAAAAGACACACGAAAGAAATATGAGGAGTATCGGTATCACAATGCTATAGATTGCTTATGGGTCTTATCGTTTGATAGAATTGGTTACCGACATCATGTCTTCAGCGGTTTGAACCATTTTAGAATTGGTTTCATACGCACGCTGTGCTTCAATCAATCGTACCATTTCGGTTACAATGTCTACGTTGGACTGCTCAAGGTATCCCTGGCGGACCACACCAAATCCTTCTGATCCCGGCTCACCGAAAAAGGGCATTCCTGAAGACTCAGTCTCAGCAAATAAGTTATCACCCAGAGCTTCGAGTCCTCCCGCATTAGAGAATTTGGCCAGTTCAATTTGGCCGAGTTCAACCTGGGTGTTATCGCCTGCCATTAGAGCTGTTACCGTTCCGTTTTGAGAAACTTCAATAGCCACAGCATCGGTTGGGATTTCAATTTGGCTGGCCAGTGGCAAACCGGAATTGTTTACAAGCATCCCGGTGGCATCACGACTAAAGTTACCGTCGCGGGTATAGCCAATGTTACCGTCAGGTAGTTCAACCTGAAAGAAGCCAGCTCCGCTGACGGCTAAATCCAGTGCATTTCCCGTTTCAGCTACAGAACCTTGCATAAAGTTTCTGATAGTGGCGACGGCTCGTGAACCATGACCAATCTGTAATGACGGTCCACCTGAATTCTGATTTCCTGAATTACCAAGCTTGGAAGAGGCAATGTTTTCATAGAATAGATCCTGAAAAGCAATGGTGCTTCGCTTGAAACCGGTAGTTCCCACGTTAGCCAGGTTGTTGGCTATGTTATCTACCGATCGCTGTTGAGCACTCATTCCAAGTGCGGCTGTACTTAATGCTCTAAACATAATGCTGTTGTTTATTCTGTTGTTTAATAATTAAAACCTGCCCAGTCGGGTGGTTACCTGAGAAAGCATCTCATCTGTGGTTTTAAGTGCTCGCTGCTGGCTTTCAAAAGCCTGCATGTTTCTCATCATATCCACCATCTCCGTCAGGGGCTGTACATTTCCTTTTTCATAATATCCCTGCATCACCATGCCGGTACCATCTTCAGAAAGCAAGTCTTCATCCATTACGGTGAAGTATGCACTTCCTTTCCGGTTCAGCATGGCTGGGTCTACCACATTCATAATTCGAAGCTTGTCCTGCGCTTTGTTATTTAAGCGAATGGTTCCATCTTTGGATATTTCAAGCATAGTATTACCCCCATTTTCGCCGTTCGACTGCATATATTCTGCAAGCTGAACCGGGCCAGAATCTCCCATTACTTTAGCACCGGAACTGTTCACCAGATATCCATCAGGGTCAAGGTGAAAGCGGCCGTCACGGGTTAAAAACTGTTCTCCGTTATCTTCCACCACAAAAAAACCATTCCCGTTAATGCCCATATCAAACTCATTACCGGTGGGCTCCAAAACGCCTTGCTCCAGATTCACCTGTTGCATGGGTACACTCTTTGAAATATTTTTCCCATTCACATTCTCCTGGAACATGCGGTAGAACACTTTAGTCCCTTTAAAACCCGGCGTGTTTATATTCGAAAGGTTGTCAGCCGTCATTTCCTGAGACCGGGACAAAACCTGCATCGCCTGCATTTGGGTATATAGTCTGTCAATCATTGGTAACTGTTTGTGATCATGATTTAAGCTTTCAAAAAATCTGTCGAGAACTAAGGAGAACATTTCCTTCGATCTTCACGAACTGGATTACAAAATCTGTGCCAGTCGGTTTAATATCGATTTTTAGTTCACCCGAATACCTTTAAAAAATGGCTTTAGGACTATTCTGATACACTTTTAGAGGTCATTAAATATTTCTGAGGCAGCCCCGGCCTTAGTCTTACTACTTTTTCTGCATTACAGAAAGATTTTCCTGCAACGGGAAAAGTTGCACCCTCTCTTTGCTCTCCCCTTTTCTGGAAATGTTTTCCGTTTACTGGACTTTTTGTCCTTTCCCTGCCCCTTCAATCCTGTTAAATCAGCCTAATTATAAAGCTGGCACCCGTGGTACTGTTTTTGATATTAATGGGACATGGCAGATAATAAATCAGATCAGGAAAAAACGGAGGAACCCTCCCAGAAACGCCTCGATGATGCGAGGAAGGAAGGGAATGTAAGTGTCAGCAAGGAGGTGTCCTCCGTTGCACTGATGGTTACGGCTATTATATCGTTTGTATCTATGAGCGGTTTAATCGGAGATCGGCTTACCAAACTGTTTGAATCATTCTTTTCAAATGCAGGTACCGGTTTCGCCGACCAGGAAGAAGCAACCCGTTATCTTCAGGATGCACTTTGGGCAGGCATGGAAATGATCGCGCCGATGATGGTTGCACTTCTTGTTATGGCTGTCTTGGTTAATGTGGTGCAAACCGGCGGGGTCTTTTCCTTTGAAGCCTTGCAATTCAAAGGCAGTAAAATGAATCCGCTCAAAGGACTCAAGAATATTTTTTCCACAAAAGGATTAGTTGAGCTTGTAAAAGGAATGCTAAAGCTGTTCATCATCCTTATCGTGGCTTACTTCACTATGCGAAGCGACGTCAACCACTTTGTTTCATTCATCATCTCCCCTCTTGATTACAGTATGAGTCAGTCCGGTTCATTCATCCTTTTATTTGTAACCAGGATTATGGCGGCCCTGCTTATTCTTTCCATTGCTGATGCAGTTTATCAGCGATTCCAGCATAAAAAAGACCTTCGCATGACCAAGCAGGAAGTAAAAGACGAGTACAAACAGATGGAAGGAGATCCTCACGTGAAAGGTCAGCGTAGAAAATTCGGAATGAAGCTGCGCCAGCAAAAAAGAATGGATCATGCGGTACTTGCTTCCGATGTAGTCGTCACCAACCCAACCCACTATGCGGTAGCCATTAAATACGATCCCGAAAAAAGTAATGCACCCATTGTAATGGTGAAGGGAAAACGACTTCGGGCTTTGAGAATTAAAGAGCTGGCCAAACAGTATGGCATACCAATTGTAGAGAATGTACCTGTAGCCCGTGCTCTTTATGCGACGGCAGAGGAAGACGAGTTCATTCCTGCAGACCTATATCGCGCCGTAGCAGAGATCCTGGCGTATGTTTATAAACTGAAAAACAAACACAAAGTATAATTCATATGGCCTTTGGCGGAATCACAACCGAAAAGTTAAAAGGAACATTTTTCCAGACGGACGTCTTAATTTCCTCCAGTATCATCATGATCCTGTTGATTATGATTATACCGTTCCCCACACAGTTGATGGATTTCTTCCTGGCGTTGAACATCTCCCTTTCCCTCATCGTGATGCTGGTGGCCTTCTATGCTTTGAAGCCTTTACAGTTTGCCGTTTTCCCCGGCATGCTTTTGATCCTCACCCTTTTCCGGCTTTCGCTTAACGTGGGAACCACCCGACTGATTTTAAGTGAGGGATATGCCGGTTCTATTATTGAATCGTTTGGAGGATTTATTGTTCAGGGTAACTTTGTAATCGGGATTATCATTTTTGCAGTTTTGGTGATTATCAACTTTGTGGTAATTACCAAAGGTGCTACCCGTATTGCTGAAGTAGCAGCCCGATTTACCCTCGATGCCATGCCCGGTAAGCAGATGTCGATTGATGCCGACCTCGCCGCCGGATTACTCACAGACGAAGAAGCCAAAAAGAAACGAGAAGAAATTGCCCGTGAGGCTGACTTTTACGGTGCCATGGATGGTGCGAGTAAGTTTGTCCGTGGAGATGTAATTGCCGGTCTCCTCATCACCTTTATAAATATTATAGGCGGTCTTATTATCGGAACCGTTCAGCTTGGGATGCCGATTGGAGCCGCAGCTGCAAAATATACCCTGATGACCATCGGTGACGGTCTGGTTTCTCAGATTCCCGGCCTTTTGATCTCAACGGCCGCAGGTATCATGGTATCTCGTGCTGCTTCAGAAGGAAACCTGGGTAATGAACTTAAATTCCAACTGCTGGGGAACCCTAAAACGGTAATCATAGGTGCCGTTTTTGTCTTTTTCATGGGAATGCTGCCCGGACTGCCGGTTATCCCATTCTGGAGTATAGCTGGTTTCTTCCTGTTTATGGGACTGAAAAACTTCCAGCGGGAAGAAGAAGAGCGAATCGAAGAGGAAGCAGCCGAAACAAAAGCATTATCTGGTAAAGCAGAAGATCCGGTAGAGAATTACTTATTGATGGATACTCTGGAACTGGAAATTGGCTACAGCCTGATTCCAATGGTAGAAGCCAATCAAGGGGGCGATTTACTGGATCGTATGACTTCACTCCGAAAACAGCTTGCTTCAGAATTAGGAATTATTATCCCTTCAATTCGAATCCGGGATAACGTTCAGCTGGATGCCAATCACTATACTATTAAGATGAGAGGCATTATGCAGGGCGATGGTGAACTGCTGCCCGGCTATCACCTCACGTTGCTTCCCGCAGATTTCAAACCGGATATCCAGGGTATTGAGACCAAAGACCCGACCTTTGGGATGGATGCCATTTGGGTGAGTGGAAAGAATAAATCACAGGCGGAAAAATATGGGCTTTCAGTAATTGAATCCGGAGCGGTGATCACCACCCACCTGATGGAAGTGCTGAAGAAAAATGCCCACAAGCTCGTTGACCGCCAGATGGTGAAAAAGCTTATTGATAACATCAAAGAGCAGCACTCTGCCCTGGTTGAGGAGCTCATTCCGGACGGTATGAAAGTTGGTGAGATCCAGAAAGTATTGAAGAGATTACTGCGTGAACGCGTCCCCGTTAAAGATCTCGTTACCATATTGGAAACACTGGCTGATTACTGCCATCAAACCAACAACACCGATGTTCTTACCGAGTATTGCCGGGCGGCTTTGTCTGAAACAATCACCCGTCAGTTTGCAAACGCAGAAAATGAAGTAACAGTAGTAATGATGGATTCAAATCTCGAATCTCATCTCATTTCACAAGCACAACAGGGAACTTTGAATAGCAATACCCTTGGCTTAACCCCAGAAACTGTTGAAAAATTATATAAGAACGCTTCGGCAACTTTTGACAACATGATCCGGCAGGGTTTTGAACCAATTTTACTGACTTCGCCGGTTCTCCGCTTCACCCTTTTCGAATTTTTGGCACCAATTTTGCCAGATATAAATGTGCTGTCGTACAACGACATTAGTCAAGACGTACAGTTTAAAACATTCGGCCGATTGAAGATTGAAGACAACGTAAAAATGAATCAATCAATGGCTAAAACAGAACAACCAGCGCAACAACCTGAAGAACACGTACTGGCATGATATTGAAGAATATTTTTGGGAAAACAATAGAGGCGGCTAAGAAAAGTGCCCAGCAGATGTATGGGGATGATTTCCTGGTTATTGAGTCCTCTGAGGCCGAAGGAGCTGATGGAAAAGCCCGGATCACCATCTTCTCGGATGGAAAAAAAGAGGGCCAAACAAACGGGCATCAGAATAAAAAACCTGCCCAGGCTCAGCCTAAATCCGCTCCTCAAGAAGGCGTAAAATTTGAGCGATCTGATAATGCTCCTGCACCTCAGAACAGCGAAAGTGAAAGCTTTCGCACAAAGAAGGATACATTGGGTTCTCTTCGGAAATTTGCAGAGCAACAAATGGGTGCGGAACTAAACGGACACCAAAATGGAACAACCACTTTAGAGGAACCAAATGATGACGGACCGGAAAAAACTTCCGATATGTTGTACAGCCGTTCCTTCATTCGTCCGGTAAAACCAGCCCGGGAAAAGAAAAAAGAAAATAATTTTAAAAAACCGGATTCAGCGTCGGAAAAACCTGAGACAGAGAAAAAGGAAGCTCCTGCTGAAAAAGGAAAAAGTAATGGCTTTATTACTCACTTCAAGCCATCAAAGCCACAAACTACTGTAGCACCTGAAGTTCAGGAAGTAGTTTCTACACGGCATAATGAACGAGAGATCAAAGCCCTGCACAAACGATTTGATAAGCTGGAGGCACTGCTTGATTCAGCGCTTATTTCAGCGAACCTGGATTATGCTTCCCATCCTGCTTTCCAGCAGTTGGTTCATACCGGAATTAACACCAGTGTAATTGCGGGCTGGTTCAGCGAAATTATTAAAGAAGGAATCGATCCTTATGATCAGGGCGAGCTATTTATGTCGAAGCTGGCGAGAATTATCCGAACGGCTTTGGGAAAACCAGCTGACGAAGAACCACAGAAATTTATGCTGTTTGCAGGGCCATCGGGTGCGGGTAAAACTCAACTGATTATGAAGCTGACTCAGCATCCTGATTTCATGATTGATAAGAAGCTGGCGGTAATTTCTGTCTATCCACAAACTGAACAGGAAGCACCTTATTACACGATCCTGGAGCCGTTCTGTGCGCAGTATGAAATTCCTTACTTCAAAGTTCAAAGCGGACTTGATGTAACGAAACTAGTAGAAGAGCTAACCGAATTTGACCATGTATTTATCGATACGCCGTCTTTAAGTACTGAACAGGATAACTCGTTCCGTGAGTTTTGGAAAATCCGGCAACTGCTTTCACCTTTGGCTCCATTAGAAGTCCATTACGTGGTAAATGCAGCTTTGAGCCGATTTTACTTCCAGAACTCATCAGCTAAACACCACCCACTTCAGCCCGATTATGTGGCAATAACTCATCTTGATGAAATCTCGCAGTGGGGTCCGGTGATTCCATTCCTCCAAAAAATGGGATGCAGCGCCCGGTATATCAGTACCGGCAACAAGTTGAATAACTTGAATGAGTTTAACCCTCAGTGGTTTGCTCAAAAGGTATTACAGGAAAATTAGAACTATGAAACAGTCCATCGAATTAGAACAACCATTTGTATTTACGGTCATTAGCGGAAAAGGCGGCGTTGGAAAAAGTATGACCAGCGTCAATACGGCTACCATGCTGAGCAAACTTGGTTATAAAGTCGCATTGCTGGATGCTGATTTGGGTTTGGCCAATTGTGCAACCCTGCTAAATGAACCCGTTAGCGCCACTGTAAGTACCTGGATAGAAGGTAAGTGTGGAATTGAAGACCTGCTTTATTATACCTCAGGAATCACGCTGGTAACCGGGGCAAATGAACCCGGCGAAAATAAATTTAAACCAGACCTGTTCATGGACGCCCTTGACCAGGTAACTCTTTATTTGAAGCAAGACCATGACTTTGTCATCATTGATACCCCGGCCGGAGCTGGAGAAATGTCGCTTTGGGCACTGGATATTTCACAGGTTGGTATCCTGGTTTTGGTAGATGAACCTACGGCTATTTCCGATGTTTACCGTCTTTGTAAGTATGTATTCAATATAGACCCGGAATACCATTTTGCAAGTATTGTAAACTATGCGGAAAGTGAAGAAACCGCACAGAGTACCTATCAGCGGTTCAACACTATTCTGAACTATTTCCTGAATAAACAGACACAGTATTTCGGATTTATTCCTGCAAGTGATCTGGTAAGGCAATCGGTTCAAAGACAAAAACCCCTGCTGCAAATGGAAGGACCAAACTCCATACTTAAGGAATTTGAGTTTATTGCAGAAAACGTGTTGGCATATGCTAAAAACAGGGAAAAAACACTTTTAAAGACTGTACACTAAAGGAAGGAGAAAACCATGTTAATACGACTTATTACTGTTATATCGCTGATTCTTTTCATGCTTTTGATGATTTCCGGGGTGAACATTGAAGTAGCCCTCTACCGCAGTATGCTGGCTTTTATGATTCTGTTTGCCGTGGTTTATATCTCCATCTTTTTGTTGAATGTGCTTCGGGAAGATCAGGATTCAGATGGTCTATCAATGCCAAACAGCGGAAATACTTCAAAAGCTAACGGAGAAGGCTAATCATGGGAAATAAATCACTACAGGAACTGGTTGAAATATATTGCAAAAATCCTGCAGATGGTCTCAGAAACTGCATTATCAGTAAATCCACGCCGTTAATTCGAAGTATCATCGGAAAGATTAACCGGCCTGATCAGCCTCTCGCCCACCGCGAAGATCTGGAAAGTGCGGGTATTATAGGGCTGCTACAGGCTTTAGATTCTTACGATTGTGAACGCAATATTCAGTTCAATACTTTTGCTTATTACCGCATTCGCGGAAGCATCGTTGATTACCTGAGAAGCATTGACCAACTTCCCCGCAAACAACGCAAAAACTATGGACAGGTTCAGGAAGTTACTCAACGCCTCAGCCAAGTTTTAGGACGACAGCCCTCCGATGAAGAAATTGCCAATGAGCTGGAAATGCCTATGGATGACTATTATAAGTTACTTTCCAATGTGCAGCAGCGAAATGTACTTTCCCTGGACACCCCGGCTTATGATGAGGACTCCGGATCTTTCTACGACTTTCATGAAGACCCAAACTCGGAAACACCGGATACTAATTTAGAGAAGAAAGAACGTACGGAAGCCCTGCAAAAGAAAATCGGTCAGCTAAAAGAAAGAGACCGTCTCATCCTGATGCTGTACTATTACGAAGATATGACGATGAGTGAAATTGCCCTGCTTCTGGAGCTTACCGAAGCCCGGATTTCACAGATTGTAGGTAAACTGTTGATCCAGCTCAAACATGATCTTGGAAAAGGGCAGGTAGTTTATGCGGATGGTTAGTTAAGCAAAAACTCACCAAGCCCCCCGAACATTATAAAATAGAACGCAGATGACAGGGATGAGGTGAATTAGCGCGGAATTTTTTATGATTTGCAGATAATTATTGATCCGTGATTATCCACAAGATCGGTGTTATCCGCGTTCCAATTCGATGTCAGCCAAGAATCTATCTATGCCACTAATTGCTTACTAAACCTATACCATACCTTAGGTGCTCTTTTCCTGACGTCGACTTGCAATTCTAATTTAATTTCTCCTCTTTTTGATCCGATAAAGAAATAACGAATAAACTTTTCGGTATTTCAAAATGTCACTTGTACCAAAAATAACGCGCTTTACTAAACTTCCGGAGCTCCTGAAGCACAAACAGGAAGCGGAAGAGAAGCAAAAAAAAGGCCGGCAAGACCGACAGGATGAAAAAGACCGCCCTCCTTTCGTAATCGAAGATGAAGTAGCATTGAGTCGCGAATCCCTATCCGAATTTAAAGTAAAAGCTCAATCAAGGGAACCCCAGAAGCCTAAGTCTAAAGACGAAAACATCGGCGGACATATTGACCTGCAGGTTTGATGCTTTTTGCTCAAAGCTGAATCCCTTCCCTTCCTTATCACCCCATAACAGATTATAGCAGTTTCTCTGGCTTCTCTCCAAAGTCATTCTGAGCAGAGCGAAGAACCTGAGTCATAAGTTGCCTGCCAAATGTTTCTGGAAAGAACTTTCGGAATATCCCCAGGATGATTCTAAAGAAACGTTTGTGCTGCCTAAAACGGCTGTGGTGAGATCACACCCATTACTTCTACCAGGAAGTCATAGAGATGCTGAAACATCATATCAAAGGCAGTGGGAAGATATGGAATAGCCAACATCAGCAGCGCAATACCGACCCCAAATTTTATAGGAAGGGCGATAAACATCATATTGGCCTGCGGCATAATCCGGGCAAAGATAGCCAGAGACACGTCGAGCAAAAACAGCACAATGATAAATGGGGAAGCAATTTGCACACCAATGGTGAAAAGATAGGTTGCTATTTCAAGCATATAGGGTCCGGCCAGATGGATCTGGGCTTCATTAACCGGAATGACTTCGAAGCTTCTTGCCAACGCACTGATATAGATTTTATCTCCATCAATCGACAGAAAGACCAACACGGCAATCATACTGAAAAGATTACTCAGCACAGCACTTTGCTGTTGAGTTGAACTGTCAATCATATTGGCAAAGCTGAGTCCGGTATTTAAACTGATGAGCATGCCTGCCATTTCCAGGCCTGCAAAAACCAGCTGCCCCACCAGTCCCAATGCCATGCCTACCAGAACTTCGAGTATTATGGCCTGGAAAATAAATAACGTACCGTCACTGGCAGATACAAAAGCACCCTCAGCAGGTATAGCGAAAAAAAGCAAAATCGTGGTAGCCATAGCGAAGTAAAGCTTGATTTGCTTTGGAAAAGCTGCCGAACTGAAAAAAGGTCCGGTCATAATAAGCGCTGCTACTCTGGTAAAAACAAGGAAGACCGATAAAATCATATCTATCGTCAGTGATTCCATACCCTATCCCTGTTTTTTGATGAGTGTTAGCTTCATCAGATATGATTATTGCGTAATCTGTGGAATGAAATCGAAGATGCGGTGCATAAAATCGACCGCAAACTGCAACATAAAACCAAAGGAAAAGAACAGTACAACTACAACTACAACCATCTTTGGAATGTAACTCAATGTCATTTCCTGGATCGAAGTCGCTGCCTGAAAAATAGCAACGGCCAAACCTACGGCTAGTGCCCCCACCATAGCCGGAGAACATAATACAACAACGGCTGTGAGCATTTCCTGTAACCAATAAAGTGCGGTATCTATATTCATTTTTCCCTAATTAAAACTTTGAACCAGCGATTGTACCAGCAGATACCATCCATCCGTAAGTACAAAAACAAGGATTTTGAAAGGCAACGAAACCATTACCGGAGGCAGGAACATAATACCCATAGCCAACAGAATGGAAGCTACCACCAGATCAATCACCATAAAAGGCAGGTAAATCATAAAACCGATCTGGAATGCAATACGAAGCTCACTTAACACGTAGGCAGGCACAGCTACATAAAGTGGAAGCGTCTCCACATTATCTACGCTTTGGATCTCAGCCATATCCATAAAGTACAGCAGATCCTGATCGGAGGTCTGTCGAATCATAAATTCTTTTAAAGGTACAGAAGCCGCACTCAACGCCTCCATCTGTGTCATTTCTTCGTTGATATACGGTTGAATGGCCTGCTCATTCATTTTATCGAAAGTCGGCTTCATGATGAAAATGGTAAGAAATAAAGCCAAGCCAACCAGCACCTGATTTGGTGGAGATTGCTGGGTACCCAAACCCATTCGCAGAAAGAAAAACACCACGATGATGCGTGTAAAACTGGTCATCATAGTGATGAATGCCGATCCAAATGAAAGCACCGTAATCAGTATCAGAGCTTGAATAGGCAGTGTAAAATCTTCATCCTGAGCTGTTGCCCCATTACTGCCTATCGACAAATCAATTTGTGGGAGAGCCTGAATGAACATCGGGCTGGTCACAGAAGCAACATTGATTGGCGTTGCCTCAGAATCAGCTGGTGTTAAGACAAACAAACCAGCCAGCACCAGGAAAATCCTGATAAGAATTCTACTCTTGAGTTTAAACTTAGACATCATCCTAATTTCTGAACATTTTATAAAGTGATTTAAAATCAGCGGAACCGTTTTTGACCTCAGCTATTTCTTCCAGTCCTTCGTTTTCATTCCATTCCGATTTAGGGATACGGTGTAATAGATTCAGCGAACCTGCGGTCATTCCCATAACCCAAACCTCATTGTTTATTTCTACAAATTTGAGCTGAACACCCTGCCCCAAAATATGCTCGCCTAGATCTCGGCCATCTTTTTTTGTTTGGGGGGAACCGGATTTCTTTCTGGACCAAAACCACACCAGGCCAAGCATTCCCATCATTACCAGGAAAGTAGTGAAGGCATTTTGGAAAGCGTCGTCCGTTTCGGCTTCTGCCTTTTCCGGTGAAACCTCCTGAACCTCAGTTTTTTCCTTATTAAGGCTCGATTTTAACCCCTCGGTACGTTCAATAACTTCCGGGTTTGAAGTAGCTCTTTCCGTTGCTGAGAACTCCATTCGGGAAACCAGGAACATCCAGATGACCAATAAAGCCGCCGCAAAAGCCAATACTATTTTAAGTACGTTCTGCGGCTTTTTCTCAGACTGCGAAAGGATTTTGGTAAAGTCCATTACGAGAGCTTGGCTAAACGTTGACGGGTGGTAATCAGGTTGGAAATACGAACACCAAAATGCTCGTCAATAACCACCACTTCCCCATGAGCAATACGTTGTCCGTTTACCAGAATATCAACCGGTTCACCGGCCAGTTTCTCCAGTTCAATTACAGACCCTTTTGCTAGCTGAAGTACTTTACCAAGCGGTAACTCAATACGTCCCAACTCAACGGAAACATCCATTTCTACGTCTTTGAGCAGATCCATGCTGTTTCCATCTCCGTTCTTGATAGCGGGCGTAGTTTCCTCAAAATCTTCAAATTCTATGTAACGGCCGGAAATCACTTCTTCGGGAGCCCTCATTTTTTCGAGGTCTTCAGAATGTGATGGGTTGAAGTCGTCGTCTTTAGCTTCCACTTCTTCCTGAACTTCCTTTTCCGGCTCCTCTTCCACGATTTGAGCTTCCGGATTTCCGAATAAAGCCGCAGCTTTGATCTTATCATCCGCCAATCCCTCTACTTCCATGCTTCCATAGAAATACTCTGTGTGGCCCAGTTTGTCTTCCAATTGCTTAAGAGTAAGTACTTCTAATTCCTGAAGATCAAACTCCAGACCATCTTCTTTTAGTTTTTTGGAAAGAGTAACAGACAGCTCAGAAGAAAATTTCTTCAGCAGGTCTTTGGTGACCTCATTGAATGAGCTCTCATCCACACCCAGCATAATGCTTGATAGGATAGCAAACCAGGCTTTATCCAAAATACAGATCAGATCCATCTGCGTATTTTCATCCCGCGTATGGATGAAGATGTCTTCCTTGACCATTTTTTCCAGGAAGGCTTCGGATGACACAGCTTCAAAAGAAGTGATCTCAATGTTTGTTTCTTCAAGCAGAACAGAGGTTAAATATTTCTCTATTTCCGGAAGGTAGTTTTGCAGTTGTTCTTGATAGTAATTCATAGTTATACCAGTTCCTGTTCGTTAATTTCTTCGAGGAGTTCAAAAATTTTGACGGCTCTATGCCCCTGAATAACACCGGGATATGCTGTCATTTTCTTAACACCATTTACCCGTACTTCCAGCGGCTTATCAGACTTTTGCCTCAGCGGGATGGTGTCGCCTTCTTTAAGGTTCATGATTTCATCTAGTGTGAGGCGGGTTGTTCCCAGCAATGACTGGATACGTATGTTAGCTTTTTTGAGTGTTCGCTTATACGATTCCATTTCTTCATCGGAAAGTCGTTCTTTGCGGGAATTCATCCCTTTTTTCATGATGGTATCATTCATTGCCTTTTTGAGCAGGCTGTAGGAGTAAGAGATACCGATCTCAATTTTTTGACCACCAAGATCAACCTCAAACTTCACTACAATGTTGGGGTCAACAGTAGCAAGGTGAAGGTTTTCTGGCTTGCTTTCATACTTTACGCGGTCAACTTTGAAGTCCATGTACGGCTCCCAGGCCAATACAATTTCATTACTGATGCTTCCCATTACCCGCGACATGATTTTCTCTTCAATAACGGTGAGAATTCGCCGTTCACTCAACTGTTTTTCAGCCCCCCCACTCTGTCTTTCAATAAGATGAATACAGAACTCAGGTGGGAGTACGACAATTACTTCACCGCCCAGCTCATCTACCGAAAGCAAGTATATTGTACTCGGGCTTTTTATTTCCCGGGCAAACTCCGTTGAGGAAAGCTGATCTACCTTTTGCAGATACGCATCTACTTTATAGCGAAGTGAAGAGCTGAATATGCGGCTAAGATTTCGGGAAAAAACTTCATGAATAGCCTGCAGCGTCCTCATGATTTCCTTACTAAATAGCTTAGGATGTTTGAAATCGTAGGATTCTACATATTTAACATTTCCCAATGTACGCCTGGGCAGCTTCGATTCCATAAGAGTTTCCGTTCTTGGTTTACGATCATTGCATTACATATTTAGTGAAATACAAATTGCGTACCGAACGGACCCCAATGGATGAATTAATTAGTCCGGAAAGTTCTCTCCGTAATTCTTCCCGCCCCGACACCTTGGTAAGCTGGTCTACAGATCGTGAAGAAAGGGCATCAATAATCTCTTGTTTTAGCTTCATCATGTTTTCGTCAAGAAGTGAAACATGGTCTTTATCGTCTAATTCGAGGCTTATTTCCACCATCAGGTATCTTTTTCCATAGGTATTGGCAGGATTCACTACCATCTCTTCCATCTGATACGTACCATAATCAGCCGGACTTTTCTCGTTTATTTTTGCAAAAACGGTAGGATAATATTTATCCACAATGGTATAAGCGAGGAATCCCTGCCCAACCAATATGAGTAAAAGCAGGAAATATTTTCCGAGCTTAAGAAATTTTGGCCCGCCTTTGCGCTTCTTGGCTTTTACTTCCTTCTTATCTTTTTGGTCGTTTTTATTCTCTGTGGCCATAATGGTTAATGTTAAATTGTTGCTGGATTATTGACCGGAATGGGCTCATCGAATGGCAGAACAGCTTCAAGAGCTCCCCTGGCTACCAAATCTCTCAGATATATCTCCACACGCCTGTTCTTGCGTCTTCCATCTATGGTTTCATTTTCGGATACAGGGCGATATTCCCCAAAACTACTTGCCTTAAAATGAGAAGGGTCCATATCTGCCTGACTTTGTAAATACTGAACCACTGATACTGAGCGTGCAGCTCCGAGATGCCAGTTTGATTGATATATCATATTACTTATAGGGACATTATCGGTATGGCCCTGAACCTCAATATCTAACACCCGGTCGCCCAAAACTTCTGCTACCTGCTCTAGAACAACTTTAGCAACCGGTAACAATTCAGAAGAACCACTTTCAAAAGTCAGAGAATCACTAAGGGTAATTTTCACCCCATCCTGAAGCAGCTGAATATCCACCTCTGAGGATAAATCCTGCTTGTGAAGGAAATCAGCAAAGGCTTCCCAGCGCTCCATTTGCTCTTCCATCATTTGTTCAAGCTGCTCGGGTTCTATTTTGTTTTCTATACTCTCTACGGCTGCCTGAGATTCCGGCAGAAATCCCGCATTCTTCTGGAAGTATTGTATAAAACTGTTAAACGATGTTTTCTCAACGCCGGAAGTCATGGTATATAGCAACACAAAGAACGTGAGAATCAACGTCACAAGGTCACTATAGGTCACTAACCAGCCTTGAGAATCTCCTTTAGATTTTCCCATTCTTTATCCTGTTGTTCGATCCAAAGTTTGTAAAACTTCTCGTCTCGTTGTTTGATAATCTTTAGTTCTTCATGGTGTTTGACATACTCGGCCCGGCTGTGCGGATCTATATGAATCAGCATTTTCTTTTCCATGATGCGTGGATTTTCACCGGCTACAATGGACAAAATACCCACCCGGAACATCCGTTTTCGGTTCAAATCAATTTCACTCAAATACTCTAATTTAGCTGCCAACGGACCTACGATCATATTGGCGAACATACTTCCATATAGTGTTGTCAAAAGAGCTACCGCCATACCGGCCCCAAGCGCTTCCGGATCCGAAATATTCTGAAGCATCAACACCAAACCTACAATGGTTCCTATCATTCCGAAGGCAGGTCCATAGGTAGCCAGTGAATTCATAACACCGGCAGCAAGTTCTAAATCCCGCTCTGCTCCTTTAATTTCATCTGCCAGAATGCTATCCAGACTTTCTTCTTTGAAACCGTCAACCGCCAGCTGAAGACCGTTCTTCAGATAGTCATCTTTTAAATGTTTGATATCATTATCCAGAATCAACAATCCCCCGGTTCTAACACGCCGGGCAAACATACTGAGCAGCTCCATATCTGTTCGGAGGTCGATGGAGGTTACTTTCATTAATCCCATAAAGGTCTTAAAACTCGTTTTGATGTCATCGACGCTGAAGCTGATCATGGTTGATGCCATCGCCCCACCAACCACAATAAAAAGAGAAGACAAACTCAGGAATATGAGAATACTTCCTTCCATCATGATGGAACCGATGATCAGGGTGAACCCAATAACTAATCCTATGATTGTTGAACGATCTAACATATTTCCTTTATCGGTGTATGGATAAAAATCTTAAGAGGATATCCCCTGTTTTTCTAAAACCGTACAGAGAAACTTTCTGCAGGTACATTGGATGGGTATCGGCATTTTTTAAAAGTTCATAAGCATAAAAAAGCTCCACCCCTTGAATTAATCCAAAGACCAATTCCAGAGAGCAGAGCTCAACCTTAACTATAAAAAATTAGCTACGTTAGGCTAATTATCTTTTCAGATTTACCGCTTCTGTCAACATTTCGTCAGAGGTTGTAATCACACGAGCGTTTGACTGATAGGCTCGCTGTGATGTAATCATATTTGTGAATTCTTTGGCCAGGTCAACATTTGATCCTTCCAGAGAACCGGAGTTAATAGCTGTTCCCGCAAAGCTATCAGCAGTATTTACGAACATTTCACCAGCTGCTGAAGTAGCTCTGAACAAGCCGCTTCCAACCATTTCAAGTCCATTTTGGTTTTGAACCTGCGCTAGAGCGAGCTGAGCCAAAACCGTGCTGTTTCCGTTGTCATAGATTCCCTGAACCTGTCCGGCACCGTCGATGGCAACATCAATGAGCTGTCCCTGAGTATAGCCGTCCTGGCTTATCACTTTAGCGGAGTTTGATCCTGCATATTGGGTGAATCGGGTTCCCGTTTGTGAATCACCGAGGTTTACAGCAAAACTTGAAGTGCTTGCTCCACGTCCAGGCTCAAATGTCATATTCAGCATGTCGCCTGAAGAAAGCTGACCGAGCTCATCAAAACTCACAGTTCCGGTAGCGCCGCTGGTAATGGTTTCGCCATCAAGGAAACGGGCGTCGTATTGCCATTCGTTGGTTCCAACCTGGGTAAATTCAAGCATTAGTGAGTGCGCCTGACCAAGGTCATCATACACTGTGGTACTCATCGTCTGGGTGTTGGTTTGGCCTTCCTGAATAGTTTGTAAGCCCGGGAAGTTGATATCACCAGCGCCGGTTACCGATACGTTAGAAATATCGAGAGCACTGTCCCCCATGGTGGCAGAACGCAGGTTCAGCATGCCATCGATCAGTGTTAGCTGACCCTCAGTATTTGTTAAACCGGTATTGAAGCTATCCATCATATCGCCAATAGTATCTCCTGCAGCGTATGTATGAGAGATCGTAGTTGCAGTTCCATCATTTAATGTGACATCAAATGAGATTACGTCGCCAGCACTGAGATCAGTCAGGGTTTGGCTTAAATCATTAATTGGAGTTGTTGCTGTTGCATTGTCTCCAGCTGAAGTAGTGAAACCACTTTGTGCCTGAAGTACTTTACTTATACTGGTTCCTGCATTCAGGTTACCCGCCAGTGTTACGTTGTCTGTTTTCTTTGGAGGCAATACGTTTTCAAAGTCGATGCGAACATCTTCAGCTGCGCCACCACCAAGAATATTTCCGGCACTGTCAGCGATGTATCCCTGAACCGAACGGCCAGCCTGATCAACCAGCATTCCATCTTTATTAAATACAAAGTTACCGGCACGGGTCATCAGGTTTTCGCCACCATCAGAAACCATAAAGAATCCTTCTCCTTCAATAGCTAAATCGGTGGATCGGCCTGTGCTTTGCATCGCACCCTGGCTAAAATCACGACTGATGGAAGATACACGCACTCCCAAGCCTACCTGGTTACTAAGCTGTGGTGAAGAATCTCCACCTCCGCCGGCACGGCCCAAACGCTCACTCATCATCTCAGCAAAAGTAACTGATGATGATTTGTAGCCCGCCGTTTCTACGTTTGCAATGTTATTACCTATAACATCCATTTTGGTTTGAAATGCTCTCAAACCACTAACACCTGAATTTAAAGATTTGACTAATGACATAAGTTATCTCCTGTCTTTTGAAATTGCAGCCTTTAATACTGCCGGGCGATGCTACTCAATGCCCCTTTTGTTTTTTTGATTAATTACTTTTTAAAAAATTCCTGTACCTACTTCTTCTACATCACCAATAGGTATTTCTACATCATTCACCGAGAGGAATACCCCTTCCGATGTATAACGTACTCTGTCGGCTATACCCTCAATAAAGACCAGCGAACCCACCGGATTATCTCCGTTTGCAGCCTTCACTTCGATAGTATATTCTCCTTCTCCCATGCGATCGCCGGCGTTATTCAGGCCATCCCATGTCCAGTCATGATCTCCTGTTGACAATCCGTTCATCATTTCCCGGCGAATTTCTGATCCACTCGCATCACGGATGATAATCTCAACCGAGTCGGCTGAGTTATTCAATTCAAATTGAATGTCAGTATTACCTTCAGCACCAAGATGAACCTGATTGCTAAGCGCTTTCACTTGTTTTCCGGTCAATGAAGCAGCCATCGAGTTTGTAAGACTTGCACTCATCATATCCTGACTGCTTTGCAATGTCTTCAGGCCATTATTGACGCTGATCAATTGTTCAACCGAGTTAAACTGAGCAAGCTGCGAGGCAAATTCAGCACCATCCATCGGGTTGATGGGATCCTGGTTTCGCATCTGTGCTACCAGCAAGTGCAAAAATTCCTGTTGCCCCAGCTGACTTTTCTTAGTCTGACCTTGTTGAGCAAAAGCTCCTGAAGCTTGTGAAGTGATACTATTTACATCCATAATTCGGTTCCTTTAAGCCGTCCATTCCATTTGGTTGTAGCCAAACCGTCGGACGGATTGTTGTAAGTTTTTATCTGTACTGGTTGATGAGGTCTGTTCTGCTCCTGCACCATTACTTCGCATTGATGATGAGTTCTTTGATGATGAAGAGTTGCCAAAAAAGTTCGGCATTTCCTGCCCCTGTTCACCGCCATCAAACTGAAGGTTTACATCCAGTTGACATTCCTGCTCCAGGTGCTGTTTAATTTCCTGTTCGTACTGTTGCATCAAGCGACTTAGTTCCACACTTGTGGTGGCCAGCTTGACCTGCAGCACGCCATCTACCTGTCGGGTAGAAAGCTGAATACTGTTTCCATCCTCCAGTTCAAAACTGTGCTTTTGCCAGGTTTCAGGAGTTGCCTTCCCGGCCGATATGGTCTTCTGAACAGCCTGAGTCAATGATGGCATGACGGTTCGCCGGATCAACATATTTGAAACCGGTATTTCACCCAGTCTTGCAAACATTGAACTTGAAACATCCTTCTTTTCAGTAACCTCCAGCGACTCTTTCAAATGTTCCTTCAGCATCAACTCCTGCTCAGTAGTCATCGTTGTAACAGAGTTTGTATTTGCTTGATTTTGAAGGAGCTGAACCGGAGCCTCAAACTGAGATAAGAATGAAACAGCAGCTTTAGAATCTCTGCTTTGTGTTATAATTTCTAACCGTTCTGAGTTCAATTCGTGTCTTCCTGAGAAGGAGTAATTCTCCCGGTATCTCTTTTCACGTACTTCCTCTATTTTTTGGCTTTGAATACCCTGAGTTACTTCCGGAGCACCTGCAGCCGTTTTTTCTGTAGCCATCCGAACTGCATGCTCAGTAGTTACTTTTTCAGGTTCAGCTTCAGACTCTGCATCCTTTGCTTCCATATTTTCCGCAACCTGTTTTGATTGCGTTGCTTGCTGAGATACATGATCAACAACTTTCTGTGATACTTTTGTGGAAATACTGCTATTACCATCAGCATTCACAGAAGATGCTGTTCCATCACCGCCAGAAGACCTGCTTCCGATTTCTGCTTCGTTATCATGAAGCAAAGTTTTTTCTTCTGATTTTAGACTTTCTGGTTCAACAGAAACTCCCTTTTTAGTGCTCTCAGCATCTGATTTAACAGTCTCTGAGCTTTCTTCCATAAAGGGGCCAATCTTGGTTGTATTGGTATCATCGGAGTCTGCCTCATAGGATATTTTCTGTTCTGTTGATTCCGCCACCTCTCCTTCTTGATCTATAGCCTGTGCAGTACCGCCGACCTCTTTTTCGGTATTTGTTACTTTCGATGTTTTTGTTGCTTCCTGAACGTTGGAATCTGCCTGGTCTGCTATTTGCCTGCCTTTTAGCGCCACTTCTCCGTTTGTCTCATTTGCTTCTTCATTAACATCTGCAGACTCTGAGTCACCCTGAGTCAACCCTTCAGCCTCTGTTTTCTTCTGTTCCTGGATTGCAGCCTGTACTACTTTTTCGGCACCGGTTATTACCTGCTCACTTTTTTCAGTTTTGGCCTTCTCCGTATCGAGAGAAGCTGTTTTGCTTACAGAATGCTCTTCACATGTCGCTGTTTCATCGGTCTGCTTACTCTCTTCCTTCGCTGTATTTTGAGATTCTTCCTGTTGTCCAAAACCCTGTACGGTTTTCAGGATTGAACTGAATAACCCCTGGGTTCCACTCCCAGCCGTATCATTTGCAGATTTTGTGACGTTGGTAGCCAATCCGGCTTCTTTATTATTGCCGGCCGATGATAATAACTGCTTTATCATAGCATAATCTCCGTCATAAGTTTAGCGGCTTTATCTGAATTCAGGGAGCGTAAAATCTTTTCCCGTTGAATGGTCCCTCCTCCGTTATACAAGCGCACCAGCTGTTCGTTGGTCATTCTTTCCAGGATTGGAGCAAGATCATCTTCTTCAAGGTTCAGCAAGCTTTTAACACGTTGTGCAAACTCTTCTTTACTTAGTTCCTGAATATTTTCATTGGTAATCTCTTTCGGTTGGTTAGCTTTCAAAAGCTTTATTTCAGCTACTAATGAGTCAACTACTTTTGTGAGGTGGGTATTTTCATCCAGTGCAAGTTTCAGCTCATCGGTAACCAGAGTATCCACTGCTACAGAATCCATAACCTGCGCTGTATCAGACAGGATAGCAATTACCGAATCTTCCTGAGCAGGCAGGCCCAGTGCTTCAAATTCAGCATCCAGTTTTTCTTCCTGCGCCTGCACCAATTCCTGATAGTCCTCTTTATTGATATAGGGATACAGGAAATACATGGCGACAATCATCACCAGCAGAGGTACAGTAATTAAACCTGCAATTTTAATTATTACTGATTTATTCATGATTAACGGCTAAATGATTGAGTTGCAATTTCATCCATAAATTTTTGTTCGTCTTTTGCCATTTGTTCTGAAAAAAGACTTTGTTCAAATTCCCTCACCTTCTCAAGGATGTGAAGGTTCTTATGAGCAGCGGCTAACTTTTCCCGTTCTTTGGTAACCCGAACTTCAGCCTGATCCAACTCCCGGCTCAGCTTATCCATTTTTTGATGTACCTGTTGAAGATGGGCAGACCGTCTTCTGATCATATGGATATTCTCAACAGTGTTGTCTTCTGAGTGCTCCAGAAATGTTTTCAATTTCCCTTGTACATCATCACGCACCTCACTTATTTTCTGCTTTTTGGAAACCTGCTCCGCCAGCTTTTGCTTTTGAAGCTTTTCCTGGTGTTTGCGAACTTTAAGAACCGGTGCAAGAGAGAATTTGAATTTCATAAATGCTGCTCGTGATTTTTATTCAAGAATTTTCTTTAGCGTTTCCCAGAGATCATCACTGAAATCTGTTTCGTTTAAATCCTGTATCAAAAATGATTCCAAACCCGGATGTTTTTTTATCGATTCATCAATTTTTGGGTTTGAGCCTTTTACATAGGCTCCAATATTTATGAGATCCTCTGCCTCCCGGTAAGTCGCCAGAAGCTCCCTTGCTTTCATCGCAATTTGTCGTTGTTCAGGTGTTACAATCTTGGTCATAACCCGCGAAATACTTTCGAGGATATCAATGGCCGGATAATGATTTTTATGCGCCAAACGTCGGGAAAGCACGATATGGCCATCTAAAATGGACCGTACTGCATCGGCTATGGGTTCATTCATATCGTCATTATCAACCAATACGGTGTACAATCCGGTGATGCTTCCTTTGTGTGTTTTACCCGGTCTTTCCAGCAATTTTGGAAGGATCGTAAACACACTTGGAGTGTATCCTTTGGTTGTTGGCGGCTCACCTGAAGCGAGACCAATTTCTCTTTGGGCCATGGCAACCCGGGTCACAGAATCCATCATCAAGAGGACATTTTTTCCTTGGTCGCGGAAATATTCTGCAATCGCTGTTGCTGTAAATGCTCCTTTTACCCGACTCATGGCCGCGCTATCTGATGTTGCAGCTACTACAACCGAGCGGGAAAGTCCTTCTTCACCCAGCGTGTCATGAATAAATTCCTGCACTTCCCGGCCACGCTCACCAATCAGGGCAATTACATTGATATCTGCCGAAGAATGCTTAGCAATCATTCCCATTAAAACGGATTTACCCACACCCGAACCAGCAAAAAGTCCGATTCGCTGTCCGGTTCCGACTGTATTCAATGCATCGAGTGCCCGGATTCCGGTAAACATAATATCATCGATAGGAGCACGATCGAGCGGTGCCGGCGGGTCGTTGTGCACCGGCATCTGTCCTGATACACGAATCTGTCCTTTACCATCAATAGGCTCGGCATTGGTATCCACCACCCGACCTAACAGCTCAAAACCAACTGGCACGTTCAGCGATTGCCCCATGCTTTCAACTTTACAGCCAGCTTTCATTCCAACTACCCGATCGTAAGGCATCAAGAGTGTTTTTCCTTCTTTCAAACCAACCACTTCAGCTGGCACTATCGTGTCCATGACGGTATGAATACCATACACTTCTCCAACAGAGGCTTCCAGTCCGGTACATTCTATAATAGTTCCGATAATGGAAGAAACTTTTCCATAGCGCTTAACCTGATTTAGCTCTCCGCTGATTTTAACACGAATGGCATTGAAGTGCTTTTGCAATGATGTTGATGACTTTTCGGCTACTTCCATGATGGCAGCATTAATGTCTTTTTAAACTCTTGCAGCATTTCCCTGAAATTGTGTACTACCGTTTCTTCATTTGTTTCAAGCTTGAACTCGCCGGGATTACATTCTTCTGAAGTCTGGATATTCAATACCATACTTTTTGAAAAGTCATCTTTCAGCGACTTAGTAAATTCCAGATCTTCTTCTGCAACCCAGAGAATTGGTTTGGATTGCTCATTTACTTTCTGAAGCAACGGGGTCAATTTTTCTTCTATGGATTCTCTGATAGCCGGATTTTCCACCGGTATTCCAAGAATAGACTCACTGATCTCAAATACCATATCCAACAGACCTGGCTCCAGCATTTCCTGTCGGGCTTTCCATTCTTCGTGAGCCTTATCAAGTGCCTGTCGGATGACGGCTAGCTTCTGATCTATTTCGGACCGGGCGGTATTTAAGCCTTCAGTTTGGCCTGCATTAAATCCTTGAGTGTAAGCTTCAGCGCGAACCTGTTCCAGCTTTCTTTTCCATCTGGCATCTCTTTCATCAAGTAACTGATTAATATCTGTCGATTCTTCGGTGTATTCATCTTCTTCGTTTTTAACCTCACTTTCATTAAAAATCATCTGGTAATTCAGGCGTTTGCTACCTTCATTAAACCAGCTTATTTGATTCTTTTGTAAGACTTTCTGATTTCTCATCTTACTTACTCAACAATCTCTTCTTCATCCATCTTACGGGTAGAAATCTGGCCGTCTTCTTCCAGTTCTTTAATCTTCTTGATAATGCGCTGCTGTGCTTCTTTTACATCTTTCAGTGCTACCGGACCAAGAGCATCCATATCTTCACGCAGCATATCGGCTGCACGATTCGACATGTTCTTGAGGAATTTGTTTGCAAGTGCTTCTTCCACCCCCTTGAGTCCCATAACCATATCGGCTTTTTCCATCTCGTTGATGATAAGCTGTACCGTACGGTCGTCGAAGTGAATGATATCCTCGAACAAGAACATCTGTTCCTTAATATCGCTGGCCATTTGTTCATCTCTATCTTTGATAGAATCCAGTACATGGCGTTCAACCGTGATATCAGAACCGTTAAGAATCTGAGCCACAATGTTGGTTCCGCTTTTCACGCGGTCACCGAGTGTATCCATACCGCCCATATGCTCTTTAATTACCTCTTCGATTTCCTCAATTACTTCCATCGAAATCTTATCCATACTGGCAAGCCGATAAACTATATCTGCTTGTAATTCCTTATCGAGATACCCCAGAATTTCGGCTGATTTCTCAACCTGAAGCTGGGAGAAAATGAGAGCCGCCACCTGTGGGTGTTCATTTTGAATGAAAGAGGCAATTTGTGTGATCTTAGTCTGCTGAAATTCATCAAATACAGTACTGCCTGATTGTGCTTTTAGTCGCTTCAGCATCTTCTCGGAATTAGCGCTGTCTCCAAGTTGTGCAAGCAGGTCTTCAGCTGCATCAACCCCTCCCTTCAGCATATACTCCTTAACTTCCATCAGGGTATAAAATTCCTGAAGAACCTCGTCCACGATTTCAGCTTTTACGTCTTTAATCTTGGCAAGCTCAAGTGTAATCTTCTCAATCTCATGCTCTTTAAGCGTTTTCATCATAGTTGCAGCAGTTCGGGTACCAATACTCATAATGAGTACTGCCGCCTTTTGAGTGCCACTTAAATCAGATATATCGGTAAAAACGCCTGATTTTTTTGTACTAATTGCTGTAGACATATTTCCTCTATTAATTTTCTTCAGATGCCATCATTGCTCTCATCACCTGGGCAGCTTCCGCAGGTTTCAACTCAACAAAATTCACAATTTCATCTTTGTTGTATTTCTTCTCAGGCAACTTCTTGGTCTGGCTTTCACCTGATTCACCTTCTGCTCCTTCCAGCTGGTTCGTACCAGAGCTTTCCCCTGTTAAAGAGTTTTGCTTCTCTGCTCCCTCCAGCTGATCGCCCGCCTCGAAGTTGCTTACAAACTTGAGCTCATCAACACCTGATTTCTTCTTAATGCTGTTAATCAGCAGAATGATGACAACAAATGTGATCCCTATGAGAGACCAGCGTAAAATGTTGTTTGTAAACGTAGGCTGGCCGGTGAAGAAATCACCATTATCGATCGGGTGCTTGTCAAAAAACTCTACCTGTTTTACTGTCAATTGATCACCCCGATCATCCTGAATTCCCAATGCTACCTTTACTACTTCCTTAAATTCTTCTACTTCTTGTTCAGAATACGGCTCACTTACCAGTGTTTGTTCTCCTTCGGTTCCCTCTTCAAAACGCTGTTTATAATTCAGCAGTACAGAGGCCGATACCATCTTTAATTCACCTTGTGTTTTTTCAAATACTTCACGGGTTCGGTTCACTTCATAATTTCTGGTTTGAACCGTTGAACCGTTATTGTTACTGGCAACCACAACTGAGCCCGCCTGATTATTATTAGTGATGTTTCCTGGAACCGGCTCCATCACCTCATCGTTATTGGTCTGCTCTCTTTTCTCTTCAGAAATAACGGTTCGGCTATCGGGATCGATTAAATCCGATTCCCTGACAACCCGATCAAAATCGTGCTCCACCGAAACCCTTAGAATACTGTTACCGGCACCCAAAACTCTATCCAGCATAGATTGGCCGCGTTCCGTCAGATATGCTTCCGTTTTTTGGCGAAGCTGCATCTGGGTTGAACCGAAAGCAAGATCTGAGTCATAGTCAATTTCATCAGTCAGCCTGTTCCCAGACTGATCGAGCACGGTTACGTTTGCTGATTCCAACCCTTCAACACTACCAGCAATGAGCGATGTAATACCTTCAATCTGCTCTTTTTTGAGGGATTGTCCCTTCTTCAGATTCAAAATCACTGATGCCGAAGCCTCAATTGACGTTTCTTCAAAAGGAGAACGCTCAGGTAAAACCAGGTGTATCCTGGAAAACTCAACCTGTTCCAGACTGTTAATAGAACGAGCAAGTTCACCTTCAAGGGCTCGCTTTTTGTTAACCTGTTGCATAAAGTCTGTCATGCCCAATGCATTGGTATCAAAAAGCTCATAGCCTTTCACATCCGAAAAACTACCTCCCATTGGAGCTAATTCCAGACGTAACTCGTGAACTTTATCGCTTGCTACATATATAGCACGTCCACTTTCCTGAAGCTCGTAGCTAATTCCCCGGTTATTAAGTTCAGTTACTATTTCCTGGGCTACTTCTGGCTGAAGAGATCCAAATAAAAGAACATTCTCTTCTTGTTGAGACCAGTAAAATACACCTCCAATTATGGTGAGCACAACCAGCATCAGTACCACAAACATGGCGCGCTGTGCATTACTCAGCGGACCAAAAAACTCCTGAAAACTTTCTAAATAATTGTTCATTTAAGGATGTCCTTATATTTGCATTCTGCTTATTTCGTTATAGGTCTCGATCGCTTTATTTCGAATCTCGACCATCATCTGAAAACTGAGCTGAGCCCGCTGCATCGAAATCATTACATCGGCAACATTGTCGGTATTACCCGCAACGTAATCCTGCATCTTCATTTCTGAAGTCTTCATAGTCGTATCTACCCCATCTATGGCTTTCGAAAGCATATCGGCGAAGGAATCTTTTTCGATTTCATCAACCCCGATATCATAATGCCTGGGACTGATTTCAAAATCCTGTGGTAACTGTAATCCGTTAAGTTCAACTGGGCTCGGCATGATTATTCCTATTAATAGCTTCTGTTAAATTCTGGTATCAATGTTTCTTCCGCGTGATAACTCATGTTGATTCATTTTGCCATCAACCGAGTAAAGACTCATTGCCTTTTCATTTTCAGCGGTAAACTTCTGATTGATCAGAGAAGATTCATCCTGAGTCAGTTTCGGTAAATCTTGTGAACCGGCAGCGCTTCTTAAAGCAGTATTTCTGTTTATTTGTCCGGCTTGTTGTGTGTAAATAGAATTAATGCTGTTCATCGTATCAGATCTCCAATGATCGTTTAATAATTTCTTTTTCAGCTTCGATGCTGCTTAGATTGGCCTCATAAAGGCGGTTGGCGCTAACCATTTCAGTCATTTCTCTTACCATGTCGATATCCGGATATTTCACCATTCCGTTTTCATCTGCATCGGGGTGATTCGGATCGTACTCGTAACGAAACTTATTCTGCTCACTAACATGAAACTCGGGTCCCAACCCGGTTGCTTTATCTCCATTCGGAAGGTTTCCAACACCCGTAGCCATATGCTTTGGATTAGTCCTGGTCAGAGAAGAAACACTTTCGGAAAGAACCTGCAGAAATTTTTGCTGATCGGGAGCTAAAGATTGCACACGCTTTGGCCGATAAACATTTTCGGAGCCTGCGGGTGCAGAAGTTTGAGCATTAGCAATGTTTTGCGATGCCACTGAAATCCGCTCGCGTTGTAAGGCAAGGCCCTGGGCGGCTGTTTGAAATGTTGAGGATAATCTATCTGGGAGCATCTGAGTTAGGTTTATCGGTTAATACCTGTAATTCCGGACCTGAGAAGGCTAAAGTGATGCCGAAGTGACCGGGTTACCATTTGTACCCGAATCTGAGTATCGGCCATCTCAATCATCTCATCTTCCAGTGTGACACTTTCTTCAGTTTGTACTATCGAAGGTGATACGCCTTTCATACCGCGAACTCCTTCATCCAGCTGCGCCTGCTGAAGTTCTTCTTCAAAGAGTACTTCATGCCTTTTGTAGTTAGGGGTATCGGCATTGGCAATATTTGAAGCCGTCACTTTTTGGCGAAGTGAATAGGAATCCATGGCCCGGGCTAACATTTGACTATGATTACTGTCGATAAAGTTCATTGAAAATTTTCTTTGGTTGTGAATCACTCGCACGGATGAATGCAATTGCTGTGCCAGCCCATCAAATCTGCTTCTAAATAACCTCATATTCTTTTTTTGAGGAACAATCTGAAAACACGGGAGTAGAATTGACCGCTTCATGGCAAATTTTTCCGTCTTTCCGCTTTTATTTTAAGATGTAAAGGGGATTGCTGATAACCAGCCAAACAAATAGAATAGAATCAAAGCAGAACTATAATGACTACTTTGCGGCAAGAACTTTACACAACAAATGCTGTAACCCACGTTAATGCATTTAACAAAATTGATGGTTACTATTACGAAACTTCGGAGCACAAATTGATGAAAATCATAAAAGACCTTTTTAAAGGGTATCCTCATCCTATTATGGTTTTACATCATGATAACCGGGAAATATGTTTCACTAACCTACCTGCTTCTTCAGAAGAGAAACTAATCGGACAAAGGTTTGATGATACCGTTGAACTGGTTGAAGAAGAAATATCCAGAGAACCGGTAGCATACTTCAATAAACAATGGTTCTGTGTAGAAGAGCGCCCCTTTCAGTCTGATGAGGAAAATTATATCCTTATCATTTTTAGTAACAGGCAAGAAGTTCCAGACGAGGAAACGTTGGCATCATGGAAAAATATGATCGCCGTTATGCTTCACCGGTTTCGATCACCTCTTACAGGAATTGCAGGCTACGTCGACATGCTGGCGGAATATGATGAAAACCCGGATAAGGACAAGTATTTCACTCTTATTAATAAAGGAATAAACCATCTCTACGATATGATGGATGAGTTGGAAATACTTTATAATATTGAGCCCGGATATTTGGAAGACGAGACCGCTTCGATAGAGGCTGGCAAACTATTCCACAACTTATTACTGGATTATCCGGCTGACATACGGGAGCAAATAAATCTTAAATCCATTAAGCCCGGCGTCAAATTTCATACAAATCCATCTGACCTAAAACACATTCTGAATATTTTAATCCAAAATGGATTAGAGCATAACCCGGATGGGGATTTGTCTGTTTCTGTTCCTTCTGAACATTTAATTCAGATATCCAATAAAGGTCAAACCATTCCTGATCACATAGCCCAAAATATATTTAGTCCTTTTATTACGGATAAGGCTAATGGGCTTGGAATCGGTTTAACCATTGCTTTGCTTTATATCAACCAACTGGGTGGAACAATTTTCTTATCTAAAAATAATGCTGCGGAAGGAGTTACTTTCAGTATCTGTCTCCCCAAATAGTTGCCCGCCATCCTGTAAGCCAGAGCATGAATTTCTCTGGCTATGATGAATCAGAATACGTTTTCACTTTATTCCCTGAAAATTAATGTTTTGTCGTATTCAACCGATAAAATATTTGAATAAGTATGTATGTGCCGGGCTCGTCCAATCCCCTGAAAACAAATTAAGCTAACACTATGTTAACTGAAGAATTACCAAACACAAAGATTAAGGACCTCAAAAAGCCGGTTCCTGTAAATCAGGAAAGTCCGTTTTCGTTTGAGGAACTATTCATTTCTGTTACCGATTCCAAGTCCAATATTACTTATGCAAATGATGTATTTGTTCGTATTAGTAAATATGACCACGAGGAGGTAATTGGCCAGCTTCATAAGTTAGTTCGGCATCCCGATATGCCACGAGCCGTTTTCAATATTTTTTGGGATTACCTTAACTCAGACA
Organism: Gracilimonas sp.; assembly: GCF_040218225.1. NCBI lineage: Bacteria > Pseudomonadati > Balneolota > Balneolia > Balneolales > Balneolaceae > Gracilimonas > Gracilimonas sp. Next base: position 773,836 of record NZ_JAVJQO010000008.1, read on the forward strand.
AGCCCGTAGCTGCTTATGTGAAAAACCTGGCAAAAGATGGGTCTTATTACTGGGTAATGGCTCTGGCTTTTCCTTGCAATGGAGGGTATCTGTCAATCAGATTAAAACCAGGAAGTGATCTTTTTAAGACGATCAAAGGGTTATATGCTAAAACGCTCCAATTTGAAAAACAGAAAGAGCAGCAATTGGATAACAAAAAACAAGCACTTGAGGAATCTCAGTCCTACTTGTTGAATCTCCTTAAAGCCGAAGGTTTTGCAGACTACGAAGAGTTTATGTGGAATGCCCTTCAAAAAGAAATGGCCCATCGAGAAAATAACCTCAGCACAACCATTTTGGCGGAGAAGAAAAATACGGACAAGAATATTGTGCCTCCCGTTTTGGTAAAGGCTGAAAGCATTCTAAGCGAATTGGTTTTGGAGTTAAAGAACCTGAAAAAAATTCATGGTGCCTTGATTGGACATTCCGATTACATCCTTAAGCTGGCACGTTCTATTCTTCTGCTTTCATTAAATGCCCAAATAGGTTCTTCAAAGCTTGACCAGGAAGATATGTCTCTTTCTGTGGTAGCTGAGAAGATGGGTGAGCAATCCGTTGATGGTGAAAAAAGGCTGATTAACATGAAAGAGAACATTCATCATTTAAGCGAACTGATTGCGGAACTTAATTTTAATATTATCTCGGCCAAGCTTCAGGTTGAAATGACCATCGAGTTTCTGAAAGAGCTGGAGCATAAAAAGTTTAATGATGACATTTCCTTAATCGAGTCTGACAAAGTTATCACCCTCTTGTATGATGCCTTTATGCCACGGTTAGGTCTAATTGCCAGTGGAATTGGAAAAGTTCCTGCTTACCTCCGGGATCTCATGAATGGAGTAAAAGATATTGAGCGATTCTTGTTGGTATTGCGATTTATCCACATCACAGGAAAGGTAGAAATTGCACGAATGAATGATAATGCAAAATCATTTTCTACAACTTTTCAGGATCTTGTACACGAAATCGAAACTGCTGATTCACATCTTCGGGAACTTAATGAAGTTGTAAACGATAACAAGAAAAGCGGACTAATTTATACGGTTTATAAAGAGCGTTTGACAAATTTAATTGCAAACATTGACCGCAGATAAGCAGTTTCGGTCATTACTGTTAGGGTAACACCCAGAAAAGAGGAGCCTTTGGTTCCTCTTTTTATTTATGCACTCCAGAGATAGAAACTTTTCTTTCAGCTAAAATTTGCGCTGGCTGATCCTTTGATATCTTCTTTAGTGAAGAACAGAGTAAAGGTAGTTCCTCCTTCATCAGAAATATACTGATAAGAACCGTTGAGTTGTTTAACCAGGGTTTTGAGTAAGGTATTTCCCAAAGTTTTATCTTTGTCAACATTAAAATCTTCCGGAAGTCCGGAACCGTTATCGGCTATAGACATGAAAACTTCATTACCTCTGGTGTAAAGCTGGATACGAATTTTACCGGATTCAGCTTTGGTAAACGCGTGCTTATAGGCATTGGTAATAACCTCGTTCATAATCAAGGAACAAGGATGAGCCTGATTGATATTAAGCTGAACTGATTCCACATCCATTTTCACATCAATCTTTTGTGTGAGTTCATAATACATTTTAGAAATGGAGGTGACTATTTTCCTGAGGTTTTGCCCAAATTCAAGCTTACAAAAGCTCCCTGATTCGTACAAAAGCTCATGCATAGACGCCATTGCCTGCACCCGGCCTACACTTGAATAGAGCTTTGACTGTACGCTCAAATCACCTTCCGTAAAAGCCTGCAACTGCATTAAACCGGAAATAATGGCCAGGTTATTCTTTACACGATGATGCAATTCAGATAATAAAACTGTTTTCTCTTCAACAGCCATTTTCAGCTGCTTCTCAGTCTCCCTGAAAGGAGTTATATCTTGTCCAACGACGATAAAATTGGTAATAAAATCATATTCATTCCGGACAGGAGTAAGTGTGGCAGAAAACACAAAAGTGCCTCCATTCTTTTTACTATTTACCAACTCGCCTTTCCATTCCTCTCCTCTTAGAATAGCCCTTCTTAATTCTGAATATTGATGCTGATAAACCAAACTTGCTTTAAACATTTCAAGTCCGTTGCCCAAAATTTCTTCTTCTTTGTACTGTGAGAGCTTTAAAAAACTTGGATTTGCATATTCAATAAATCCCTGCCTGTCTGCAATGAGGATGAGCGCCGGGCTCAATTCCGCCACTTTACTAAACTTGTAATACGGATTTTTAGCTACTCCCAGGTTTGAGGGGTTACCAAAAGAAGGTTGAAACATTTCAGCAGAATGATCCCGGATGAGCTTAATTATATTGTTTTGGTTTGGCAACGAAGGTGCTTCTTCCGGCTGTTCCTGAACCTTATTATTTACTCTCCAGAGATGTTTTTCTTTTATATCGATTTCTTTCGAATCTTCTTCCTTTGTTTCAGAAGATTTTATATCCAGATAATTAAGCCGACAACTAGTCTCTTCCAGGCCCAACTCAGAATCTGAGTTCAACTTTTTTAAGAGCTTCTTCTTGGGTGAAGAATTATTCATAATACATCTCCTTTTTTTTTGTGTTCGTCATCGACATCAACAAAACTTTTTAAAAGTGTGCCATCAGCTGGAAGATTACCGGGTTTCTTCTTGCTTATTCGCCTTTATCATTTCACTTATTTTGTCCTTCAAAAGAAGATGGGTTAGCGGCTTGTGTACAAAACCAAGCCCTTGCCGCAAAATGGCATCAATGCGGTCTTCGTTATTCTCCGAAGAAACTACAATAGCCGGAATATTTGAGAAGTCAGGATGATCACGTGCATAATCCAGCATTTCCAGTCCATCCATAACCGGCATATAAATATCTACCAGCATCATGTCTATCTTTTCTTTTGCAAGTACTTCAAGACCTTCTTTACCATTTTCGGCTTCAAAAATCTCTGCTACTTCCACATCTAAATCTGCTGAAAGTACCGTGCTTCTTAACAAGACCCTCATTGCAGGGTCATCTTCAACAATCAGTATATTTATCTTCATCTCAACTTCTCCCAATTATTGGATTTATAACCGTCTGTAATTTTAAATCCTGGCTCAAAGAACCAGCGCAAGTACAACAGCTACGACCGACAGCATTACCGCAACTGCTGATGTAGTTATAAAAATAGTAGTCCGCTTTTTTTCCGAGTTTAGATCGGCCAGTACTGCCGAAACCAATGGATAATTGACACTTAACCCTTCAAACTTTTCAGACATAAAAAAAGTGGTTGTGTCACCATTCTCATCCTTATAGCTATACTTTTTGTTGAAGTGATAGTATAAACGACCAAAAATCATATCCTCTTCTACACCACAAGCCTCAGCAATTTCCTTAATATCTACCGGTACTCGTATTCGTGCAATCCGATCCGGTTCATCCTTAGCATATTTCTTGTACTCATCATAGTATCGATAATAAATATCCTCAATGATCTCTAAGTCGGTAGGTAAATGATCCATTGTAAACCTCTCTGTTTATTTATACTTGAATAGAGGATCTGCTATAACAGATCCTCTATGACAAGTGTGTATTCATTTATTTAGTAGCTCGGTTAGAAATCACTGAAGTCATCATCCTCAAAAGGAATCAGCTCATGTGCTTCTACTCTTTTGGATGCACCATTACCATTGGCGTGTGCTTTTGCATGGCTTCCATTATGACCGTTTCCATTGTGGTGGTGTTGGCCTTTCCCGTTACTATGTCCGTTGTGGCCATTTCCATTTACATAACCATTTTTAATAGCTGGCTGATGCTCGTATCGCTGGATGAAAGTTCCATTTCCGATACTTGCAGTACTACCACCTCCAACAAGACCGACCAACTCTCCGATAATGTTATTGAGTTCACTGGCTTGAGAAGAAAGCTCCTCTGCAGCACTGGCTGATTCTTCAGATGAAGAAGCATTTTCCTGAACAACATTATCCATTTCAGACATAACGGAAGTCATTTGTTCAATACCTACTGCCTGTTCTTTGGAAGCTGCCGAAATTTCTACAACAAGCGTACTTACACTTGCAATACTTTGCTCGATAGCCTTCAGGTTTTCAGACACTTCTTCCGCTACGCTTGAACCTCTGTCAGAACTCGCTTGTGATTTCTGAATAAGTTCTGATGTATTTTGCGCTGCTTCAGCACTACGCTGAGCCAGGTTTCGCACTTCCTCAGCTACTACGGCAAATCCCTTTCCAGCTTCTCCGGCACGGGCTGCTTCTACCGCTGCATTTAAAGCCAACAGGTTAGTTTGGAAAGCAATATCATCAATGGTGTTTATAATCTTGGATGTTTCCTGAGCAGAGTTTTTAATCTCATTCATTGCCTGAATCATTCGCTGCATAGCTTTAACACCATTTTCCACCAGTGGCTTCGATTCATTCATCGCCAGTTCAGCCTGACTTGAATTATCATCCGTTTGCTTAATCTGGGAAGACATCTCTTCGAGTGAAGAAGTAGTCTCCTGGAGACTAGCGGCCTGTTCGCTGGCACTTTCAGCCAATTGCTGACTTGCACTTGAAAGCTGTTCAGAAGAAGCGCTAACCTGATCCGAACCGCTCTTCAGCCTTTCAATAATACTCTGAAGTGTGGCATTGATAGATCTCCCAACAAAGAATCCGAATGCTAAAGCACCTAAAACCGATAACACGGCAACTACGCTTATGATCCATACGTAGTTACTTACAATAGCTTGTGTATCATCAGCCAGTAACCTTGCTCCATCTTCTGCAGCCTGATTAATAGCAACCGAACGATCCAGTAGTTCCTGATAATTTACAGCAGCGTTTCTCTCTGCTTCAAATAAGGTATTACTTACCTTTGTAAGCTCAGAAGGATCCGTGTTATTCTCTAACGCTAAAGTTGCATCAAGGTACGCTTGAAGATTACTTTCGTAATTTTCAATTACCTCTTTAAGCCCATCCATTTTTTCTTCCAGAACCGGCAGATCATATGCTTCTACATAACCTTCAAATTCTCCATATTCACCATAGATTTTTTCAAACCTGGAAAGTGCATTTTCCATATAAGAAACATCATTGGTATTTGTAAACTGCAGATGCTCGTAGCCTGCTTTCCGAACAGCTGTTTCAAAGGCTGCAGCTGTTCCCCATTCATTGAAAGAGATCTCGGACAGAGATGTTGTATTGTCCTGAATTCTATTCAGAGAAAACAGTGCTATGGCGCCAAGAATCAGGGTTACTACAGCAGCGGATCCGGTTAAAAAGGATATCCTTTTCCCTATCGTCCAACTACTTTCTCCGGCATTCCCTCCTTGCGTAATGTTGTTTATGTATTTATTAATCGATGACATTTTTACCTCATTTTTACTGTTTGAATTTATCTATTTAGCTGCAGGCTCGTTTGCGTCCAAAACTTCTTCAGGCACATCAAATAGCACTTTATGGATATCAACGATCATTTTTACAGACTCTTTAACTTTACCAATACCAGCCAGGTATTCGCTGTTTCCTTTCACACCGAATGATGGTACTTCTTCAATTTGATTGTCTTTGATGTCGGCCACCTCAGATACCTTATCGACCAGTACACCCATCAGGTAATCATCTTCCTGAACTACAATTACGCAGGTCTCATCAGTGTCTTCAACCGCAGGCAATTCAAAGCGCAGGCGCAGGTTCATAACCGGCACAATTTTACCACGCAGGTTTAATACTCCGCGAATATACTTTGGCATTTTGGGAACAGGGGTGATAGGCATCAGGCCAATAATTTCCTGTACTTTCAAGATCTCAATTGCGTATTCCTCTTTCCCTAAAAAGAAGCTGAGAAATTTTCCGCCAGCTATCAGGTGGCCGTTTTCTACGGCCTCTTTTTCTTTAACCAGTGTTTCTTCCATGTTGTTAGTGTTTTGCTTCTTTCCGGCTTTGCAGGATTCATTAGCTGAGTTCCTCTCACCAAAAAGCATAATTAGTGGTTTGTTAATGGGTTTATCGGACACGGTGAGATTTTCTTAAATGATTTTAATGTCCGGGACCAACTATTTTTGAAGGGAGCAACCTTGCAGCGTCCGCAGGTCCTTCAAGCGTTGAGGGGGAACCGATCCTTATTACATTGCGAACGCTCCAAGGTCTTATGAGACGCTTGGAGGTTCTTCTATTCACACGCTAATTTAATAATAGATCGGAGTAGAGGTAGTTTTCCATCCGGGAAGAGGTAATTCAAGTCCAAAAAAAGCATTACCCTGGTCAGGGTAATGCTTTTAGTCAATTATTGGGGATGTTATGTCTTAGTCAAAAGTTCTTTAGCTTTCAATCTTGAAGCTTATCGGCAAAGTGTAATAAACCTTTACAGCTTTCCCCTGAAGTTGACCAGGAGTAAACTTCACTTTTTTAATACCTTCTAATGCTGCATCACCGCATCCGGCTCCAATATCTTTAATAACCTCCGCATCTTTAACATCTCCATTTTCATCAACCACAAATTTAACGAAAACGCGTCCTTCAACACGACCGGAAATTGCCGCTCTCGGGTAATCAATATTCTTGTAAACCTCTTTAATTCCACCCTTGATCTTGGGCATCTGGTCTACCACATCATAAATTTTTGTCGAGTCTTCAGCAGTAATTGCAAAAACCCCCTCTGCTAATAATCCGGATGATGCTTTAGCAGGTAGAGTCGTTATCGCCAAAAAGGCTGCCATAAAAGAAAAAAGTAGTATTGATTTTTTAACCATGAAAATTACCTCAATTTTTTAGTCTTTTTGTAGAAACAGATTTCAGGTATTAGCATTTATAAACCCTTTATCGGCGTACTAACTTTTTTCTTAAGCCTATTTCTAATTTTTTTAATAAGCGGCTATTCTATTTCATCTCTAATAAAAACAAGGATCAAAAAATCATTTAACCAAAAAAGCAGTGAGAGTATCCTTCCCACTGCTCTTATAATTATTTAGTCATCGTTAAAAGTCACTGAAGTCATCATGATCGAAACCATTTAGCACGGGTTCTTTGTGATACCCGTTTTTTACTAAACCTGGTTTTGGTTTTTCACCATGTTGATCTGAACCATTTAGTCCATATCCGTTAACAGGTTTAGGACTTTTTGGTTTTTGCCCTAACGGAATGTTGCTGGTAAAGCGTTGAAGGATGCTTTCCTGCGTCTGTACTATTTGGCCTCCGCTTCCCCCTACCATTTCCATCAGTTCACTTACGATAAACTTGAGCTCCGACGCCTGGGAAGAAAGTTCTTCCGCTGCACTGGCTGATTCTTCAGATGAAGAAGCATTGCTCTGAACCACATTATCCATTTCGGTCATAACAGAGCTCATCTGCTGGATGCCTACTGCCTGCTCTTTAGAAGCGGCAGAGATCTCCACAATCAGCGTGCTCACATTGTTGATGCTTTCCTCTATTCTCTGAAGGTTTTCAGATACTTCTTTTGAGACCCCATTACCCCGGTCAGAACTAGACTGAGAACGCTGGATTAACTCTGACGTATTTTGAGCTGCTTCAGCACTGCGCTGGGCCAGTTTTCGAACCTCCTCTGCTACTACGGCAAATCCCTTTCCAGCTTCTCCGGCACGGGCTGCTTCAACAGCCGCATTCAGTGCCAGTAAGTTAGTTTGGAAGGCAATGTCATCGATCGTTTTGATAATCTTGGACGTCTCTTTTGAAGAATCACTGATCTCTTTCATGGCCTGAGTCATACGTTTCATCGCCTCTACACCATTTTCAACCAGTGGCTTTGACTCTTTCATCGCCACTTCTACTTCGGCTGAGTTTTCAGCATTTAGTTTTATCTGTGAAGACATTTCTTCCAGAGAAGAAGTGGTTTCCTGAACACTTGCTGCCTGCTCACTTGCACTTTCTGCCAATTCCTGGCTGGCACCGGAAAGTTGTACCGAAGAAGCATTTACTTGCTCTGAACCACTGCTCAGTCGCTCAATAATAGATCTGAGCGCATTGTTTACAGAACGAGTGATAAAGAAGCCCAATAACCCAGCTAAAGCTACTCCGAAGATTAAACCTGTTATAGTTACCGTACCTATTACATTATTTTGTGCAATTGCAGTTTTAACCTCGGAGTCTGCAATTACTTTATTGAGATCTACCAATCCCTGTAATTGTTCTTTGGCTACACGGTAAGATTCCATGTTATAGTTCATAAACTGATCCCTTAATCGAGACAAGATATTTGCAGCTTTTTCAGAATCATTTGAAATCTGAAGATACTCACTCGAAATTTCCATGAATTTATTCTGATGATTTCCCCAGGTTTGATAAGAAGTACTAAATGCTTTCCAATTAATCGCTTCCTGCTGTGTTTGTGGCAAAGATTCATATATATCTTTCGCATCTCTTAGCTGTTTCCAATATCCATTTACACTTTCAATAGCTTCCCTTCGGTTTTTATCAGATAGCGCTACATTCTGTAAGGCTTCTTCCTTGCTTCTGATCTCAGCCATAGCCAGATTCATGTCCTGTAGTGCTTGAATACTTGGAAGTCTTGCTTCTCCAATTACCTCAATCACTTTTTTATTGGTCAGGGCTCCATATTCACCTATCCCCCCAAGTATCAGGGTTATGAGAGTTATTCCAGTAAAAGCTGCCGTTAGCTTCTTCCCTATCGTCCATTTTTCTTTTCCATTATTTGGAATATGATTCGCTGTTTTCATAATCTTAAATTTTAATGTTGTCTCGACGTAGATTTTTTTGGTGTTCTGTATTTTGTTAGCTCGACACTCAATCTTTGATCGCTGACAATTTTGGTTTAATGTAATCCCAGGCAAACCTAATATTGAATAATCTAATAGTCTTATTAGATTATAGACCAAAAAAATAACCTGCTCGGGCAGAACAGGTTATCGGTAGAAAGAAAAAAATATTAAATACTTTTGTCACTAAAATTTAATAAAAACAATTACTTATACTTCATTAAATCTTCATATTTTGAGTTTAAGGGTATCGTATTAGAATCCATTCAGGTCTTTATCAGAAAAGTGAAAGCCATTGGTGATTGATCCCTTTTTATACCCATGCTTTTTATGGTTTGCATTCTGCTTTAGTGCATGAGCTTTCCCATTAGTATTTCCTATTGGTTTCTTATTTGGATACGCAACAGGAGCAAGTCCGCTTAGCTGGTTTTTTCTAATTTCAACAGAAGTAGTGTTATTCTCGTCACTTCCCACCATTACCTTCAGATCCCGAATAATATACTTCAATTCCTCGGCCTGGGATGAAAGCTCCTCTGCTGCGCTGGCCGATTCTTCCGATGTTGAGGCATTTTCCTGAACAACATGATCCATTTCTGTCATAGCTGTTTGTATTTGCTGAATTCCAACCGATTGTTCTTTAGAGGCAGCTGAAATTTCCACAACAAGGGTACTCACACTATTGATACTATCTTCAATCTTTTTCAAGTTTTCTGATACTTCAGACGATACGTTGTTTCCACGATCTGAACTTGCCTGTGAGCGCTGTATAAGCTCGGAGGTATTCTTAGCTGCTTCTGCACTTCGTTGCGCTAAAGTTCTTACTTCTTCAGCTACCACAGCAAATCCTTTGCCTGCTTCACCAGCCCGGGCTGCCTCTACGGCTGCATTCAATGCCAGCAGGTTGGTCTGGAAAGCAATATCATCAATCGTTTTGATAATTTTGGAGGTTTCTTTGGATGATTCACTGATTTCTTTCATAGCCTGAGTCATGCGTTTCATCGCTTCCACACCATCATTCACCAATGGCTTGGAATCTTCCATTGCACGTTCAGCCTCTGCGGAGTTTTCAGCATTCATTTTGGTTTGGCTGGACATTTCTTCCAGAGAAGACGTGGTTTCCTGAACACTGGCTGCCTGTTCACTGGTGCTTTGCGCCAGTTGCTGGCTAGAATCAGAGAACTGCTCAGCCGCCCCTGATAAGTTTTGTGCATTATTACCCAGCTGTTCTATAATTCGTTGGATGGGTTTCATCACATTAAAGCGAACTACCCAGAATGAAATCACAGCTAATACTGCAATGGCGGGTACTGCGAAAAGGCTTAGCATAAAGAGAAAATCTCTTCGGGCAATTACAGCTTCTACTTCTTCCTTTGTCCGGCTTTCCAGCATTTTTTCAAACTCGGCAATCGGTTTCATAATAGTAGCCTTATCAGAATGGTACTTATCATCGAACATGATTCGGCTGGCGAGTTCGAGGTTTGGCTCGCCTTTTCTGGTATAACTACCCCTTCCGTCATCAAACAGCCCTTTTACTGCATTCATTGCTATTGTTTCGGTGGTGACCAATCCATTAGACTTTTTCTCTGCTTCATCAAGCTTGGCAAACTCAGCTTTTGTAAAACCCGCCTCCTTCATCAAGTCTTTCAGGGCTATTGTACGTCCATCAGGTCTTGGTTTATTTCCATTCCTCACATCAAGTATATGCCAGTACTCATCCTCATATTTTGGATTTTGCGTTAGCACATAGGTTCTGGCCAAACGAGTCAACTCGTCAGAACTGAAGGTCAGCTCTGCAGCAAGCTGGCTCGAAATGTATCGCTTGTCGTTTACTTCCTTAAGTTCGCTTTGCACATTGTATGTTACAATGGATAGCACTGATATAATGATTGCCACAATCAGGTAGGCAACGTTGATAGTGGTTAGTTTTTTACCAACGGTCCAGTTTTTATTATTGAGAATGGTATTGTTAATGTCACTCATTTTTAATGCTCTTTGAGTTTATTTTTTGAACCGTATCAATATTCACGATTCTTTTTTTTGGGGGTAATGATGAGCACAGGTTACTGTGTAATTTATTCTGCCGGAGTACTTATTCCTTAAAGCTAAGACTGGCTAATTGATCTTTAGATCAAGACTTTTATAAGAACAACCGGAAACCAACTGCATCCGGTACAACGGCTTATCGGCTAAACACGTAAAATGTTAAGATTCTCTATTGAAAATATTTCACGGCTCTCCCCCGACTCATTAAGTTCACAAAGAATCAACTCTGATTATATTTAGTGCATTACCCCTAAAACAGAAAGAATTTTCTCCCTCAGAATCTCTGGTGTAAATGGTTTATGAACAAACCCGGCATATTGCTCATCGATAATTTTAATTCGCTCGCTGTTACTTTCTGTGGAAACGATGAGCACCGGCATATCCATCGTGATTGGGTTTTTACGAATTTGCTCCAGCATTTCTATTCCATCCATAATGGGCATGTTTACATCAATAAAGAGCAAATCAAGCCAGTTATTTTCTACGATCTCCAGACCTTCTGCACCATTTCCTGCCTGGTGGATTTCTCCTACTTCAACGCCGGTATTTTTTATTGTTTTAATGATCATGCTTCTCATTACCGCACTGTCATCAACAACAAGAATATTAATAGCCATCTTAATCTCCAGTTTGTTACGCTATAAGTTCTAATTTCTTTGTTTCTAAATGCTTCAGGATTGCTTCAGATATTCCTTCAAGCGGCAAGACTTCTGAAGCCGCACCAATTTTCGCAGCTTCCTTTGGCATGCCGTATACCACGGAACTACTCTCATCCTGCGCAATGGTATAACAACCTTTTGCTTTCATCTGAAGAAGTCCTTTTGCTCCATCAGCTCCCATTCCAGTAAGTATTATACCTATTGCCTTATTTCCAGCCACTCTCGCAACTGAATCAAACAACACATCCACACTTGGACGATGGTGATTAACCCTGCCGGAATCTATGATCTTAATCTCAAAACCATCTGTCGAGTCTTCGATGATCATATGTCTATCGCCAGGCGCAATAAACACTTTCCCGGAATGCACCTTGTCTCCATCTTTGGCCTCAACAACTTCAACCCTGCACAAAGTATTTAAACGGCTTGCAAACTGGTTAGTGAAAACAGGGGGCATATGTTGTACTATAACTACACCCGGTATATTCTCTGGTAATTGCTGCAACAGATATTCAAGGGTACGAGGACCTCCGGTAGATACTCCTATGGCAATCAACTTTTCTTTTGAATTTCCAATCACTTCTCTTACATGCAATTCTCCTCTGGCGGCACTGCCAACCGGACTATTTAAAATACCCCGGATATTTTGAGATTTAACATTAGCCACAGAGGCTGTCTGTATGGCCCTAACTAAATCGTATTCCATTTCTTCGACGCCATAATCGGCTTTTGGTTTTGAAATGACTTCAATGGCGCCCGCTGCCAGGGCACGAAGAGCTCTTTTACTATTTGCCGGGGTAACGGAGCTTACTACAACCACAGGCAAGGGAAGGTGTTTCATTAGTTTCTTCAGGAAGGTCAGGCCGTCCATACGAGGCATTAACATATCAAGGGTAATGACATCTGGCTGGAGCTCGGCAATAAGCTGACGAGCTTCATAGGGGTCTTCGGCTGTTCCCACAACTTCAATACCTTCCTGTTTATTCAATAAAAAAGAAATCAGTTTTCTATCGAATAGAGAATCGTCAACTACAAGGACTTTAATCATGCCTTACCTCCTTTTTCGGTATTAAGAAACAGGTTCTGCCATTTTCTTAGCCATCTGCTTTATTATGGCATCAGGTATGGATTGTAAAGGTAAAATCTCTTCAGCTGCCCCCAGTTTTGCAGCCTCTCTAGGCATTCCATATACTACCGAGGTAGCCTCATCCTGGGCAATTGTATAAGCGCCTTTTTCCTTCATGTTTAGCAGTCCCTGGGCACCATCGGCTCCCATCCCGGTTAAGATCACGCCCATGGCATTCAAACCTGCGGCCTGTGCAACTGAATTAAACATCACATCCACACTTGGCCGCTGATGATGAACCGGAGGGCCTGACTTAATTCGGGTGTAATATTTGGCTCCGCTTTTTTCAACAAGCATGTGGAAGTTTCCCGGTGCAATCAAAGCCTGACCGGATTTAATTAAATCTCCATCTTCAGCTTCTTTAACTTTAAGCCGGCAAATCGTATTCAGCCGTTCTGCAAAACTTTTGGTGAATACAGGTGGCATATGCTGAGTAATGACAATACCGGGCAGATTTTCAGGGAGCTCTGTAAGTACGGCTTCCAGTGCGCGGGTTCCTCCGGTAGAAGCACCAATTGCAATAAGTTTATTTGTGGTATGCAGCAGGCCTTCCGAATGCTTTAAGCCCGTCGTTTTCTGTTTGGCTTGAACCGATTTAATCATCTCCATATGTTTATCGAAACGAGCAATAGATGCGATTCGGACGGCCTTTACAATATCCTGAGAGATGTTCTGAGTAGAATAAGCTGAGCCGGGTTTGCAGATTACATCTACTGCTCCAAGACGAAGTGCATTAAGAGCATTAGCACTGTTCTTGGGTGTTAACGAACTAACCACGACAACTGGCATGGGAAAATGCTTCATCAGTTTTGCCAAAAATGAAAGACCCTCCATGCGAGGCATTTCAAGGTCTAATGTGAGCACATCGGGTTTGAGCTGTACAATTTTTTCTCTTGCTATGTAAGGATCCATAGCTGTTCCAACAACCTCTATATCCTGCTGCTTATTTAATTCTTCGGTAAGCAGTTTTCTTACTACAGCTGAATCATCTACAATCAGAACTTTAATCATGCCGGGTCCTCTGAGCTGTAATAGATTGAAATATCAGCAACACCTTCATCCAGAAGCACCTGCAGTTTTTCCTGACACATATCTTTGAATACAATGTCCAGATCTTCATCTGGCTTTGCGATCCTGGGCGGACGGATGTAGCAAATGTTTTCATCTTTTGCGAAAAGAGGCACTGTGTTTCCACAAATAATATTGGCGATTTCACAAAGAGCTCCTTCCTTTTCTTCCTGAGTAGCCGATTCCACTCCCAGCATGTTTGCTGCAATGGCATCTAAGAGATTACCGGAAGCATCGATTACCATTCCACCTTTGGCGGCACCATCAAAATGTACAACCGAGCGTGAAGTTCCATCTGGTTTTTCCAACAGATCTGCATCCTCCATTTCCCATTCCTCTAGTGGAAACATGTAGCAGGTTATTTCAAATGTATTTACAGCGATATCGTGGATTTTATCCGTGTAAGTAGTACTCATTTTTAATCCCATAAAATTTTGATAATTGTAGTTCCAGAAGCTCAAGATCTAGCGGCTTACGGATATAACCATGTCCCCAAAAAGCCAACATATTTAAAAGCTGCTCATCCCTTTCAGTGGTAACAGCAACTGTTGGTATATCTCTGAACTGATGATGATTATGTATGATGTTCAGAAATTCCATACCGTTCATTACAGGCATATTAATGTCAGTCAAGATGAGGTCTATCCTGTTTCGGCTGAGCATATCAATGGCATCAATACCATTGGCTGCTTCATAAATATAGCCGACATTAAAACTGCTTTTCCGGAGCAGCACCTGCTGATGAATCCGAATTGCCGGTTCATCATCCACGATGAGTACGTTATTTATTGATCCTGATTTCATCTTTGTATTCCCATAACTGTTTCGGTTTATATTTCACCGTTAAGCAAAAGACCGGGTTCTTTTCTTGTTATCGAATCTTTATTCAACAACTTTAGCATTTTATCTCTGAGTGCTTCTGGTGCAAATGGCTTATGAAGAAATTCGGTACCAAGCTCTGTGACGATTTCTACTTTTATGTCATTGCTTTCTGCAGAAACCGTAAGAACCGGGATTCTACAAGCTCTGGGATCTAACTTAATGTGAGCCAACATTTCTGCCCCACCCATTACCGGCATATTTAAGTCAGCTATAATAAACCCGAACTCTTTTTCTCTAATCCAATCCAGGCCTTCCTTTCCATTTTCAGCTTCTATGATTTCGTTTATCTCAAAACCACATAGTTCAAGAGTCCTCCGGATAACCGTCCGCATCACCTGGCAATCATCCACTATCAAAACATTTAATCCCATGAGTGCCTCCTTTAAACTGTTACTTGTTGGTTATAAACTGAGCCTGCCGAAATGCCGGAAGGACGATTTGAACTATTAATAGCTTGTTTATTGATGGTTACAATTCCATCTCCAATCGATAGTGTCATGGTTCTGGAAATGCTTCCTCCTACATCTTGTTTGGAAATCATGAATCCATTCTTCCAAAGTAGTTTTCTCAGAACCGTGAAATTGCGCTTGCCAATTTTGAAGTAATCGTCATCTTCATTCTTCTTCATACTGGCACCACCAGCCACTATTATTTCAAGGTTCTTTTTCTGAGCTCCCAGTTCATAAACCTCATTCAGGAGAGCCCCAAAGCCGGTATCTACATACATCGCTGGTTTTGTTTTGGCTTTTTCAGGATCAGCTTTTGATAACGGAAGCATCACATGTACCAACCCACCTACTTTAGCAACAGGGTCGTAAACGGTAATGCCAAGACAACTGCCGAGTGCATGAGTTATGATTTCTTCTTGCACATTGGCGGATACTTTTAAATCGCTAACACCAACTACTTTTCTCATTTGCACACTCTGTTATACTTTTTGATATACAGCAGGAGCCATGTTTTTGAATCCTTTATTGTTTGATGAAACACTTTCGGAATGTCCCAGAAAAAGAAACCCTCCGGGTGCAAGCTGCTCATAAAACTTATTTACTACTTCCTGTTGGGTTTGTCTGTTGAAATAAATCATCACATTGCGACACATGATTACATGAAAATTACCCTTCAAAGGCCACCTTTCCATCAGATTCAATCTACCGTAGGTAATCATATTCTGCACATCGGCAGATACTTTAAATTGATCATTTTCAAGCCTATTGAAGTACTTCCGCTGTATAGATTCAGGAACTTCCATCATTCGGGAAGATGGGTAAACACCGTTTTTCGCAACATTCAAAACCTCTCTTGATATGTCTGTCGCTAAAATTTTTACTGACGACCACGGAGTCGTTTTCTGTGCTTCTTTCAGAGTTATGGCGCATGTGATGGGCTCTTCGCCCGTTGAACACCCGGCTGACCACCATTTAACACTTCGTCCACCCATCGTTGGGATGATGTGCTTTTTAATAAATTCAAAGTGCTGAACTTCCCTGAAAAAATTCGTTTTATTGGTAGTCAGAACATCTACAAAAGAAAGAAATTCTCCACCTGACGCTGGTTGCTCTATAAAATCCAGGTACTCTGAAAAGCTCCCTATACCTAGCTTACGCATCCTTTTCATCAGCCGGCTTTGCACCAATGCCTCTTTTCCTTCCTGCAGAAAAATTCCACAGTAACTATAGAGAATGTCTTTAACACGCTGGAAATCATCCGGCCCTAATTTTGGAGATGAAATCGAAGGCGCTGTGTTCATGAAGGTATTCATTATAATTTCCTTACTTATGCAGCTGAGTCCATTAGGGCGGCTGTGTCCAGGATCAGACCAACACGTCCATCTCCAAGAATAGCACCACCTGATATATGCGACATTTTAGTGAGCATATGTATAGACTTACCCACCAGTTGTTGTTGGCCAATTACTTCATCAACTAAAAGTGCATACCGGCGATTGTTATTTTTGATAATCAACAATGTGCCTTCCAGCAGGCTTTCTTTAGCTCCATTGATTTCGAATTGCTCATGTAACCTGATTACCGGAACAGAATGCCCACGGAAATTCACCTGCTCCGAATTACCCATCATCGTAAACATATCCTTTTCTTTTGCACGGAAAGTCATGTCTATATTGATAGTCGGAACGATGAATCTCTGAGTTCCAACCCTCACTAACATTCCATCCGTAATCGCCAGTGTAAATGGAAGCTCAATCGTTATGGTTGTACCTTCTCCTAATTCGGAAGTCACATCTACTTTTCCTTGCAGCTGTTCGATGGAGCGACGAACCACATCCATTCCTACGCCACGTCCCGATAGGTCGGTTACTTTTTCTGCAGATGAAAACCCGGGCAAAAAGATCAGGTTATAAATTTCTTTCTCCGTGAGCTTCTTCTCCGGATCAACCAATCCTTTTTCAATCGCTTTCTTGAGGATTTTGTCCTTGTTAATACCACGACCATCATCTTTAATTTCGATAACTACCTTGCCTCCTTCCTGCGAAGCAGATAAGGAAATCTCAGCATTAGCCTCTTTGCCGCTCTTTAGTCGTTCTTCAGGCTCTTCAATGCCATGGTCTAACGAGTTTCGAAGCATGTGAATAAGCGGCTCATTGATCACATCAACCATATTTCGGTCGATCTCGGTATCCTCACCAAAAGTTGAGAACTTGACCTGCTTTCCAGCTTTTCTGGACAGATCACGCACCAGGCGATTCATCTTGTGGAAGGTCGCTTTCAACGGAACCATTCGCAGGGTCAAACTGGTATCCTGAAGCTCACGCAGGATTTTGGTCGTGTGATTCACTTTCTTTTGAAGATCAGAATCATTCGGAATAGCTTTATCCTGAGCCACCACAGAATGGGCAATCACCAACTCGCCAACCATATCAATCAGACGATCGAGCCTGCTTACACTTACCCTGACCGAGGATTCTGAATCAGACTTGCTGCTAATTTTGTCGGCCACAGCACTCTCTTCTTCCGAAGATCCTGAATTTGTAATAATATCTTTGACAGGATTTGTCTTTGGACCTGCTTCTTTTTTGCCCCGAATTTTTTCGAGTGCTTTGGCAGGTTCTTTACCTTCTTCAGAAATAGCATGAAGTACTTTAATCATGCTATCATACTGAGCTGGTTTGTGGAGTGGATCTCCGCCTTCAGCTTCTTCCACTACTCTAAGCATCTGATTCAGAATATCTATCGATTCAAAGTTAATATCGGCACATGCGCGATCAAATGGCAAATCACCTTCACGAACCATACTTAACAGTGTCTCGACAAAGTGGGTAAACTCGGAAATAGGATCGAGTCCCATAAAAGCAGAGGTACCTTTAATGGTATGAAAAGCCCGGAATACCGTGTTGATAAGCTCTTCATTATTCGGAGCCTCTTCCAGGTCAAGAAGTGCACTTTCTGCCATTTCAATCAGTTCAGAACACTCTGTAATAAACTCTCCAACCAGTGCAATTTCGATATCTTCTGGAATATAGAAAGTCTCTGAAGAAACCACCTGCTCTTCCTCACCTTCAAATGGTTCCGCCGCTTCTTTGGCATCTTCAGCCGTAACAGCCTTTTCTTCTGCTGACTGTTCTGAGACTGTACCTTCTTCTTCGTCTATGGAGTTATCCCATTCTTCCTGAGCTTCAATCTCTATAGCCTGTTCTGTTTTATCAGAAACAATTTTAAGCCAGCCCTTGGCTCCTCCACTGGCTTCCACTTCAGCCATAGCCTCTTTTAATGGTGCAGCAACTGTTTCATCAGAGTGCTTTACAATAAAAGATACAATTTCATCCAGCTTCTGCAGGTCTTCACCTTTAACTGAGCTTTCATCTATTGAGATCAGGAAACCAGCAAGATCATTCAGCGTGTAATCTTTTTGAGAGTCCTCTTTCTTATCATCTTTTTTTGACTCTCCTTTACTTTTAATCTCTTCTACCTTTTCCTCATCCAATTCTATGACTGAATCAGCTGATTCAGAACCGCCTTTCAAAGACTTTTCCAACTCATCATAGGCTTTTTCAAAATCTTCCACTTTGATATCGCCTTCCTCAATCACATACTCTCGAACGGTGTTTATAGCCTGCATTGTAGCGGCTTTTACCATCATGAAATAGTCATCTTTTTCGTAGAGGTGCTTAATCCCTTGCCATGATAAGTCAATCAGCTTTTGAAACTGTCCAAAGTTGTTCTCAACATTGTTGGTTACCTCTTCAAACCTGGCACCGGCAACCGCTACATTTTCACGGTCAGCAGGCCATACATCAGCAAGTAACCGAATAATGGTTTCAAGGTCTTTGATAAGTTGGTCTTTGTTACTCATTGCTTTTTAGTTTATCTGGATTCACTCAGTGCCATATTCAGCATAAAATCGCCGCAGTCACTGGAAAATTTCATTTTCGCTGATGGGGGTTTATTGGGCATAAAGAGAGTTAGGTCGCTTCCGCGGGTTGCTGTTGGAAGAGAAGACTGCCCCCTGAAACCAACCTTTTCGATATTAGCCGCTACTTCGCCGGCAAGGATATTTGCTATCTCAGCAATTAAGTCGCCCATATCATGGCTTTCAAAAGGAAGCTCCATGCCCAAAAATGCATCTGAAATTTTTAAGGCAGTTGCTTTAGGAATCGCTATCATAAGCGAAAAAGTGTGATCGGCGTTGAAGACCGCTATATTTCCAATTATACCATTAAGCGGGCCGCTTTCATCTTCCTGTTGCACGCACTCGGGAGTGCCACCACAAATAGATGTAAATGTGTTTATGACAGACTCCTGTACAATCTCAACTATTTCGCCTGGTATTTTGTCTACTTTGCTTAGTTTTTCTGCAATCATCATTCTTCCCATTAAGCATTTAAGATGCTGCTGAAAAAGCTCTTCTTCTCTTCCTCGGCTTCTTGTTTGATGATATTGCCCTCGTCATCGATGTAACGACTGATTGCTTTAGACATCTTGTCGGCCGTAAATGGCTTGGTGATATACTCATTTGCACCACCTTCGTTCAGGGCCTTATCCACTTTACCCATCGACTTTTCTGCAGTAACCATAATTATGGGAATATCGGCATAGCCTTTATCCCGAATAGCCCGGGCAAGTTCAACGCCAGTCATTTTTGGCATGTTCCAGTCTACAAACAACATCTGAATATCATCGTTGAACTTCTCAAGCGCATCCTCACCATCCATTGCTTCTTCAAATTCAAAATCAGCAATCAATAGTTGGTCGAGAGCCCGCTTAACCTGACTCCTCATAATTTTAGAATCGTCAACAACAAGTGCTTTTATCTTACTCATTACTTACTCCTGTATATTGGTAAGGCAGAATTAGGCTTACCGTTTTACCTCTTATTTAAGTCTAGCATTAAAGCGGTTGTGATCAGGCATCGCTGAACTAACAATTTCCGCCCCTCCTGTTATCGGGTCTTTTGAAAATTCCTTAAGAGATCAAAAAGGATTTTTTGCAGAATGATGAGAAATACCTTAATCCTTTACCTTTGATACAGAGATGAAAAGCCAGCAGTAAACCCCGATTTTATTAATGGATTCTAATAAGCAATAATGCCAAGGCTTAGTTACCATTATTTAGTTTGTTCAAAGGGTATTTTTAGGTTTACAGGTTACACATAATGGGTATAAACGGCACATTTCAGTCATTTGTGCATTCTGAAGTCAAAACCAACAGAGGATTTCGGCTTGTAGAAGCATATCTGACATACAAAAATTTGGCGGGGCGTACATCGGATGATTTTTCTGAATATGAAGTTATTGAGGAGAAGAAAGAAAAGCCCCACACTAATGCAACTTCTTTTACAGCAGAACCAGACTTCACATTTAATACAAGCTTCGAAGAAATGCCTGATACCTGGATAAATATGAAACCTCACGATGTATCCCAACATTTGGTGGCTTCTGGTCTAGATCCCTTGAACCGCAAAAGGATACATGCCTACCAAGCCCTTTCCAGATTTACCCCAAAAGGTCAAACCCTGGATTACAAATTCTAATCCTGCCTGCTTTTGTCAGACCTATTAGTTATCGGAATATGAAAGAGGAATACTAAGGTTCAGGACCGCTATATTCTCATTTTCAGATTCCAGGCTAATGCTCCCATCTATCTGAGAGATTAACTTCCGGCTTTGAGTTAAACCTTCATTAAATGAGTTTTTTGCAAGATCATCATTATTGTCCTCATTCTCTCTATCCGACATAATCTCGATAAGCTCATTTTTCTTTTTCTCAGAAACATTAAATGCCAATGAAAATATAGCTCTGTTATCTGCTTTGAGCGTATTCATTTTAGTAACCGCATCTTTACCAGAACATTTTATAGCAAAACTAATCAGGTTAAAGATAATGAGTTTTGCCACGAACAAATCTGTACGCACGTGCAGTGGATTTTTGCTTCTGGTAAATTCGATATTTGGTCCCGCACAATGCATTTGCTCACACACCTCACTAACAACCCAATTCAGATCTACATCTAATAAGTCTTCTTGCCCGGAAACCGCACTTTCTGACTCATCATTATAAATCTCCATCAGCTGTTCAAGAATTACATTTACCTGATTTATACCTGCTTCAATCTGCTTCCGGTAATGCTCAATTTGTTTAACATCCGGATTACTCGATAAGGAAATATTGATCAGCTCCAGGTAACCAGATATAGCACTAATAGGCGACATAGCATTGTGCATATTTTGCTTTACAATACTCTTCTGCAATTGATGTACATCCCGAAGTTTATGGAATCGACTCTTATCAGGTTCATCTTCTTTTGTCAGTACCTCTGTAACAAAAGTTCGCAGTTCAGTTTTTACTTTTTTTTCCTTCCGAATTACATCTTCGAAGCTTTCAGCTAAATTCATACGACTAAGACTTGTATGGTTAATGACATATTCTAACTGAGCTATTTGTACCGGATTTGTTATAAAATATCCATCCCCATGGCCAACATCATCCCTAAACAGCTTGAGTAAAAAATCAGTTTTTATTAAGATTTTTTAATCTTTTTAATTTTAATCAATTCCTTTTATTAAAAAAAATTAATGTTATGTGAATAGCCGGCTAAATCCAATCGATTGCACAATCGTAAAATATTTTTTTTCAACTACTTAAGATTACACACTTTTTTATGTGGAAAAAGTGTGGATAACTTATTTATGAGTCCTTACAATTTTTGTGCGAGATGAAAGATTCTAAGCATTTCCCAATATGAGTATTGTCTAATGCGGTACCTTTTTTTTTGATTCTTTGTTATTTATCGCACCATTTATTTTGTTAGGGAAAGATCTAACTCGTGCAGTTAATATTATATGAAAGACTTCATTTCGGTTTTATTTATTGAGGATTCTGAGCATTCAAATCAAGAGATCAAAAAAAGATTGGAGCAATCAGATTATTCTGTCATCCCCTTTTCTCAGAATGACACTAAAGACCTCGATGTTTTACTAAAAGCACATAAATGGGATCTTGTCTTTATTGACTATGATAAAGAAGAACTTAACCTGAGCCACATCCTTGATATTATAGATCAACAATTTTTCATTACCCCTTTAATATTGGTTGGGACAAATATACCAAACGATCTTCTTTATCAGGCCATGACCTCCGGGGTTCAGGATTTTGTATCAAAAGATAAACTGGACAGCCTTATTCCTGTTGTTGCTAAGGAAATCAGAAACCTCCGCAAACAAAGAAAACTCACTCAAACTGCGACGAAGAATCAAATTCTTGACCAAATTCTGAGGAAGAGTACCAACGAAGTTTTCCTTATGGATCCGATGAGTCTCAAGATGGTATATGCCAATGAAACTCTTCTAAACAACCTGGGTTATACCGAAGATGAATTGGCAGCATTGCCAGCAAAGAGTGTTATAGCAGATTATGATGTTCGTAAGGTATTTGACAAGGTAAAGCCCCTATATCGCGGTGAAGAAAGTTCTACTACCTTTCAATTCGATCGTAAAAGAAAAGACGGCTCAACCTACCCGGTCGAAATTCATGTTGAAGTCACCCAGGAAGAAACACGCCAGCTGCTGATGGGTATCAGTTTTGATATTACCCGGCAGGTAAAAGACGCGAAAATCATTGAAAAGCAAAAAAAGAAAACAAAAGAACTCGAACTGAACAGTAAGTACAAGTCGCAATTTTTTGCCAATTTAAGTCATGAAATGCGAACCATTCTTAATTCTACCCTTTTGCTTACTAAGATTCTCAAAGAGAATCGTACTGAGAATCTTTATGGAGATCAGCTGGAATATTTGCAGACTATTTATCAATCAAATAACAGTGTTCTGGAGTTGCTGAATGAAGTACTCGACCTTTCAAAAATAGAATCCGGAAAGATTGACATCACTCTTGAACGTGTAGAGATAAGTGATATAGGAAACCGTGCTGAACGTCTATTCAAACCTATTGCCCGAGAGAAAGGTCTTTCTTTTGAATACACCTCAAATGGAATTGGAAAAGATAGCATAAAGACTGATCGTCTCCGGCTAGACCAGGTTCTGAACAATCTAATTTCCAATGCTATAAAATTTACGGAGCAAGGGCATGTTCATCTGGAAATTTCTGAGGCAACTAATGATGACGCAAACATGATCGCTTTTCGTGTGGAAGACACAGGGATCGGGATACCTAAAAAAAAGCAAAAGAGAATATTTAAAAGTTATGTGCAGGCCGAAGGATCATCAACCGAGAAAAGGTTTGGCGGTACTGGATTAGGATTGGCAATTTCAAGGGAAATAGCACAAATCCTGGGCGGAAAAATTACGCTGGAAAGCACCCCCGGAGTTGGAAGTTCTTTCACTCTTTTGCTCCCATCCGACAGCAGCAATATTCTTCAGCGACAGGCAGAAAAAGGTAAAATCAAAATCACTACAGAGTCTCTACCTGCTGATCAGCCCTCAGATGTTGAAACAGAGCTGAGTAATGGAAAGCCAAAGGGCTCTGTATTACTTATTGATGATAGCAGCATTCATAATATGGCACTTAAAGAATTTTTGAGCTTCAGCATAGAAGTGTGCCATACAGCAGAATCTGCACAGGAAGCCTACGAAATACTTGACAGGGAAACAGTCGATTGTATTATTTTGGACATGTACCTACCTGATGCTGATGGAAAAGAGGTACTGGATGTTCTTAAATCAACTAAGAAATACAAGGATATCCCCGTCATCATTTATTCAGGCAAAAGCCTTACCCGTTCAGAAGAAGAGAAGTTGCTTAAAAAAGCTGCCGTAGTTCAGAAAAATGCCAATAGCTATAAAATATTGCTGGAGAAAGTAATGGAAAGAGTTAAATAAATTAATTCTCTTTCATCACTCTAATAAACAATCTCACACGCCAGCTCAGTTAACACCGGGCGTTCATCTCCATCTGTAGATTCTATTTCTGCTAATAACTGCTTTATAGCCCTGTTGCCTAAGGAGGTTGTTGGCTGGTCTATACAAATGAACGGTGAAATGAGGTATTCATTGAAATCACTTTTGCCGAAACTCAATATCTTAATTTTTGTAGGGTCCATATCATGCTCTCTCATATATTTGAGTGCACCCAAGCCTACGGGATAGCTAACCGTAAAAATAGCTTTAGGCACACCATAGCTATTAATCAATTTTTCGAAGCTTTTATATCCATCTTCTTCACTATAGCCACCCTCAACGATCATTTCAGGATTCACTTCGAGCCCTGCCTGCTGAAGTGCATCTTCATACCCCAACCTTCGATTACGGCTAATATCCAAAGAACTATATCCGGCAAGATGTGCAATCTCCGTATATCCTTGCTCAATAAGATGAGTTACCCCTATTCGGGCACTATTTCTTTCTTCTGATTTTATGTAGCTAAACCCGGAGTCTTTAAAGCCGCGGTCAAAAAATACAAGGTCAATCCCCATAGCTTTAACTTCTTCAAACCGCTTAATGTCTGTTGTGTTTTCCGTAACAGAGACTAACAGACCATCAACTCTCATCTGCATCATTGTTTCCAGGTGAGTTTTCTCAAGCTCTTCATCTTCCAGTGAAACCCCAATAATTACTTCATATCCATTTTCAAAAGCTGTTTTATAGATTGCTTCTACTACAGAAGCAAAAAAGAAGTGAGCGATTTTTGGGATGATTAGCCCGATGGTTTTGGATTGGGAAGATGTCAGGGAACGAGCAACAAGATTTGGACGATAACCCAGCTCCTTAGCAAGCTTTTTTACCTTCTTCCTCGTATTCGTTGAAATATCGGGATGATCTCGCAAGGCTTTGGAGATACTAACCTTTGTTAACCCTAATTCATCTGCAATGTCCTGGAGCGTTATGTTCTTCATCTTATTTGTTTGTTATCAGTATTCGTATCAAAAACCACGAAAATACATTTACAAATTTACAGCATTCAAAGGCATATTCTGATTTACCTGAGCCAACGACTGCCATGATTTTTCTTAGCAATATTCTTTTACTAAAAGTTTCAATAGTATACGGAATCAATGTTTTGAGATAAAATCAAAAAAAGCCCCAAACATTAGTCTGAGGCTTAATTTTTGATTTGGTCACAAAAAGCAAGCTGTTACTTGATAAGCGTCATACGCTTAATCTGGGTAACGTTATTAGCTTTAAGGGAATAAAAATATACACCACTGCTCAGGTTAGCCGCATTAAAAGTAACATTATGCGTGCCGGCCTGATGGTAATTACCATTTACCAATGTAGCAACTTTTTGTCCAAGTATGTCAAATACTTCTACCTGTACACTTGCACCCATAGCCAACTCAAACTGGATATTAGTTGTTGGGTTAAATGGATTAGGGTAGTTTTGCTTCAGAGAAATTTGTCTTGGCAAGTCTCCACCAATTTCTTCTGAAGAAGTGGATAGCCACTCTTCTTTCTTGGCAGGGAACCAGTTCAAATCACCCGCTGGCAATCCGTTTTCACCACCTGTATAGGCATCCGAACTAGTGGAATAAGAAGCATCAAAATCATTCACATAATAAGTGATTGGTCTGCGATCCATGTCATGAACAGCAGGATCCCATACATCATTTGGTGTATCTTTCGTTTTTCCCGCTACATCAACATAATAATCCATCAGACCTACCATAAGATCAGGCACATCAGTCATAGAAGGATCATCAACCATGGTGAAGGCTGCATCAGCATTGTCCCCTAGTTGCTCTCGCAGGAAGTTGGATAAAGGCTGCCCTACTGTAATCTCATCATGCTTATCTAACCAGGTTTGTCCGGCAGAAGTTACTGAGTAAAAGTTGTTGCTTATCACATACTCTACGTTTGCATTCGGAGCCCCAAACACCCAGGACATCTTATTGTTACTGTTTGCATATTGCTCACCAACATTACCCCATTCCGCACTTCGGGTTTCGTCGGTTGAATCTTCACCTGCAGCGAAAGCATCTACAAATAGGTTATTCGTTATAATCATTTTCTCTCCCATATTACCGAGAGAAAGAACTCCGTGAAAGCCCATTCCATTTACAAAAGTATTGTGAGAAATCTCACCATAAACGATATCACCAGTACCCTCGGTTGGGTTACCAAAGTTATAGTGCCGAATAGGCCGATCCTGGTAATTAACAAATGTATTATTCACAAGAATAAGTGAGTCTATTACTGATTCACGAAGATCTATTCCTTTTCCCGCTCCAAAATTAGAAGTAGAAAGTGCTCCAAGATTGGCAAATACATTATCTTCAACATGTAAAACATTTGCGTCTGCATTTACCCGAAGAACCTGTCCTGCTACATTCGAAAAAATATTATTCTTCAGAGTAAGGTTGGCTCCTTCGCTATCATTTCTGAATAAACCACCCTGAACGGTATACAGCTGATCATATTCAGTTTCATCATCTTCAAAACCCGGTTCGTAATACCCTGTTATTGCGAGACCTTCTACAATAAGATGTCCATCAAATACTCTGGCCACGTGTCCTGGCGGGTTCTGAGGATTATCTCCAGCACCGGTTGGAAATTGATAGAGAATTGCTTTCTCGGCAGGGTCACTAGCTCTCAAATGAAGAACAGATCCTCCGCGTAATTGTATCTCTGCATCGTTAAGGTAAATTTCTCCGGATTGAAGTTCATAGATTCTTCCTTCCGGTATTAACCCACCAGCTAATGTATCAGCAAAAACCTGATCTGCCAAAGATTGTTGATTTGCAGAATAGGGCTCTAAAACCAGAACGTTGTCCTGAGCATAAGCCTGACCTGCAAATATAAAGCATGCCAGAAACAACATACTAACATACCTTTTGTATCTTATGGATATCATAATGATACCTCCTTTTATTGTTTGTTTTTGTTAACCTTAGATTTTTTCTAAGGGAAAAAGTTATATCTACAGATCAATTCTGACACCTAAGTCAAATGTCATTCCGTATTGCTCTGAAGAAGTTGGTATTGTATATCCTGCCCGACGGTTATGACGGAAATCATCCTCTCTGATGCTTGTGACATTATTCAGATTGGCCATCACTGTCAGGTAATTTGAAAACTTATAATTCAGCGCTATATCCACTTTGGTATATGCTCCGGAAATGGGGTCATTCGTCCTTCTCGGAGAAAACGACCGGTAATACTCTGCCTGATGGAAAACCGAGACTCTTCCTGAAAAGCCACCTATATCATAGCCCAGAGAAATATTCCCAAACAATTCCGGCTGATCCTCCATCTCCTGGCTATACATAATGGGCACCACATTGTATCTCGGTAGTGGACCAAGAATAGGATCCTGAACATAAGTAGTATCTGTGCGCTGGCCTCTCAATGTGGTCTTTGAGTCCACGAAAGAGACGTTATAATTAAGCACCATATTCTTTAACAGACCGGGAAGCCAGCTGAAGTTAATCTGGTGGTCAATCTCAATTCCCTGCACATAAGACGGATCCGGTGAATTATAAGGAACGAACAATCTGTAACCTGCGCTGTGCGGTGAACTGTATTCTAGACCTAGTTCCTCGATCAGTACATCTCCCCTGGTCGAAATACCATTAAGCATATGATACATATCATCAATCTGCTTGTAGAAGGCCGAAATAGTGAAGAGCCCGACCTTATTTCCGTGAAAAGCTGTACTTACTTCAAAATTCCAGGCCTTAGCTGTTTTCAGAATTGGATTTCCTATTACAAAAATACGGTCACCACCTGTAGAAGCTTCTCTCCATGCAAAAAATGAGAGAAGCCGCATATTATAATCGGGACGGGCCAGTGCCCGGTAAGCAGCAAGCCTCACATTCATAAAATCGGTAGTTTTTACATTCACATGTAAATGAGGAAGTAAAATTGTTTCCGAGTATGTTGAAGAGGTATCTCTGGTCGTGCCTTCAGGAATCGGGAATCCCCCGATTTGTCGCGGTGAGTAGGTATTCTGGTACTCATGATTTTCCTGTTCGATACGAGCACCGGCAATGGCTGTAACCCTCTGACCAAAATTAAAGGTATTCATCAGATAAGCAGCACTTACTGTTTCCTTAATATCGTAAGTATTGGCCCTTGCAGAAGGATCGTCGTAGTATTCAAATCCTGTTCCGTTTTGGTTAACACCATTGATATTCAAATTGTACCATTGGCGAAACCGGTCTCTGCTCACTAAGGGATTCATATTGAAGTCACCCAAAATGACTTTTGACCTGGGGTTAGGATTCAAAAAGCTACTAAATGAAATCTGCCTGAAAGCAGAATTTTCCTGAAAGCTTTGATAAAAATCTTCGAAGTATGAGCCTTCAAAATTCTTTTCAGCTATCGTACCATCTTCATGTAATTCATAGGCTCTCCAATAACCAAGGTAATAAGGAGAATAAGATCTAAAATTTTGGTTCTCACGGTCTTGAGACCTGAATTTAACACCTCCTTTCAACGTTCCAGAGATCTTACTATTGATGTTGTATTTCCTGCTCAAATCTGCATAAAGTGATAACTCTCCCTGATTGTTTTCTTGCTCGTAATAGAAACCTTCATCGATGGAGGCTGCCTGGAAATTGTTATATGCATAATCAATCAACTGCCCGGCATTGCTTTCAATCCGTGGAGTATTAGCCATCCCCCCCGGCTCTTTGAATGTTAGCTCATAATCAAAAGGGGTTCCTGAACTGGAAAAAGAATACGATGCACCCCAAGCTGTTTCAAAGCCAAGAAAATAATTTTCTCCGGTTATTGAATTCGTGAATAGATCTATTTCCTGTTCAGTGTTTCGATATGAATAGAAAACATCCCGTTCAGAACCAGGATAGTTCCTCGAGTGTGTGATATAATCTCTTTTTGTAAAGCTATAAGACGAGGATAATTTAATATTTCCTTCATCAGGAGTATTTACATCAAAAATAGCACCAACTCCTTCACGCGTTCGGATTTCGTCAGTAAAACGAAGATTTAGTCCACTAATAAAGTATAAGTCTTCATTTCCTGTATCCGTTGAATAGGAAACAGAACTACGCTCATTGCTCCTGATCTTACGCTCCAAATTCCCATTGACCTGAACTCCCAACACATTATTAAAAAAGCGCTCCCCATACTTTAAACTAAAATCATATTGTTGGGCCGAATTCATGATTTCATTGTAACTGCCTCTTGACATAAAACGGAACATTCTATCCTCAGGAGCTTTCCTGGTCACAAGATTGATGGATCCCGCAATAGCATCTCCATCTTTGTCGGGTGTTACAGATTTAAAAAGCTCAATTCCTGCCAGAGAGCTTTGTGAAATGGTACTTAAGTCAATTCCACGGGCCAAAGCATCAGTTGTTGGCAACCGCACGCCATCAACAGTTACTGTCAGGTATTTATCGCTTAATCCTCGAAGCATCACTTTATTCGCCTCGCCACCTGATCGCTGAACAGAAACCCCTGATAATCTTCCGATAGACTCAGCTGCATTTGCATCTGGTAGTTCCTGTATTTTTTCTTCAGAAACCACATTCATGATCACATCAGAAGCGCGTTGTTGATTTATTGCAGCTATTTGTCCCCTTGCTTGTGCTGTAATACTAATTTCTTCTCCCTCATATGCTGCAGCTACAAGGTTAACATCCAGAGTTATGGTGGTATCTTCAGTCATTGTGATATCAAAAACCTGGAACTGATACCCGATATAGGAGATACGAACCTGAATATTTCCAGCAGGAACATTTCTGATAATATAATCTCCGTCTAAACCGGAAGCGGTTCCAAGTGAAGTGCCAACAATAATTACGCTGGCACCCACCAAAGTTTCTCCATCAACCTGATCGGTTATAACCCCTTTTATGGTACTCTGCGCATGTAATTGAGCAAATTGAATTGATAAAGAAAAGCAAACTAGTAGAAGGTATTTCAGAACAGGCTGCATAGAAAACTCACATTAGCTATAAACACTTATATTTATATGTGTTATTTAGAATTATAAGTTAATACTTAATCGGTTACTCTAACTTAGATTCCATTTTACTTAACCGATAACTTATATTGGGTAAAATAACTTTATGAGTCAAGAGAAATTTTTAATCGCTTTATTTTTCAGAGAATGAGAGATTATATATCGCGAAAAATAAATGCAGATCATTTTCTCATTATTTTCTCCAAATATAGATAATATAGCCTGAACATGATTCAAGGCATATTTTCACCTTTTTTCACTTAACTCAGAAGTTAAATACTGATGCTTTTTTATAAAGCATTTTGTACCAAAAAAAGAGGCTTAATATTCTAAAGAAAAGAACTTTAAAAACCCGAAAAATTATAAATCAGAACAACATTTGTGCTTAAATAAAGAGAATATTCTTTTAATTATTTCTCTTCTACATGGGTATTTGTCATGAAGTTAGCCACATAAATTTGATGCTTAGAATCCAAAGAATGATGCCGCATTGTTATAGGAAATATCCTGTACCATACTTCCCACCAACTCAAGATCATCTGGGATCAGGCCATTCTCGACATCATCACCCAAGATATTGCACAGCACGCGTCGGTAGTATTCGTGGCGTGGGAATGAAAGAAAACTGCGTGAATCTGTAGTCATCCCGATCAATTGGCTCAGAACTCCCATGTTCGAAAGTGAAGTGATATGTGCCTCAATACCATCCTTCTGATCCAGAAACCACCATGGTGGTCCGTGCTGCAGTTTTCCTGAAACCGTTCCATCCTGGAAATTCCCAATCATTGTCGACATCAACTCATTGTCTCTTGGGTTGCTGTTATACAGAATAACTTTGGGTAGCTGATCTTCAGAATCCAACCTGTTTAGAAGATGAGCTAAAGGTTGGGCAAGATCAAAATCACCAATAGAATCAAAGCCAGTGTCGCGACCCAATTCTTTCATCATCCTTGAGTTATTATTACGAATCGCTCCAACGTGAAGCTGATATACCCACCCTTTTTCTGCATCCATAATGCCGCAATGATACAGGAAAGCAGATTTAAATTTCCGAGTCTCTTCGTTAGATGGAGATTTACCGGACAATACTTTTAGAAATATATTTTCTATTTCTTCATTCTTGAAATCATCCGAGTATGGCCGGTCAGTACCATGATCTGAAGCCCGGCACCCCATTTCGTCAAAGAAATCATGCCGCTGTTTCAGTGCCTTCAAAAAATCACTAAAGGATGAAATATTTACTCCAGAAACACCAGCCAACTTTTCAACCCAGCCTCTCCATTCATCACCATTTTCAATTTCCATGCCACGGTCTGGGCGGAAAGTGGGTACCATCTTAAAAGCATCTTCGTCTTCACTATTGAACTGGGTATGAAATTCCAGTTTATCAGTCGGGTCATCGGTTGTAGCTACAACTTTGACATTGTTCTGCTTCAATAAACCACGGGTTGAAAATTCAGGAGATTGCAACATCTCATTACATTTGTCCCAAATTTTTTCTGCAGAATCTCCATTCAATAACTGCTCAGTTATTCCGAATGGATTCTTCAACTCCATATGGGTCCAATGATAGAGTGGGTTTTTCAATGTTTTTGGAACCGTTTTAGCCCAGGCTAAAAACTTTTCTTTATCTGAAGCAGAGCCTGTGATAAACTTCTCGTCCACGCCACATGTACGCATGGCCCTCCATTTATAGTGATCTCCGTCTAACCAGATCTTAGTAATATTCTTGAAATTTTTATCCTCTGCGATCTCCTGGGGAGGCAAGTGGCAGTGATAATCGATAATAGGCTGGTCGGCAGAATAATTATGGTAAAGCTTCTTAGCTGCTTCCGATTGAAGCAAAAAATCCTGGTGTATAAATGGTTTTTTCATTGGTCAGTCTGTTCTTTAGCTGCTTAAACTTCTCGAAGTTGGATGTCAATTATGGTTTACTCCAGATCGCTCTTTAATGCTCAACAATCCAATTCGCCTAAATTGTTGTAGCGGTAAAACCGCCATCTACTGTAACCATAGATCCGGTCACAAAAGAGGATGCCTTCTGTGAGGCCAGCCAAACTACCGCACCCGATAATTCATCGGCTTCCCCAAACCGGTTCATAGGTGTATGGTTAAAAATTGAATTCGTGCGTTCCTCTGTAAGTATATCCCTATTCTGTTCTGCGGGGAAAAAACCTGGTTTAATCGCATTTACCCTAATATTGTGGGGAGCCCATTCACGGGCCAGAAAGCGGGTCATATTATTCATACCTGCTTTGGAGATACTGTATGTAAACACCTTGGAAAGTGGAATATCAGACGAAGCCGATGATATATTGATGATACTGCCACCTTCTCCCTGTTCTATCATAATTTCACCAATAATACGGCTTGCCAGAAATACCCCTTTCAAATTGATATCCAGGATTTTATTCCATTCTTCTTCTGTAATATCCATGACAGGGGTCGTTGAATTAATACCCGGAGCATTAACAAGAATATCTATTCGACCCCATTTATCTTTAACAGTTGAAATAGCCTTTTTTAAAGAATCTTCACTTCGGGCATCAGCCTGACAAATCATGGCATCCCCTCCGCCATCTTCAATTCGTTTGGCTTGCTCTTCGGCACCTTCTTTATTTCCACTGTAAAAAACAGCTGTTTTAGCACCTGCCTGTGATAAAGCGTATGACATTTCACCCCCGAGTACGCCACTTCCCCCAATAACAATGGCAACTTTTCCTTGCAATGAGAATAATTCTTCTAAATAGCTCATGTATATGATTCGTCGTTTAAAATAATTTACCGGTTAAGGCTGCCTAATGTACAAAAGAAGGCAAGTAATTGAAAAAATAATTGTGCTTCTAACACGCCTCTTAAAAGGTCTTATCATAGATTTCTTCGTCCGAAGGACGTCCATCTTTTCCAGGCTCACCATCTGTTGAGCCATAACCTGTTAAGTACGGAGGAACTCGTCCATCTAATCCTGACCGAGCTTCTTCTAGCATTAAAAGTGCCAGGGGATCAGGAATGTCAAACCTTACATATTTGTGTTTTTCTGAAGCAATGAAATATCCTTCGTGGAATTTATCCTTTAGAATATTATTTCCAATTTTTTCAGCCAAACATAAGTATTTTTCATTTTTTGTTGCCTTATGTATTTCCAGCACAGCTACCAACATCCCCGGATCACTTATTTGAGTCTGATAATTCAATTCTGGATCAGTTTTCAAATCTTCGCCAAGCTCTCCTAGCTTTTCAGCCTTAAACATAGATCGCATCACTTCCCATAGCTCAGGACTTCCCTCACTCAGATTAACTGCTTTTGCTAATGCAAGCATCATTTCTCCTGTAGGTTTTACTGGTTTAAATGGAGTCCCTTTTTTGCCGTAATAACCTGTTCTTGGCATAACCTGCCCTGTCAGATCAACCCCATTCGTCCACATAGGTTTAAAGTGATTTTGCTCAGGCGAATATGCATACTTTACATAGGCCTTAAGTCCGCTTAGCGTCCAATTTAAAAGTTTCTCACCAGCCTCAGAACCCTTCAGTTGCTCTGCAAGATGAAGCATCATTACCGGACTCTTTCCATATAGCGTATGCATTCGACTTCCCCATAGTACATTCCCTTCAAGTGCAATATCGCCATACTTGTCTGCAAATTGATTTTTTGCCCGATCTCCATATCGGGAGAAGGTTAGCTCTTCTTCAAGCGGTCCGGTTTTAGGTGGAATTTCGGTTCGTTTGGGTTGGCTGTATTGATAGACACCAAGACCGGTATCAGGATGTCTTGCTCTTACATACTGATGATAAAGCCTGACTCCCCAGGTTTTAGCTTCCTCATCTTTTCCCAAAGCATATAATGCCATTGCAGCTTGAATCATGTCTGTTCCGGCATTGATAAACGTAAGCCCTTCACCTTCAAAGAATGGCTGCGGTTGTTCGAACTCATGTTTCCACAGTTTATTCAATTGTAAATCATATTCACCATGTCGGTTTAAGTCCAAAACACTCCAGTCTAATATATGTGCATTCCACATGGCACGTAACATGTTTCTGGTACTAACAGAATCTACTTCCCACATAAATTCATAGAATGGATAGTTATTTTTCAGTTCATGAGGACGTCCTTTAAACTGATTCTCCATATTCTCTAAATCTACAAACTGGTGCCCTCCCCAGTACAATAATCCTGCTGAATCGGTTTGGAAATCGTACATATACCTAACTGCTTCTGCTGCGGCATCCCTGTACTTTTCATCTCCTGTGATTTCACTTAATCCAACCAAAACATGCATTAGGTTTTGCTGGCTGCCAAAGTTTGATATAATCCACGGCTGCTGACCATTTTCCCATCTTACGGGTTCACCTGTATTTATGTGAATGCCATCTACAAATAAAGGAGAATGAACTTTTCCATAAATATCCCTGCCGCTTTTAAGCACATTATCAGCAAAGGTATGAACGGCCTTCAGGTATTTAGAAGTGTCAGCAAGATTCCCATTTTGATTCTTACCTTTTTGTAAATCAAAATCTGCGGCTTTACCGGTGCACAATAAGCCCAAGCTAAGCAGTATTATCAGACCAACACCTTTTTTTAATCCTGCCACCATTATCTTCATGCTAGTTTGAATGAGCAACTGATTACGAATTTTCCCATCAAATAATTCTAAAATTATAAACCTGTACAAATTAGATTAGAATTCGCTTTTAACGCTCTAACAGTTGCAAAAGCGCATTTTAATATATATAATTTAACCGGTAACTTAAAATCGTAGCCAAATTCATATTCCTCGTTTAATCAGGCACAGAGAACTTAGAATTGAGGGTATGTTATCTTAACTATCACAAACTTTGATTCACACTGCCTATCAAAAAATTCAAATCGTACAGCCCATGTTGAATATGACCGCTCAAATAACTTCCAGAACATTTCATTCTTTTTTAAGGGAAACGATATTTAAAGCGCTATTCCTCTGTTCATTTTTCTTATTTCCTGTGACACTACTCGCCCAAATTGGAGAGAAACCTGACGAAATAGCCCCCGCTAATGCACCATTTGAAATGGCTGAGCTACAGCGCCCGGATATACCAAAACAGACTTTTGATATCAGGGATTATGGTGCCAAAACGCTGGGTGAATCTCCTGAGTTTAAGAATACAGATGCAATACATCGCGCAATTGAAGCTGCTGAAAATGCCGGTGGTGGTAAAATTTTGATTCCAAAAGGAAAATGGCTGACCGGGCCTATCCATTTAAAAAGTAATATGAACCTGCATCTTGCAGAAGGTGCTGAAGTATTATTCAGTGAAGATAAGAAGGATTATTTACCGGTAGTTCGTCAGCGTCATGAAGGAGTCGAGGCCTACAACTACTCTCCCATGATTTATGCTTACAAAGTTAAGAATGTAGCAATTACAGGAAAGGGAGTGTTAAATGCCCAGGGCGATCACTGGTGGGAATGGTTTGAAGAGCATGGAGCTCCTCCAAGAGCCGTTGCTACAAAAGTGCCATTGTCGCGGAGAGATTGGGGCAAAGGGGCCGGACACGAAGGCATGCGTCCAAGTTTTGTGGTTTTCTGGAAGTCGGAAAACATTTTAGTTGAAGATATCACACTCAATGATTCTCCAATGTGGAATATTCATCTTATTTACAGCAGCAAGATTATTGTTCGTGGTATCACCGTAAATAGCCTGAGAGCTCCAAACGGAGATGGTGTTGTCATAGACTCTTCCAACGACGTGTTAGTGGAATACAATCACTTTGAGACGGGAGACGATGCCGTTGTACTCAAATCTGGACTGAATGAAGAAGCCCTTGAAATTAACATCCCGACCCAAAATGTAGTGGTTCGTAATTTTGAAGCACGAAAAGTAAGAACAGGCAGTGGTGGTGTTGTTTTCGGAAGTGAGACTTCGGGTGGCATCAGGAATGTTTATGTTCATAATGCCTTATTTGATGGCAGTGACAGAGGCATTCGTTTTAAAACAGAGCGTGGGCGCGGTAACGTAGTTGAGAATATTTACATCCATGATGTAACCATGAAAAACATCACCTATCAGGCTATTAACTTCAATACCTTTTATACCGGGCCTGAAGCTACCGGACCCTCTCCGCTGGTTCGTAACATCAGCATAAAAGATGTTGAAATTGACGGTGTACCTACAGCCATTGAACTTGTTGGACTCCCTGAAAAATGGCTCGAAAATATCCATCTCGAAAACATAAATGTTATCAACTCTGAAAAGGGAGCCCGAATTACCCGCGTTAAAAATCTGACGATGAAAAATGTAACCATCAACTCTAAAGAGCAGGCCATGATTGTTGAAGATGCTTATGAGCTTTTCCTTAACAATGTTAGCCTCAAAGATCAGGCTTCCGGAAACCCCCTTTTATTCAAAGGGCTTCATACCGGAGCAATCTTTACGGATGATTTCCCGCTTAATGACATTACTTTTGAAAATGGGTTAACCAAAGATATCATCAAAAAAGCACCGCAAGTTCAAGCCTGGTAAATCACAAAGAATCTCTTTTGTATCCAAAGCCCCTGGCATTAAAAGTGTCCGGGGCTTTATTTATTTCCAGAAAATATTATTAGTTACCGATTAGCCCGTATTGCAATGTTATGAAAATCACCGGCAGAGATTTTCGTAAAGCCACTACCTTCAGGCAGTTCACTAATTTGTCCCTCATCATTTCTTTCCCAGCCCCAGGCTACAATAGAACCATCTTTGCGCAGAGCCAAACTGTGAGAGTAACCCGCTGAAATTGCTTTAAAGTCTTTTTCTTTGGGTGTAGAACTTACTTCCTGTTTAAGATCCCAACCCCAGGCAGCTATACTTCCATCCTCCCGTAGAGCCAGACTATGACGGGCACCGGCTGAAATAGCAATAAAGTTTTTATCTGAAGGAGTGTCTTCAACTGAGCCAAACATATCATCTCCCCAGGCTACTACTGTACCATCCGACCTCAATGCCAGGTTGTGGTTGGCGCCGGCAGAGATTGCTATAAAATCATTGCCTTTTGGAGTATTACTAATCAACCCATTTGTATTCCAACCCCAGGCTGAGATACTACCATCTTTGTGTAACGCGAGGCTATGATTTCCACCCGCCGAAACGGCTATAAAACCACTACGCTTTGGGATCACACCTCTTGCGTACTGTTCGTTGATGGTATAATCCCACCCCCAATAAACAATGGTACTGTCTTCGGTTAAGGCAATGTTGTGATTACTTCCTGCGGCTACATCAATGAAGTTATGCCCTGTTGGAGTATCTGAGACCTGTTTATCTCCATCAGTACCCCAGGCGACAATACTTCCATCATTTTTAAGAGCTACGCTATGTAAATAACCAGTTGATATATCCATAAAATCAGTTCCTGAAGGAGTTTCTGAAACTTGCCCACGCTTGTCACCTCCCCAGGAAACCAACTCTCCATGAGATAAAATTTCAGGGAAAAAAAGTGAAATCATTACAGGTATTACTAGAAATATTTTATGCTGTAACTTCATAATAAATGTATAACTGTTTCTCTATGGGTTTATAAGTTCTTATAAAAAAACCCGTATAGCAATTTACAGCTATACGGGTGGTTGTGTTGTGGATTCTTGCTGAGTATAATTGACTCAGCAATGGCTCGAAAACCAATTATTTAATCAGCATCATTTTTTGAGTGGAAACACGGTTTCCAGCTTCAAGCCGATAGATATAACTTCCACTAGCGAGTGCTGAAGCATCAAAATTTACTTCATAAGACCCAGCAGCTTTAAAATCACTGACTAATGTAGCCACTTGCTGTCCAAGCATATTATATACAGTCAATGATACGTTTGCAGCTTCCGGTATATCATATTTAATACTGGTAGTTGGGTTGAATGGATTTGGATAGTTCTGTTGTAAAGAAAACCTGTTTGGTGTTCCTGGATTTTCAACAGAAGTACCTCCACACGATACATTGGTTCGTGAAACATTATAATAGGCTACCGGATAGCTTTCGGCTGCAAAGTCAGGAATTCCCGCAATCCAATCTTCGAAAGCAGCATCTGATGGTTCACAAATATCGGTGCCATCATATTCTAGTACTCTCATGAAAATAGCATCCGTGAGTCCTATAGGCAGTTCACCAGTAAGGTCCGCATTTCCAGATAACTGAAGTGCAGTTAATACACTCAAATCATCGGTTACACGACCAGCATCTGCTAAAGAAGCAGGTATCTCGCCTGACAATTGATTGTTTGACAGATTGAGTGAGTCAAGCTGTATGGTATTCCCCAATGAAGCAGGAATGCTGCCCGTCAGGTTGTTATCATCAAGAGCCAGAGTTGACAGGTTTACAGCAATAAGGCCTTCACCAAAGAAAGATGGTATGGTACCTTCGAGTCCTAATCCGCCAAGCCCCAGATATGAAAGGTTATCCATGTCAGCAAGCCAGGATGGGATGCTGCTCATTTCAATACCCGTTCTGGATAACTCCAGCGTACTCCAATTCTTGGTTTCAAACCAGCTTGGTAATGTTCCTGAAAGCTCGGGGTTATCACTTACATTAAGTGACTCAAGTTGCAGATTTATCAGGTTATTATCAGATATATCACCTGTTACTCCAACGTCCTCCAGAGTCAGAGAAGTAACGTTACCAATACTTCCTCCTATCCAGGCTGGAATGTCGCCAACCTCCATATTTGGATTATCGATAAGTGTGATTTCCTGAAGACTATTCACAACTGAAAAAGCTTCGGGCAATCCACCTTCAATATCCAGATCTTCGAGATGAACGGATACTAAATCAGCGTTGGCCCATTCTGATGGTATGGTACCTGTAATATTCAAGTTTGAGAAGTGAACATCCTCCAGGTTGGCAACGTCTCCTACCCAGGCTGGAAGTGTTCCGGTCCAGCCGCCACCGTAAAAATTAATTCTTCTGAGGCTAGGCATTACGGAAAGATCCGGGATATCATCAGTGGTTTCTCCCGCACCAATGGTATCTCCTTCACCACCGATTATAAACTGTTCCAGTGCTTCCATCTGTGCCAGTTTTGGAGATATAGATCCTGTGCGATTGGTATTTTGAATTTGGAACCGAATCAATGTTTCACCCCATGAATCATAGATCCATTCTGGAATTGGACCGGGATCCAGGTCATTATTAGCAATTCGATAGTATTCCATTCCTTCCAGGCTAGACCAGTCGGGAATTGGACCTGTTAACCGATTATTATGAAAATACACTCGATTAAGAGTCGTCAACTCTTCATGTACATTAGGAATCTGACCTGTGAACCGATTGTCATCAACATAAAAACGTGTTAGTGCCGGCCATGAGCCATTACCCCCAAGCGTTTGAGGCAGGGGTCCTGAGAAGTAATTCTGACGAATGCGAAACTGTTGCATAGACTCCATTTGAGAGAATGCATTCCAGTCAACTTCTCCGGTAAATAAATTTGTTCGGACCAGTAAAAACTGAAGGCGGTTAAGATTAGCTATTTCTGGCGGAAGGCCTCCTATATGAAGGTTAACATCTGCTTTAAAATCCTCCAGAAATTCGAGGTCTTCCAAATCTGCAGGAAGTGGACCCGGAACTGTCATATTATTCCGCGGCATATCAATTACAGTAACACGCCAGTCGGCAGGTTCGCCATCGCCGGCAACGTTTGCTACTTCTTCAATGCCAACCCATGAATAGACAGGAGCTTCCGTTAGCCACCCGGAATTATCAATCCATTGATCGCCATTTGTAGATTCGTAGTATGCAACAAGAGCTAGTGAATCGTCTTCATTTATAACATATCCTTCCCCTGGTTGGGCAAATGAATTAGATGTCATAAATGTAGTCATCATTAGCATTAAAAAGATGCTGCTAATAGCCTTGAATAGTTTTGAACGAGAAAGATACAGCATGTCATCTGCTCTTCCCTGCTTTTTATTTTTCGTATCGAATGTTAGCATAATGCTCGGTTTTGATTTATGGTTCATAAATTAATTAGACCCTTGCTCAATCTTTTGATGCTGATCACCTTTCTAAGGATTATTCATTGCATCAGGGTTCATATCAAAGTCTGTAACGCAATCCTAAAGTAATTTCCCTTCCATTTAACTCTGTTGTATAAGGATAAAGATCCGGTTTGTAGAAGTAGTCACGTTCTAAGTCATTCAGAATATTCGATGCATCAAGCCACACCTGGAAATTTTCGGATATCCAGTATCTTGCTGTAAAGGATAAATCTCTTGTGGCACCATTAAACTGGTCGTAGTAAACATTCCCGACAGAAACAAGATCCTGAGCATTACTTCCGTAAGAAGAAATTGCTGCTGCCGACCACTGATAAGTAATTTGTGTGAAGAACTCTCCTTGGGTGTAGTCGAGGCCTGCATTAAAAATATGTGGCCTTTGCCCTTCCAGAGGAGTTATATATTTGTAGTCAGGATCCACATCCTTGCCTACAAATTCAAGGAAATCAGCGATTCCATGCGTGTAACGTTCATTAACAGTTCTGCCCACATCAGCAATTGATTGTGAATAAGAATAGTTTACATAGGTACCAAGATTGCTAAGGAATCCGGGTAAAAATTCCAGGTTTTGTTGCCATGTAAATTCTGCACCATATACAGTTGCTTGGTCACCATTACTAAAGCTATTGACGTTCCATCTTCCCGTAAGTCCTTCATCATTATTGTCAGCCGAGTAGTCAACTACTTGATTTGAGGAGAACACAAAGTCTTTCATATCCTTATAGAAAAGCCCGATCGTAAACTGACCAACATTCATAAAGTAATGCTCAAACAGAATATCGAAGTTGTTGGAAAGCATCGGTTCTAAATTCGGGTTTCCTCGTTGAATGGTATTAGTAGCAAAATTGCGTTGTATATAAGGGTTTAGTTGACCAAAGTTCGGCCGACCAATAGAGCGGGAATATGCAAATCGAAGATTTGTGAAATCGCCCAGTGAAAATACTGTCTGAAGATTCGGAAATAAGTTCAGATAGTTATTAGTTTCCGTAATATCAGTAGCTCCCTGAAATACTCCGGAACTGCTAATTTCACTTTCTCTTCCAGTATAACTGTTGTCGGTATATTCCATACGCACTCCACCTAAAACAGTGAACCAATCAATTTTGAAGTCAGCCATTATATAAGTAGCGTAGGTATTTTCGTTGGCGTTGTATTTAGAGGTTTCTGTAGCTAAAGCCCACTCGTCTAAATCGGTTTGGAAGCGCGGGGTTTGAGTAAGGTAGAATTTTTTAGCCCTGTCTAAGTCGATCAACCAAGGTATGGAGTACGTTTGTCCGCTTCGATTAAATATTTGCCAATTGGCGTTTTCAATTTGCTGAAAGTTTGTGATGTTAAGATTGGAGCTGTAATCTCTTAACAATCGCTCACCAATTCCGCGCTTATAGGTAAGCGAGGCATTCAATCCTGTTTTAAATGATCCATTGGAATATGGAATCTCTATGTCAAAAGTAGCTTCAAAATCATTATCCACGCTACTGTTTACGCGATGATCCATCACATCTGTTCCTTCCGTGGTTATGTCGGCTGGAGCAGGATAACCACTGCCTGAGTAGCGACTCCATGGAGCTACCTGAACGGTTGGATTCCATCGATCATCCGTATTAAAGATAAATTCAAAATCAGAACTGGTTGAAAAATTCATCCGATATTGATCTTCATTGAAGCGGCCGTGTCCCCACCCCAGCTTATATTCAATATCCATATTATCCAGCCGATGCCGTCCACCAGCTTGAACGGTATATTGTTGAGTAATAGATTGATCCAGTCTTGGGTTGTAACTGATACTACCTTGGTTTTCAGCATCCGGGTCGTTCGCACCATCCGGATCACCGGTATAAGTAGGTTCAGAATAATTGGCCATCCTGGGATTGTAACTAACGTTATACTGATACTCCGAATCGTTCTCTACATTGAATATACCTTCTATATGATAAGTGCTTATTTCACTAGGCTGAAAAGTAAACTGCAGTCCGGTTCCGATTCTCGTCGGAATGTTTACATTAAACTCATTAGTTACATCAGATAATATATCTACTACATTTGGCGCTGTACTTTCAAAGGTCCGGCTTGCCCATTCAGTGGTAAAAACTTCACTTGCTGATGGGTCTTTCTGGTAACTGAAATTGAATCCAAATGAATAATCATCATTAGGACTATCGCCATAATTTAATGAGGCTCTTTGCTGGGTTCCGGCATGTCTGATGTAGCGATCCTGAAAACCGCCTCCCAAACGTATATTCATATCTCTTTCTCCGCCAACCGGGCGACGGGTACTTATATTAATTACTCCCGCAAGAGCATCTGCT
This sequence comes from Gracilimonas sp., assembly GCF_040218225.1. Taxonomy (NCBI): domain Bacteria; kingdom Pseudomonadati; phylum Balneolota; class Balneolia; order Balneolales; family Balneolaceae; genus Gracilimonas; species Gracilimonas sp. Next base: position 815,950 of record NZ_JAVJQO010000008.1, read on the forward strand.
TCCATGTCAGGGGTAATCACTTTGATCACTTCAAGATTCTGAACCATATCGGCAGAAATGGTACTTAAGTCAACACTTCGGTCCCCCCCGGTTGCTCCCATTCGCTGCCCGTTCATCGTAATATTCGCAGAACCTGCACCAACACCCCGAATATTGCCACCCCCATGCCCCATTCCAGCTATCCTCGAAAGAGCTCCGGAAACAGTGTTGTCGGCAAAGGTTTCAATTTGCTCAGCCGATATCACATTTTTGATATTTACTGATTTACGCTGTTCACTCAGTGCTCGCGATTGCCCCCTCTGGCGTGCAGTTACCTGAATTTCTTCTCCTTCAATAGTAGTACTGGAGAGTTCCATATTCAGCTCAAGGGTTTCTCCTTCTTCCACGGTTATTTCTAACTCTTTGGTCCCGAATCCTAAATAACGGAAGATCAGAGTATAATTACCGACGGGTACATTTCTTACTACATACCGGCCATCTATGTCGGTAGACGCCCCTTTATCAGTCCCCTGAACAATTACATTTGCCCCAATTAACGCTTCTCCATTTTCCGCATCGGTTACTTCCCCCCGAATAACTCCGGTCTGAGCTAAAACATTAGTTGGTAAAACCATCAAAATGGCTAGCACCAAAACAGAAAGAGTTGCTAGACAGAGTGACTTTTCTTTTCCAGAAGCGCTTTCAAGATTTCCTAAACGAAAGGCTGAAACTGAACTATTATTTCGACTTAGATTACTGAGCATAACTTCCAACAACTTAACCGGTTAAATAAACTACTATAATTAACAATATTCTGTTCTAAGAATCAAAATTTATTCTTTTAATAATCCTTTAATTCACTCATTAAATGAATAATAAGAGCCATTCTACTTGATCAATGTCATTTTTCTTGTAAGCGAAAACATGGCATTTCCAGAGTTTTCAGCTGATGTGGCTGTAAGGCGATAAATGTAAACCCCTGATGCCAGGGAACTCGCATCAAACTGAACCGTATGAAATCCTGCTGACTGATTCTCATTTACAATTTGAGCTACTTCACGTCCTGCCATATCATACACCCTGACTTCTATTTTTGCAGCCTGAGGTAATCCATAACTTATATTTGTAGTTGGGTTAAATGGATTTGGGTAATTTTGTGATAAAGAAAATTCCACTGGAACACCATCTGCTCTCTCAGTTGAAGTGGTTACTTCTGTTTCAAAGAATTCAAAACTTGTCCATTGCCCGGTTCCGGTTTCATTTTTACCTCTCACTCTCCAGAAAAACGTGTCATTGCCAGCAAGCTGTGAATCGGCAGGAAAAGCATATAAAGTATCTTCAACCGTGGTTTCATAAACAATATCAGCCCATTCTCCTGCTCCTTCCCTTATCTGTAGATCATAACTATCAGCAAATGTAGCTTGCGTCCACTTAAATTCGGGCTGAACCGATATCCCGGATTTTCCAATAGGAGATATTAAAGCAAGGTTTCCTGGTGCTGGTGTAAAATCTCCTTGTTCCTGAATAGAGTGAATATAATTTTCAAGATTTGTATAGCCATTTGTGGCGATGGTTTTGCCATCTTCGGGATCTTGAGGATCTAATTCATTATCAGTTTCCCATTCATCCGGCATTCCATCCCCATCGGAATCTTGAGGATAAGGAGCTGAAAGTAACTCCGGCCATCCTCCTACATCTTCCTGACTATCAATAATTCCCGAATTAGAGCCGTATGTACCTCCAAAAGTTGTAGTACCGGTTTCAACCTCATTTACAATTCTTGCATCAATTGTATCTCTTCTGGGCAATATGGCGCCGGCATACTCAAGTACTCGTAAGTAAGCTTCTTCGGCTGTCTCAAAAGATTCCAAAGCCGGAGCTTCAAAAGGTTCATCCACTCTTATTAGATCCTCTTCTAATTCAGACAGGTTTTGAACACCTCCATCCCAGTTATCAGCGGTTATTCCCGGGTATCCATCAACATAATTATCAGCGATGTACCAGTGGCTTCCATTGTTTGGGTCAGCATCCAGAATACGGTCCCGGTCATCAGTTGCAGGACCGGCTTTATAATAATTAGCTACCATATTATGATTGCCGTCTTCACCACCGTAAGCGCTATTAAATCCCCAGTTATAAATTACATTATTCCGGAAATCAACTAATTCGGTTTGTGGAGTTGTCGTATATCTTGCGCCATTGAAACGAGGATTTCGACTGGTGTGATGTGCTAATAAATTATGATGGAAAGTAGCTCCCGCTCCTCCCCATATCCCACCGTAACCGTGTTCATCTTTAGAGTGAATGGAGTTATACATACTCTCACTAAGGATGCTCCACTGAAGGGTAAAGTTTTCATTGTCATAAAAGCTTCCAGCTTCATCTACCGACCAGCTCATAGACACATGATCGATAATTACATCTTTGTTCTCCCTACCCCATAGTGCATCCAGTCCATCCAAATCTCCACTACCTATGTCTCCCGGACGAAACCGTACGTATTGAATGATAACATTATCTGCATCAATAACTGTTGAACGCCCGCTTATAGCAATACCATCTCCAGGGGCAGTTTGTCCAAATATTGAGATGGAATCGTTTCTGATTCTGAGATCTGTTTCAAGCTCTATTGTTCCAGATAAAGCAAACACAATGGTTCGGGCTCCTTCCATTTCAACACCATACCGCAAACTGCCTTGTCCGGAATCGTCTAAATTTGTTACGGTATACACTTCACCACCTCGTCCGCCTGAGGTATATTTTCCAAACCCCTCGGCTCCGGGAAACGCTAACTGTTGCCCCATACCATCAACGGTAAAAAACATAAACAGAAGGATGATTATGCTCTTGTAAAATAGTCCTGAGGTAAAATCCTGAGCAATATTTTTAAACTGATTTTTCATAAAAATAGAATTAATAAAGTGAGTGAGTGATAAATAATATGAACTAAAGGCTTACGCGAACTCCCACATTAAATTCAATGCCGTTTCGCTGATAAATACTGGTTGGGTAATTTGATCGGCTGAATGCATATTCTACTTGTTCTACATTAAGCAGGTTATATATGTTTGTCCAAAGCTGTACCTGATCAGACAAATCAAACTTTGCTGTTGCCGACAATTCCTGATAACCATCCTGGTAACGATCAAAATAAACTTCTCCTCCACTTACAGATGGCGCTGGCTGGGTATTTTCTTCCAGATTTGACAACAGCTCCGCAGACCAGTGATAGGAAACCTGTGCAAAAAACCTGTCGTTGTGGTAATTCAATGCGGCATTTACCACGTGTGGACTTTGTCCGGGAATATCAGTTTGATCTCCCCGCGCATTTTCAAAATCAGACTCTGACCAGGTATAGTTCGCATAAGCTCCAAAATTTTCCAAAAACCCTGGCAGGAAACTCAACTGTTTCTGTACAGTAACTTCAGCACCATAAACGGTTGCGGTGTTTTCTGAATTTTGATAGGTACGATTGGTTCCGGTTATTTGCGTCACTCCATCGTCAAATAATGGCTCAAAATAGGTGTATTCTCCCTGGTTGATTTGAACTTGGGTACTAACAGGTTCTATAAATCCTGTCATCATTTTATAAAAACTACCGATCGAAACAAGTCCTCCTCCTGCAAATTCATAGTTGAGCATTAAATCAATATTGTCAGATATGATGGGATCCAGATTAGGATTTCCTGCAAAAATCGAAGTATCCTGAGGTGTTAACAATTCAAAGGGAGCAATTAAATTAAACTCCGGGCGAGAGATTGTCCGTGAATATGCGGCATTTACATTTGCCTGTTCATTAACTTCGAATTTCAACTGGGCATTCGGAAACAGGTACGTTTGATTTGTAGTTGCTGAAGTATCAGAAGCATCCTCAAACTGATTAAATCGATTATACTCAACCACCCGTCCTTCATAAGATGAAGTGGTATGTTCAACCCTAGCTCCAATAATTACGGTAAGAGGATTGAAGTTCAATGTGGTCATACCGTAGGTGCCATATATATTTTCATTACCAAGGTAATTGTATATCTCGGAATCTTGATAATATGCTCTTTCGTCGAGCCTCATATTTGGGATACTGGCTTCAAAAAATGAAAGTGCTTGTTGAGGATCTGCAAGCCGATCTAAATTATACCGGCCATCAAAAATACTCAGGCTGTTGAGATTTCCCTCTTCAAATCCTTCCAGATCAAGTAAACCTTGAAATTGGTAGTGGTACTCACTAAAAGCTCCAAGTTCGTTTGCATCCTGTTCTTTGAAAATAGCGCTTGCTCCTGCTTTCAGGCTTCCTACACTAATTGGAAATTCAGCATTAACCCGCACGCTTACTTCCTGGTCTCTATAATTATCTATAATGTAGTTCATCTCTTCCAGGTCCAAATCTGCAGGAATTGGTTTCGCATCTAACGGTGAAGCGGTTGGACGTTTGGTATTTGAATCATTAATAGTGTATTCAACACCCGTAGCAAGAAACGGAAATAAGTTCTCTGTCCTGTCTACAATACTTTGAGATAGCCCTGCCTGATAATCCAACTTAAACGAATCGAAGTTATTCTGCCCGCCGGCCTGAAAGGTAAATAATGAAGTGTTTCGCTGTTCAAAGTTCAAATCATAACCAAAATCAGCTTGCGTTCCTGTAGTTGTTTGATCTTCCCAATCGCCATTTGCTATCCAGTTGTAGGAATGATCAGATCTTTGCTGTCGATTGATATTTACAATTCCATGAAAGTAATAGCTTGAAGTTTCAGAGGGGGTATAGTTCAACTGAAGATTACTGGCAAAACGATTAAATCCTTCACTTTGAAAACCCGGAGATAAAGTTTCAATTACATCAGTTGGCCCAGAACCCAAATCTACTACTCCATAACCTATCCCTAAAGATTCCCATGCGCGTTGCTCTCTTTGATAGTTTACATCTATAGCAAGGCTGAGATTATCGCTGACCGGACCTGTAAATCGCAGCCAGCTTCGTCCAGTTGCTCCTGTTTCTTGTTGGTATTTTGGATTCAGGCCACCGCCAAGGCTTCCTGAAATAAACGTCTGAGTGGTAGTTGGTTGATATGTTTTTAAGTTAACTGCACCGGCAAATCCATCCGCATCCATATCGGGTGTCAATACCTTGATCCACTCAATGGTTTTCACCACATCAGCAGAAATAGCTCCGGGGTTCGTAATTCTGTTATTTCGACCCGTTGCTGCCATTCGCTGGCCATTAACCATCATATAAAAATTGTTGTAACCAGTACCCCGAAAACTCAGCTGGCCGTCCCGGTTAACTTGAACTCCGGGTAATCTTATCAGGCTGTTTTCGATAGTGAAATCTCCAAAATTACTGATTTGACTAGCGGTCAAAGAGTCCACAAAAAGCTGGTTTTCCGCTTCTGTTTGTCCCATCACTGAATGCATTTGTGAGGAACCCAGCAATAACATCAACATCATGAGCAGACCGATGATAGACTTACTCCTTATTTCAACCATGCTATGTAGAGATCTTTTTTTCATGTTATTCGTTCTGCTTTTTTCTGTGTCTCTATCGTTTAAATTATAAGTCAAAACGCACTCCTATTCTTAAATCAAGTCCACTGCGTTGGTACGTACTTACAGGATATTCACTTCTGTTACGGATGTACTCAATCTCAGAAGAATTCAGTAAATAGTTTGCGTTTGCCCAAACCCTGAACCGATCAGACAACTCGTAACTTGCCGCAGCTGATAACTCTTCATATCCATCCTGATATCTATCCAAATAAAACACCCCTTGGCCTAAAGAGGGAGCTCGTTGCTGTACAGATGCAATGCCTGATAAAGACTCTGCACTCCAGTGATAGGATATCTGCGCATCAAAACGTTCAATAGTATAGTTCAATGCGCCATTTAACACATGAGGACTATGACCGGTTAAGGCCATTTTGTCTCTATTATCGACTGATCGATAGCTTGATTGTGACCATGTGTAGTTGGCATACACGCCTAAGTTTCTGAAAAAGCCAGGAAGGAACTGTAAACGTTGCTCTACAGCAATCTCTACGCCATAAAGCGAGGCCGTTTCGGAGCTATTTACATAAACTTGTTCTTCGTATCCATCAGAATTTGTACTAAGTCGCTGTTCGATGAAGTTAGTGAGTGATTTATAAAATCCACCTATTGAAAGAATACCGGAGTTCCCCGTTTCTTGCTCAAACATCAGGTCTATGTTGTCCGACATCACGGGTTCAAGTAATTGATTACCTCTGAAAATTGTGGAGTCCTGATTATCAATTCGTTCAAATGGTGTTTGGGGGAAATAGTCGGGTCTGTCGATGGTTTTGGAATAAGCTGCTTTCACACTGCTGGATTCAGACAAACCATAGTTCAACTGTAAGTTTGGAAACAGGTTTAACAGACTTTCTGATTCAGTGACTTCCTGAACCGGCCCGGGATCTCCATTTTCATCAAAATCAATCTGGTTACCCTCCAATTCAGTAATGGAATATTCTACCCTGACTCCCAGTTTTACACCCAGGTCTCCAAACTGCAGATCTCCCATTCCATATGCTGCATAGATCTGCTCTCCGGTGCTGTAATTCTGAATTTCAGACTGATATGCATTAAGATTATCATCTCCGGTAAAAAGCGGACGCTGACTCTCCAAAAACATCCGTGCGTTTTCAGTATTCACAAACCAGGGTATCCGGTAACTCTCATCAATAACATCAATATCACGATTTGGTTCGCGCAGCATGTTAAAGCTAATCATGCGAAGGGTACGATTGTACTCAAAGCTGCTTTCGTCATAATCACCATCTTTCTGAGACCAGCGTGAACTTAATCCTGCTTTTAAAGCTCCTGAAGAGATGGGTATTTCAACATCAGTCCGAATTGATATCTGATTATTTACATGCTCCTGAATAGTACGATCAAAGTTTTGCCCTATCATAAACTGACGGTCAACGGTTCCATCATCCAAAATTTGGACTTCACGATTTGTGAAAGTCATTTGAGGCCGATTCTTAGTACCTAAATCAAGTGCATAGTTAAGCCCCTCTATCTGAAAGGGAAATACATAGTCCTGATTCTCTGATCTTCCCTGACTCCAACCGGCATTATAACTGAATATAAAGGTATCGAATTCATGTTCTGCTCCACCCTGAAATGCAAGCTGGGTAGTTTTAAATTCATTTCTGCTAGCCTCATGCCTGAAAGCCCCTTGCTCTCCATCTGCCCCGGTAGTGGACTGATCAATAAAATCTCCACCTGTAATCCAACTATCCTGATGAGAAATAAAAGTCCGGTCGTTGCTATTTAAAAAGCCTCTGAAATAGTAAGAGTTGTCTTCATCAGGGTTAAAGTAAACATCTGTTGAGGCAGTAAGTCTGTTTTCCTGATCAATTCTAACAGCTGGTGAAACCTGTTCAAAAACATCCACAAATCCATTCCCAAAATTCTGAGCACCAAAACCGAGTTGTAACTCCTCCCGGGTATTAATAGCCTCATGGTACCCAACATTCACAGACACAGACAATTCATCTGTAAAATTCTCTGCATACTGAATCCAGCCCCGACTTCCCGGTCCGGTTCTGCTGATATACTTGGTATTGGCTTCCCCACCTGCCATAGCACTTACTGTTCGCTTTTTGCCAGCAGGAAGCGCACGCCTGGTGTTTAAATTCACTAATCCCGCAAGTGCATCTGCATCCATAGAAGGATCAAGAACTTTTGTTACCTCAATGCTCTGAATAACATCAATTGAGATGTCAGAAGGATCTATATTCCGTGTTCCAGCCCCGGTATTTGCCAGCCTTAACCCATTATAAGAAACTCCATATGCATGGTATCCAACTCCCCGAATATTTATTTCACCATTTCTGGATGATTGAACACCAGGGATACGAATCAACGCTTCTTGCAGTGAAATATCTCCAAAATCAGCGAAATCACTGAAATCAAGCGAAGAGGAAAAGAAGGGATTAACCGAAAAATTGTAGGGTCCTGTAAGATAAATCTTGGTCGTATCTGCTTCAGGCTCATCCTGAGCATGCAGGTTGGTCGGGGAAAGCACTGACATTATCATTATTAAAAAGCACCCAGCCCAGGCTATCTGAGTAAAACGATGGATAAAGAGGCTGCTTACCGGTGATGTCTGTTCCCGTTTACTGATCATGACTCCAATATCTTTTACTGAACTTTTGATTTGGTGCGTCAAAGCGCTTCCAAATTGTTTTTTATTTTTCCGAGTGTTTACCATAAAAAGCTGCTTAATTTTCCGCCTATCGTACTCATTTCATCCAAAAATCATCAAGCGTACTTAACCGGTTAAACTAAGGATTAAATAAAGGCATATTCATTGGATAATCAACCTTAATTTCCTAATGATTACAAAGTTTATGCTTCCTGCATCATTTCACGCTAAAAGGACTGAGATGTTTATGGAAATGTTTTTCCAAATTTGAATAATGCAGCTCCTCATTTTTTTCAAGAGCATTCATCAGTCGTTTCTTAAATCCTTTAGCCTCAGGTAAATCGCCAGATAGCACAGATCCAAAAGCTACATGCAGAACCTGGCGAGCATTATTGTCATCCAGATATTCTGGAAGTTCTTCTTCCCTAGCTTTTGACGGGTCTTCAATCTTGCTGAGATCAGCTGAAATATGATAGGTCTTTTTATCCTCATCAAAGCGCCTGAGCGAGAATGCCATAATTTCCCTGAAAAAGTCAGGTTCACACTCCGCAATTGTTCTCAAAGCTTCCAGGTAACTTGTTCCCGCTGTTTTTACATGCACAGCGCCCAGGTTTAGCGAGCCTACAACTTCATACACTGAGAATTTGTCACTGCCTGAATGGATGCTCAATTTATAGCTCCCAAATTTTTCAGCTATGGCAAGGTGTTCTACATATTCATCTCGAAATTGATCCAAATCTCCTTTAAAGTCGATGCCTTTTTCAAAGTCTCCACAAAACCGGGGGGCAAGGCTAACGAGCTCTACTCCCAAACGATCCAGTTCTGAAGCCACCAGGTAGTGCTCAAAAAGAGTAGTCGGCGCATTGGTTTCATCAACCGAAAGCTCGAGCTCAGAGGGATGATCCGGATAAGTAGCCGAAATATAGCTTGCCATCATCCGGGTATGAGTAATCACACGCCCATACTTTACCATTCCTTCTTTAATATCACGGATGGAAGGATTGATTTTATATCCCGTATTTAACTCGATGTCAGAGAATTCGAATCGGTCCAGTAAATCTTTCGGAGTGTCTTCAATTTCTTCCCAGGGAAGGTTCTCATAACTCGATTGCAGCTCTTCCTCTGTCATTTGCTTTACTTCATTTACCACGTAATCGCTGGGATCAATGGTAAACATAGTGAATCCGGCTTTTACCATCCGGTCAATATCTTGCGTTGTTTTAAGGTGATCTCCGTCAGCTCCAAATCCATCGTGATATCCTTCCTGAAACACAGACCACGAGGCTGCATCCATCACTTCCTCAGCAGTTCTTTTAGTTCTTTCAAGCTCACGAATGGATTGCTGAGCGAGCACTGGTTTAAACCCGGCTTCTTTTACGGCTCTCAAATGAGCAGGACCTGCATTTCCAAGCCGGTCTCCAAATCCATATGAATCCGTTTTACCGATCAATACGGGATTTGTAAAGTCAAACTTTGAACGCAGAACAGAGGCATTTTCATGGGAAAGTTCACATTCCAAAACAGAAACTGAACCTGATTTTATTTCCTTACCCGTAAATTCAGTATTGGGAATACTTCCATCTTTCGATATCACTAAAAGGTGTTTTTCAAGTCCTTTTCTGGCAATGCATAAGACCACCTCTTCATGCTCATGTATTGAGTCTTCGTAAAGGCTATACCCATCCATTCCTTCTATAACATCCTGTATTTTTGAAACTGCTTCCCTATCTGTTAATGGTTGATCAATATTCATTGTTCAGGATTTAAGTTGTTTGCATTATTCATTTCTTAGCGGTTTTCGTCCGCAGGATTCCAGCCTTTCAAAATCTTTTCTTTAGCATATTTTTCAGCTTCTTCAGCTTTCAATTGATAACTCCATTCAACCCTTTCAGAAGGTTTAAAACCAAGTCCTGAATTCTCATATTCAGCGTAATAAACAGTAGACTCCGCATCGGGCTTATTCCAGTTATGCCACCCTTCAGTCATAATATGACCTCCGAGTTCCGTCTTCATGAAAACGGTTTTCGCATAATTTCTCCACGGACGTCCTAAGTAAACTTCATTAACACTTTCATCTGCAGTAAGTGTGCTGTTCTTAAATACGAAGCCATATTGTTGTCCTTGTGGAGTAGAAGCTGCCGTGATATATGAATCTTTCTTGCTATGGATCTGGCAATCTTCAAATAGTCCGGTGGCTCCTCCAAAAATAAAATCCGTTGTTCCTTCTATATAACAGTTGTTGAAATATTGACGTTTCCCTTCCCCAGCAAGGTAAACCGTATCCTGATTCCCCAAGATCCTGCATTTTTGAATGGAAACACGGTCCGCATCTATGTGCAATGCTACAGCCTGACCCACATCACCTGCCGAATTTTCAATGGTTATATTCTCAGCGTAAAAATCATTTGCTTCAACCAACAATGTGTAGGTATGAAAGGTGCTGTTTCGCCCACGATCGATCTTGTCAAAATAGTCATCCCAGGTTATGACGGTTGAGTCTTTGTTCTCGCCAATTAAGCTCAGCTTTGTATTCCAGGAATGTACTTTCACTTTCTCTTTATAAACTCCGTTTTTTATAAGAATAGTGATACGCTCATAAGGAAAAGACTTTGCGTCATCAATGGCGGCCTGAATGCTGCTATAGTCACCGCTACCATCCTTCGCTACCACCAGCTCAGTTTCATATCCCTGAGCAAGAGCATCGGATGCCAGCAGTCCTAAAAAAAGCACGATAATAGGTTTTATTATTCTACACATATTCTATTCCGGATTGATTTTTCCTGCTCCAACAGGTCATTAAGATTATTCCGTTAGCATCTCCAGAAATTCTAAGGACTATTCAATTCTTTCCAAAGGATTCCAACCATTAAAAATAGTTTCAAGGGTATAAGCTGAAGCTTCTTCGGTAGTAAGCTGAGCAGACCATTTAACCCTTTTTTCTGGATGAAATCCCGTCCCTTCATTTTCAAACTCGGCATAAAAAACCGTTTCTTCCTTGGCTGGGTCATTCCAGTTGTGCCAGCCCGACGACCTGATATGGCTATCTAGATAGCTGTTGATCAACACTACCTTAGCATGTGGACGCCAGGGACGCCCCAAGTAGTAGGTTTGCTCTGCAACATCCGGTTTTGCGGTAAAGCGACTATTGATAAATACATAACCAAAAGCTTTTCCTTCCGGCGTGGAAGCCGCAGTGATATAACTTCCCTTCTTTTTTTTGGAAACGATCTCACAATTTTCGAAAACCGCAGTAGATGATCCGAAAATAAAGTCTGTCGTTCCTTCAATATAGCTGTCTTTATAATACTGCCTGCTTTCGCTGCCGTGAGTGTAAAGAGTGTCCTGATCTCCAAGAAAACGGCAGTTTATAAATACTGCACGATCCCCATTTACACGCAGGGCTACGGCCTGACCAACCCGACCGGCTGAGTTTTGGAAGGTGATATTCTTTGCTGTAAAATCATCTCCGAATAAGAAAAAACTGGAAGAACCCGTGGTTCCCAACTCTTCCCCAAACTGATTGGTTTTGGAGGAATAATCGTCAAAGGTGAGAATGGTTTCTTCTACATCTTCCCCGATAAATGTAACATTGGTTTTGTTGGGTGGAAGTGTAAGCTTCTCTTTATACACTCCTTTCCTGATATATATAACAGTTTCATTGTCCCGGAAAACGGGAACAGCATCAATAGCATCCTGAACGGAAGTAAAATCTCCTGAACCATCTTTAGCCACTACAAAGTCGTATTTGTCAACGGCTTGAAAACCCATCAAAAGCGTTGGGATTAGAAGTATAAACATTACCGGAGCTAGTGCCCTTAAAAAACTGGCTGGAAGTTTTGCCCGGATCAGCATTTTACTTCTCCTGTCGTTTTAACACGCCTTTCCCCACATTGGGACCTATACTTGTTTCCTCAGCGGTATTAGTGAATCTGACGCCCATCAACCTAACAGATTCCGAAAACGGACCAACCAGACGTATACCTGTTCCAGCCCCGGCGTCTTCGGCAAATCCTATATTCATATCCTCCAGTGAGATACTATGCACGTTGTTCAAAAACAAAACCGGACCTTCATTCACTTCTATGTCTACGTTTTTCATTAAAATATCTTCAGCATCCATGATCATACCTCCACGGCTGGCAGTCAGCTTCATATTCTCCATGCGAACATTCCGGACACTCATCTCTGGAAGTCCCTGAATCCAAAGAGCCGTTTTTGAATTAAAAGAGTATACATTTTTAATACTGATGTCCCGGAATCGGGGCGTTTCTTCATTGACTTCAGGAATTTGTTCCTGCAGCTTCTTCTTGTCTACTATTTCAGCCTTTTGGTTGGGAGTAGGCATTTCTCCACCGTAATAAAGGTTAAAGCGAATGGGTTCCGTTACCATATCTATCATGTGAATATTTTCAATCTGTATATTCTCTACCACTCCGCCTCTTCCACGCGTGCTTTTAAAACGAATACCTACATCTGTTCCCATAAAAGTAAGGTCGGCTACATGAATGTTTCTGACATCACCCGACATTTCACTGCCTACAACAAATCCCCCATGCGCATGATATACGCTGTTATCTCTTATAATCACGTTTTCTGTTGGAACACCACGTTGCCGGCCGTCTTCATTTTTACCTGACTTAATACATATAGCATCATCGCCCACATCGAAGCTGTTATTATAAACAAGTACATTTTTACTGGATGAAATGTCGAGACCATCTCCATTTTGGGCATACTCGGGATTTCGTACCGTCAGATTTCTGAGAATAATATTCTCGCTCATCAGTGGATTGATATTCCATGCGGGCGAATTCTGAAATGTAGGACCATCCAGAAGGATATTCTTACTTTCCCGAATACTTACTAAAACAGGCCGAAGAAAATCTCTTACTTCTTCATAATCCTCTTTGGTCTCCCTGTTTGGAGGAACATTAAACGTACCGGGATCTCCCATTTTTGAAGCTTCAGTTGGATACCAAACCCGACCGTCATCCGATAAAACACCGCCCGATTCAATCAGTTCTTCCCAATGGTCTTCTGTAACCTTGAATTTCTTAACTGGGCGCCAGGCTCCGCCAGACCCATCAAAAATACCTTCCCCGGTTATCGCGATGTTTTCAACGCCTTTGGCATAGATCGGAGAAATCGCTCTCCATGTATCCAAGCCTTCAAACACCGTTTCAACCAGCGGGTAGTGATCAAAATTATCACTGAACTTTACGAGAGCCCCTTTTTCAACATGAAGGTTAATATTGCTCTTCAGAATGATTGGCCCGGTAAGCCAGATTCCTCTTGGAATCACAACCGTACCTCCGCCATTATTACTAACATCATCAATAGCCTTAGAAATGGCTTCTGTGTTTAGTGTTTCTCCATCCGAAACGGCCCCAAATTCCGTGATATTTACGGAGTAGTCAGGAAATTCAGGAATGGGAATTTCATCCATTTCAAACGGAAATTCGGCATAGTAATGAACTGGGACGGGAGCAAAGTAATCTTTGCTTGTGTTGTTATTATAGGTACAATTAACAGAGCCAATAGTAAGCAATAGAATGAACGACAGATTGATTAATCGTTTCATTACTCTTCGCCCTCAACGATGTAATTGGCAAGTTCGTGGTCCAACTCTTCCAGTCCCTGCATCACCAACTCAGCCATCATCCGGGCACCTGTTTCACTAAAGTGGGTATTATCTGTCACCCCATCCGGGTAGTTTGGGTTTTGACCCGGTTCCAATTGCAAAAACAGCAATGTAGATTTTTCTTTGCCTATTTCGGTTAACATAGCCTGACTTTTGCGATCCATATCAATCAGAGGAACATTCTCGGTTTCAGCCACTTCTCTCATCAGGGCTGAATACTGCTCATGAGTTTCTTTCACCTGTCCATTTTCATCAAATTGCCGACGTGTTATTGGAGTAAGCAGAATCGGATGCGCACCTCTATCCCGGGTTTCAGAAATGTATTGGCGAAGAAACTTCTGATACTGTTCAGGCGGGGTGTATCGGGATTTGGTGGGAACTTCATCATTGTGCCCAAACTGAACGAGTACAAAGTCTCCGGTTTTCAGGGTTTCCTTTATGGTTTCCCATCTCCCTTCTTCAATAAACGTACGGGTACTCCGCCCATTTCTGGCATGATTTTCAATTTCAATTTCATCGGTGAAATAATACTGGAAAGGCATGCCCCATCCCGTCTCCGGATAGGAGCTTATACGTTTATCAGACATCGTTGAATCTCCAACAAGATAAACGACTGGTTTTTCATTCGGGGTGAAAGCCATAAGACTCAACACCACGGTTAATGTGAGTATAATACTGCTTAGTAATAGTTTCTCTGTTGATAATTTTGCCATCATTATTTCTCCAATTGTGTAATTCTAAACCAATCTACATCTGCGAAGCCTGAGTGCTGACTGCTGTATTCCAGATAATCTTCCTTATCACCATTGCGGGGTTGTGTTGCAAAAACTCCAATTTTAGCTCCAATCCACCGACCTTCTTTAGCCTGAAATTTTTCCCCTATATTTTTGAACTTCTTGCCATCTGTACTAAAACTGAACGACGTCAATCCACCTGCCTGTACCTCTGCCCTGAACCAAACTTCATTTTGATCAACATTAATGGTTTCCTGAACGTGTTCTTTTTCACCAGCATCGGCTCCTGTAGCTAAAACCTGTATTATTTGAAATCCATCTTTTGCTCTCTTTATAGCCACATAACTGTAATCTTCACCCATAGCAATTAAACCAGCCTTTTCTTCAATCATATGGGGAGTAAATTCCATTTTAGTAGTTGCAGTGAATTCTGGCGCAGGGAATTTTTGCAGCAATAGATTCGGTACATCCCATAGATTTCGGGCTCCCTCAGGAGCAGGTTTACCATAGAGTCTGAGAAATCCAAAGTTGGAAGTCATAGCCCAGGTTGATTCAGGATTGCCATGCCATTGCCATTGCAGTCCTAGTACATCACTGTTAAACTCATCCGACTCTACCGGAGTTACAATTGGTGTATTTGAAGATGAAACATCAGGTTTTTGATAGGTTTTAACGGGTTCTCCTACCCCGTCATTATTCTGATCTTCGCCCATCATTGGCCAGCCATTTTCCCAGCGTACCGGGTTAAGATGAACAATCCGTCCATAAGGCTGCTTTTCCTGAAAGTGAACAAACCAAGACTCTCCAGATTCCAGATCAACCAGCCCCCCTTGATGAGGCCCGTTTATGTTGGTATTGCCTTGCTGAAGAACTCGTTTAGCTTCATAAGGACCAAATACATTTTTAGATCTCAGGGCAAGTTGCCAGCCTTTAGCTACTCCGCCGGCAGGTGCCATGATGTAGTACCAATCACCTCTTTTCAGAAATTTAGGGCCTTCTACCACACGATTTCCTTCGTGACCATCAAAAACGAGTACAGGGTCACCTTTTACCGTGGTGCCTTCTTTGTTCATTTCCTGCACCACCAACACCGAGTTAATACCTGAACGGCTTCTTGCATAGGCATGAACCAGATATGCTCTGCCATCGTCATCCCAGAGCGGTGAAGAGTCAATCAGCCCTTTTCCGCCTTTTACCAAAACAGGATCTTCCCATTCCCCTCTGGGATCATCGGTTTTAACCATATAAATTCCAAAATCCGGATCACCCCAATAAATATAAAATTTGCCTTCGTGGTACCTGAAGCTGGGAGCCCATACACCATTGCCATGCTGTGGCGTTCTGAAGTGCTCTTCCGGTATTATTTTTGGTAATGCGTGATTAATCAGTTTCCAGTTCACAAGATCTTTAGAGTGAAGAATTGGTAATCCTGGAGACGTATTAAAGCTTGAGGATGTCATATAAAAATCTTCCCCCACACGAATCACATCAGGATCAGAGTAATCAGCATGCAGAATAGGGTTGGTGTAAGTACCATCCCCGTTATCAGCCACCCAAACATTAGACACTCCCTGCTGTTGAGCATGTGATTTTCCAGTGCCTAAATAACTAATTATCATTCCGGACAGGCAAAAAACAAGTAAACGGCACATCGGATTTTTCTTCATTTTCAATCTTAATCTCTAGTAATTACCATCTATTCAACCAATCCATTTAGGTACATTTCAACATTTGTATAGCCCTTGTGAAGGGTATATAAATTCGAGTCTGAAGGGTCATCAGGGTTCAAATTATTTTCGACCTCCCAGCTATCTGGCATGCCATCCAGATCGGTATCAAGGGGAGCCTCTTTTGCTTTCAGTTCTGGCCAGCCCCCAACATCTTTTTGTGAATCTATAATACCCGGTAAACCAGACTTTGACCCTTTAAAGGTTGCCGTTCCTTTTCGTGTTTCTTCTATGATTCTGCTGTCAATTTCATCCCGGTAAAAGCTTGCTCCAACATGCTCCAAAACAGAAGAAAAAGCTTGTTCAGCGGTCTCCAGATTTTTCGGATTAAAGCCAAAAGATGATTGGGCTTTGGTTTGTTCCGGATACCGGGTTTGAACACCTCCATTCCAGTTCTTTTCAGATACACCCGGATGATTATAAACGAAATTCCCTTTCACATAAAACTTTCCATACGGCTCAGAGGGATTTACAATACGGTTTGATACATCATCATCAGTTCCCGGGCCGGCCTTGTAGTAATTATTAACAATATTTTGCTCTCCCTTTTCACCACCATACATACTGTTGAATTCCCAGTTGTATATCACATTGTTGTAGTAATCCAGCTTTCGGTTGGTAGGACTATCATAAGGATCTGAATCAGCCAACCTTGGATTTCGGCTGCTATGATGGGCTATAAGGTTATGATGAAATGTTGCCCGGTTCCCTCCCCAAATTCCGCCGTAACCATGAGCCCCTTTTTCATGAAATGAATTCTTTAGGGATTCAGAAATAATACTCCATTGTAATGTGAAATTGTTATTTCTGTAGAATGAAGACACTTCATCTATCCCCCAACTCATTGAACAGTGGTCTACAATTACATTTTCAGTTCCCAACCCGCTTAAGGCATCACCCTGTACTTTGTGAATATCTCCCAAGCGAAACCGCATATACCTTATAATGATATTATCTGCATCCAACTCTACCGGATAATCCCGAATAGTGATTCCCTGCCCCGGTGCAGATTGACCTGCAATGGTCAGATCTCCGGAACCAATGATTACCGGAGACTTTAAATGAATGTTGCCGGAAGTTGAAAAAACAATGATTCTGGGACCTTTTTTTTCTACAGCAGAACGAAGACTTCCGGGACCGCTGTCGTTTAAGTTGGTGACATAGATAACCTCTCCTCCCCGGCCACCGGTAGTATATTTACCATACCCTTCGGCTCCCGGAAATGCCAGAGTCTGAGCCGAAACCGAAACTGTTATACCCGTCAACATTCCAATGAGCAGAACAGTCATAAGTTTATTTATTTCGACTAGCTTCATATCAAATGTTTGGGTTTAAGATGTAAGATGTTACCTATCCATCTCCAGGCTTAGTTTAATAAACGGGCCGGTAGCTTTGGTATCATTAACCTGAATTTTCTCATTAACATAATATTCATAAGACCCTGAACGGTAGGGATCGCCCCCTAAACCAGCTACTGCACAAACATGATTGATATTGACCAGGCCGTTTTCATCCACTTCAATGAATTCATTTAAAATCCCCTCAAAAGCACGCCCGGCTACCTGGTGATAAGACTCGTCAAGGTATCCCTGGTTAGCTCCTTTCTTGATCGCATAAGTAAACATGATTGAGGCTGAAGCTTCCAGATAATTTCCTTCACGCTTCCCCTGATCCACAACCTGATACCAGACATCAGATTCCTCATCCTGATAATTAACCAACGCCTGAACCACCTCATCAAGGATGAGTACTAAATCATCATGTTGCGGGTGATCTTCCGGGAAATAATCCAACACATCAACAATGGCCATTACATACCAACCCATTGCCCTTCCCCAAAAATTAGGTGAAAGCCCGGTTTCAGGATCTGCCCACTTTTGAGTTTTACTTTGATCCCAGCCATGGTAAAGAAGGCCTGTTTCAGGGTCTCTCATATATTCAAACATTAGTTTTACCTGAAGAGCTACATCATCAAAATTCTCATATTCATCATTGCGCTGACCATACTCAGCATAGAAAGGAGAACCCATATAAGCCCCATCCAGCCACATTTGCCATGGATACCTGTGCTTATGCCAAAATCCACCCAGATGATTTCTAGGCTGATAATTTAAATGGTAACGAAGCTGCTCAATGGCATTTTTATATTTTTCCTTCCCGGTTTCATCATATAAATGGAATAGAGCTCTCCCGGGAGCAATGCGGTCAATGTTGAAATTGGTAACATCATATTTATTGATGGTTCCATCTTCTTCAATCATGAAGTCATAGTAAGCATCAATGTAATCGAGGTATTTCTGCTCTCCAGTTGCTTTGTGTACCTTTTCGATCGACTTCAATACCAATCCAAAAGTATATTCCCACTTCGGTTCATCCCGAAAATCCATATATACAGGATCAGGATTACGCTCCATTATAGATAATGCCATTCTTTCCGACCACTTTAAGTCACTGGAAACACTTTGGCTTATTATAGGTGAACAGGCTGTTATTAACAGTATAAGGGTTAGGCTGAGGGTTTTCATCATTGTAATTCCAACATTAATTATTGACGCCGCGCAAACGGTTGCGCTTTGTCAATTAACAGGATTTAGTAAAAGAAAGCAAGCAATACTTTAACCGGTAACTTAAGTCTTCAGGCTCTCTATGGAAGCATTTTCTTGCCGCGTTTGCATAGTTGAATAGCGAGTCCCCAGGGATCTCTGAGCATGATAAGATGTGAACCATCTTCCAGCTCTTCATTGCTTACTTCAGAAGCTCCGGCCTCCACAAGCCGATCCTTTTCTTTTTCTGGATGCTCTGAGGTGAAGGCCAAATGAACGATCAAGGGGTTCATGCCATGATAATCAGGCACGTTATCTGACGGATTATTATAAATCTCAAGCATAACCTGCCCGCTTTCATCTGCTAAAAAAGTAGTGAACGGCGGTTTCTTCTCTTGCTTAACGATGTCGAAATGAAGATGATTGACATACCACTCTCTCATTTCAACGGGTGATTCAACGTTTAAGGCAAAATGCTCAATTTTCATATTCTCTTTGTCATTTTTAGATTTATAAAGAATCTTCTCTGTAATACAATCGATTGCATAAAGTATGGTTATTTTTGAAAATAAATTAAACACCTTCCTCATTTGATGAATATCAGCTTTAAAAAGAGTAAGCAGCGGATAAATTTTGCTTTTTAGGATGCTTATAAACAAAAACTGCTTTCCTGTATTCTCTGGCTTATCTGGAATTTTTTTATATATTCAGTGCAATCGATTACACTAAATAAAAAGCCAGCCAATTATGTCTGTGAATTACACCGTTAGATATGCCGCAAATCCTGAAGATGTTAAGAATTATGGCACTGAACGCCTCCGGGATGATTTTCTGATTGAAGATTTATTTGTTAGTGGAGAAATCAATCTTGTTTATTCGTTCTATGGCCGTCAAATTGTGGGGGGCGCTAAACCTGACTCCTCCCCTTTGAAGCTGGAAACAATCGACCCTTTGAAAGCTAATTTTTTTCTTGAGCGAAGGGAACTTGGTATTATAAATGTAGGTGAACCCGGCTTCGTTAAAGTGGGTGATAGCGAATATGAAATAGACTTTAAAGAAGCGATTTATATAGGCCGTGGTGAAGAAGAAGTTAGTTTTCACCAAAAAGATGGCAAGCAGCCTCTCTTTTATTTTAACTCTGCACCCGCACATAAAGCCTATCCCACCAAAAAAATATCGCAGGATGAAGCTGAGATTGTAGAACTCGGCTCCCTTGAAACCGCAAACCATCGCGTGATTCGTAAACTCATCGTGAATAGCATCGTGGATACCTGTCAACTACAAATGGGTATGACTCAGCTCGAAACAGGCAGCGTCTGGAATACCATGCCTGCCCATGTTCACAATCGAAGAATGGAAGCTTACTTTTATTTTGAAGTTCCGGAAGAACAAGCTGTTTGTCATTTCATGGGTGAACCGGACAACACCCGCCATATCTGGATGAAAAACAATCAGGCAGTACTTTCTCCCCCATGGTCTATTCACTGTGGATCGGGAACCAGTAATTACACCTTTATATGGGCTATGAATGGCGAGAACCTGGATTACGGAGATATGGATCATGTTGAGATCCAAGACCTGAAGTAAGCTTAAACACTTACTTCTCATTCAATCTAACCTTCAAACTGATTTACACTTATGAGTTCTCTATTTGATTTAACAGGAAAGCGAGCTTTTGTAACCGGTGCTACCCACGGTCTGGGTATGGCCATGGCTAAAGGACTTGGTGATGCCGGAGCGGAATTAATTATCAACGGGACTACCCCGGAGAAAATGGAGCGTGCACTGGAAGAATACCGCTCGCAAGGATATACCGTTCATGGCTTTATTTTTGATGTAACCGATGAAGATAAAGCCAAAGAACATGTCGACAAGATCGAGAAGGAAATTGGCCCTATCGATATACTTGTGAACAACGCAGGGATCATTAAAAGAGTCCCCCTAAAAGATATGGAAGTGGAAGACTACCGCCGGGTTATCGATGTAGATCTTGTGGGCCCTTTTATTATGGCCAAACAGGTTGTTAAACACATGATTCCACGTGGTGAAGGCAAGATTATCAATATTTGTTCTATGATGACTGAACTTGGGCGTGATACCGTCGGAGCTTATGCAGCTGCCAAAGGCGGGCTCAAAATGCTGACGCAGAACATGGCTACAGAGTGGGCAAAACATAACATTCAGGCAAACGGAATAGGCCCCGGATATTTTGCAACATCACAGACCGAGCCCATTCGCAAGGACGGCCATCCCTTTAATGATTTCATCATACAACGAACACCAGCTGGCCGATGGGGTGATCCTGAAGATCTGGCTGGCGCAGCCGTTTTTCTATCCTCAAAAGGCAGTGACTTTGTAAATGGACAAATCATCTATGTTGATGGCGGAATTTTAGCCACCATCGGTAAACCAGCCAACGAATAATCTTATAGCCATGCGTACTTCAGTCTTTATCATTCAAGGAATTATAATTTCCACATCTCTTCTGCTTCTTTCGGGTTGCTCAGCATCTCAGGAAGACTTTACTGTAATCAATAGTTCAAATATTGACCGGTCGGACGAGCCGATTGTGTTTTCACGGGAGGATATTACCGAAAAAGCCGGTGGTATTCAGATTATGGAAGGAAAGCTTCCCCTGCCTGTAAAAGATGGAGAACCAATTCCTGCTCAAATCGATGATATAGACGGTGACGGCTCGTGGGATGAGCTAGCCTTTACATTATCTATTGCTGCTGGAGATACTCAAAATGTTTCTATTGAGTTCATATCCCCTGAAGATTATCCCGAGTTTACTGCACGTACAAATGTACGCTTCGGTGTTTTAGATGAGGACGGAGTTAGAGCTGTGGAGACTTTAGAGATCCCCGGCAATGAACTTCCGGTTCCCTTGTTCACACGGTACCAAATGGACGGGCCTGCATGGGAAAACGACAAGGTAGGCTTCCGGCAATATATTGATGGAAGAAATGGCCGGGACCTTTTTGGTAAAACAATGGCCTCTATGGCACTCGATACAGTGGGTATAGCTGAAGATGGCTCACTGGAAGACAATTATCATGTAATGTTGCCTTGGGGGCGAGATATTCTTGCTGTGGGGAATTCCCTGGGACTTGGTGGTATTGCCATGCTGGAAAATAACCAGCCTGTCAGGCTTGGAGTTCGCATGGATGCAGAGCAAAACAATGTTGCCAAGACATCCTATGAATTGATTACAGAAGGCCCTGTTCGTTCCATTTTCAAGCTCAATTATGAAGGATGGAACACCGGAAACGGAAATTATAGTCTTGAAAACACCGTAACCATTTGGGCTGGCCGCTATGGTTATACGAATGATATCACTCTTAAAAGCCCTAATGCGTCAGATACCTTGATTGTTGGAGTTGTTAACATCCACAATGATAACCCTCCTATTTTATTTAATGAGACAGGCACCGATTATTCTGCATTCTATACTCACGACAAACAGACTTATGACGACGGTTGGTATCTTGGTATGGGGATTATTTTTCCATCAGAATCTTACCTGAGTTACCAAAAAGCCCCGGATTCGGGACCAGGTGTAACTACGAGTTTTTTGAATCTATTTGAGCTAAGACAGGATAAAAGCCTGACCTATCATGTACTTGCAGGATGGGAACTAAGCGATACGCAATTTGCTAGTCCGGAATATTTTGATGCTTTTATTTCTGAAGAAATACAAAAAGAATCTGCTCCGGTTATCATTAAATAGACCGCAATTGATTTCAAACTATTTTACTGATATGCTTTCATTGAACTACCCGACCCTTATTGAGCACTGATGGCAAAAAAAAGAACAACCATCCATGATATTGCGCGTGAGCTGGATATTACCGCTTCAACGGTTTCCAGGGCTTTAAAAGATCATCCGCGTATCAGCGATTCTACCAAAGAATCTGTGATCGCAATGGCAAAGAAAATGAACTATCAGCCAAACAGCATTGCGGCTGCTCTTCGAAGAGGGACCAGTAATTTGGTTGGAGTTATTATCCCAACTGTTGACCGAAACTTCTTTGCTTCCGTTGTACGTGGAGTCGAAGATGTGCTTAACGACACCAGCTATAATGTAATTATCTGCCAGTCTAATGATTCGCTGGAGAAGGAGAAATCCAATATCAAGGCATTACTGGAAGCCCAGGTAGATGCTATTTTTGCTTCTTATGCAAAAGAAACCACCGATTTTTCCCATTATGAAGAAGTCATAAAGCGAGGCATCCCCCTTATCCTATTTGACCGGATGCAGGATGCATTTGAAGTAGACACCGTTGTTATTGATGATTATTTGGGAGCTTTCAAGGCAACCGAACACCTGATTGAACAAGGTTGCAAGCGCATTGTTCACTTTTCCGGGCCCCAAAACGTCAGCATATATCGTGACAGAAAACGGGGGTATGAACAAGCACTAAAAAAGCACGGCATATCTATTGATGAATCGCTTGTATTATCCAGTGACTTAAAGCTGGAATCAGGTAAAATGCTTGGTGAAGAAATTTCGAATTGGCCTGATTTGCCAGATGCCGTATTCTCAGCCAGTGACTATGCTGCAATGGGAGCTATGGAGATATTCAAGAATAAAGAAATTATAGTACCTGATGATATTGCCGTGGTTGGATTCAGTAACGAATCTTTTACCTCTCTGGTAGATCCTGCTCTTTCAACCGTTGATCAACACAGCAAAAAAATGGGGCAGTTTACGGCAAACCTTTTCCTGGACCAGGTGAAAGACAAGGATTCTGATCACCCGCCATCAAAGACTGTTTTAAATCCCGAATTGATCATCAGGAAATCATCACTGAAAAATGGACAAATAAAACCAAAAAAATCCTGATTTAAGGATTTTTCTATTGAAAAATACTGTAGCAATTCATTAATTGTACAATCGATTGCACAACATACTTAATAAACTCATCAAAGCTGGTGAGCTAAACAAATAATCAAATTAACCTAACCGTTGTTATGAAGAAAGTAGTCACCTTTGGGGAAATCATGCTTCGACTCTCCCCTCCCGGATTTCTGAGATTTTCACAGGCAAACTCATTTGATGTTATATATGGAGGAGGCGAATCAAATGTAGCCGTATCTTTGGCTAACTATGGCATACCGGTTGAGTTTGTTACCCGCCTTCCGAATAATGATATCGGTGAATGCGCCCTCATGGAGATGAGAAAACGTAATGTGGGCACTAACCATATTATCCGCGGCGGAGAGCGTTTAGGAATTTATTTTCTGGAAACAGGCGCTGTAAGCCGTGGCAGTAAAGTAGTTTACGACCGTGCACACTCTGCTATTTCCACGATTAAAAAGGGTGATATTGACTGGGAAAAAGTGTTTGATGGAGCTGACTGGTTTCATTGGACGGGTATTACCCCTGCCCTTTCTCAGGGAGCAGCTGATGTAACCCTGGAAGCCATCAAAGCGGCCAACGAATTAGGTGTTACTGTATCTACCGACCTAAATTATCGTGCTAAGCTTTGGAAATATGGCAAGGAGCCCGGTGAGATTATGCCAGCATTGGTAGAAGGCTGTGATGTGATCCTTGGTAATGAAGAAGATGCTGAAAAACACTTTGGCATTGAGCCTGAAGACGTAGATATCACCAAAGGTGAATCTATGGACAGCCAGGCTTATCTGTCTGTATGTAAGAAATTGAAAGAGCGCTTCCCAAGAGCGAAGAAAATCATCACAACTTTGCGGGGTTCTATTAGTGCTTCGCATAACTCCTGGTCTGGCGTGCTATATAACGGAGATGAATTCCTGGAAACCAGAACGTATCAAATCACGGATATTGTAGATCGTGTTGGCGGCGGCGATTCCTTCATGGGTGGACTGATTTATGGATTACTTACCTATGAAGATGACGATCAAAAAGCACTTGATTTTGCCGTGGCAGCTTCCTGCCTCAAGCACACCATTTACGGTGACGCTAATTTAGCAACCGTTGATGAAGTAGAAAAATTAATGGGCGGAGATGCTTCCGGCCGTGTATCAAGATAGCTGGCTATGAAGTTAGAATACACATGGCGCTGGTATGGCCCCGACGACCCTGTTACCCTGAAAGACATCCGGCAGACAGAAGCAACGGGAATCGTAACTGCTTTACATCACATTCCTGCTGGAGAAGTTTGGTCGGTTGATGAAATCCAGAAACGGAAGCGGGAAATTGAAGCGGCTGGCCTGAGATGGTCGGTAGTGGAAAGTGTGCCGGTTCATGAAGATATCAAAAAGAAAAGTGGACAGTGCGTTCGCTACATTGAGAATTACCAGCAAACGCTTCGGAACCTTTCTTTATGTGAAGTTAGAACCGTTTGCTATAATTTCATGCCCATCCTGGATTGGACCCGAACCAACCTGAACTATCCGGTTGGTAATGGCGCATATGCTTTACGATTTGAGAAAACCGCCTTTGCTGCTTTTGACCTTTTTATTCTACGCCGCCATGGTGCCGAAAGTGATTACAAGGATTCCGAAATTCAGAAAGCAGAATTGTATCACAACTCCATGAACCGGAAATCCCGTGATCAGTTAACAGATACTATTATTGCCGGTCTTCCCGGCGGCCATGAAGGCTACTCTTTAGAAGCATTCAAAAAGATGCTGAATGAATACAAGAGTATTGATGCCAAAGAACTGGAAGCCAACCTCCGGTCTTTTTTGGAGGAGGTAATTCCCGTTGCTGAAGAACATAATGTAATGATGTGCATCCATCCTGATGACCCTCCTTTTCCTATTCTCGGGTTACCTCGTGTGGTGAGTACGGAGCAGGACATTAAACGACTTTTGGGCGATGTGGATTCGCCTAACAACGGAATCACTTTTTGCACCGGTTCTTATGGAGTTCGTAGTGACAATCATTTGCCCGAGATGGCAGCAAAATTTGCCGATCGCATTCACTTTTTACACCTTAGAAGCGTACAAAGAGAAGGTGATGGTAGTTTCTATGAAGCTAATCACCTGGCCGGAGATTCTGATATAGCTGGAGTTATGAAGGCCGTTCTCGAATCTTCCAAGCTGGATGAAAACCGGATTATCCCAGTTCGACCAGATCACGGACACAAAATGTTAGACGACATTGACAAGGTCACAAACCCCGGTTATTCCTGTATTGGAAGACTAAAAGGATTAAGTGAACTCAGAGGACTGGAACAGGGGCTTCGGTTCAGTATGGAAAATAAAAATTAACCCTACATGGAAGCGGTTTTATTTGAATTTAAAGCCATACATGATTTACTTAATGCAATCGATTTCACAGAATATATAATTTCAAACACGTACTAATTTCATGGCAAGATTTTCACGCATAAAGGTCGCAACTGTGATGGAAGAAACGGGGCTCGTCCCCTTATTTTATCATAAAAATCTGGATACTTGTAAGGAAGTACTCACTGCTTGCTACAAAGGAGGAGCACGAATCCTCGAATTCACCAATCGCGGTGATTTTGCTCATGAGGTTTTTGGTGAACTCAATAAATTTGCGGAAAAGGAATTACCTGAAATGATTCTTGGTGTTGGTTCTGTAACGGATGCCGGAACGGCTTCTTTATACATGCAGCTGGGTGCAAATTTTGTAGTTACCCCTGTACTTCGGGAAGACATTGGCATTGTTTGTAATCGCCGAAAAGTGTTATGGTCGCCCGGTTGTGGTTCCCTCTCTGAAATTGCCCGGGCAGAAGAACTCGGAGCAGAAATTGTCAAACTTTTCCCCGGAAGTCAGTTAGGCCCCGGGTTTGTGAAAGCCATTACTGCTCCCTGTCCATGGACCAGTATCATGCCAACTGGTGGTGTTACAGCAGAAAAAGAAAACCTTGAGGGCTGGTTTAATGCCGGTGTTACCTGTGTAGGAATGGGCTCTCAGTTAGTAACTAAAGAGTTCCTGTCTACCAAAGACTTTACCGGACTCGAAAAACATGTAAGAAATACACTCGAACTTATTAACTCTATTCGTAATGCATAAGCTGTCTCTTCCGATATTCCTGATTTCGTGCTTTCTGATATTTAATATTACCGGATGCGGTGAAGTTACCAAGGAGCAGAAAACCATTCGCCTGGCTCATGCCTTAAGTACTTCCCACCCCGTTCACCAGGGAATGGTCCGCATGGCTGAATTGGTAGACGAAAAATCTGAGGGAAAGCTTAAGATCACCATTTTTCCCAGTCAGCAACTTGGATCTGAAAGGGAAGCTCTGGAATTACTTCAGATTGGAAGTATTGGTATGACGAAAGTATCCTCAGCGGCACTGGAAAACTTTGTACCTGAACTTAGAGTGTACAGCCTTCCCTACCTTTTCAAAGACGAGCAACACATTCTGGATGTACTGAATGGGGAAATTGGTAAAGAGTTGCTGTTGGCTGGTGAAGAATACTGGCTTAGAGGGCTCACTTACTATGATGCCGGGCAACGTAGTTTTTACACAAAAGACCGCCCTATCGAAACTCCGGAAGATTTGCAGGGACTCAAAATCAGGGTTATGGAAAGCCAAATGGCAGTAAGCATGGTAAATGAGCTTGGAGGCTCTCCAACTCCAATTTCGTGGGGCGAATTATATACTGCGCTGCAGCAAGGTGTTGTGGATGGAGCCGAGAATAATCCTCCTTCTTTCCTGACATCAAGGCATTATGAAGTGGCTAAATATTATAGCCTTGATGAACACACTATGCTTCCCGATTTGTTAATTATCAGCACCCTGCAATGGGAGAACCTGACAGAACAAGAGCAAGCCTGGATACAGGAAGCCGCTGATTCATCCGCGACCTACCAGAGACAAATTTGGGCAGAAGCTGAGAAGGAAGCACTTGAAGTAGCTCAGGAAGCCGGTGTTGAAATAACCTATCCTGACAAGCAACCCTTTATTGACATGACCAAGCCCATTTACGAACAATACCGTGAATCAGACCCCGAATTTTATCAACTGATCCAGCGAATCCTGGACGAACATCAGACCGATTGATCTATGAAAACTTTTGACCGATATCTCGAATATTTCCTGGCCTCTCTTATGGCACTGATGCTTTTTAGTGTTTGCTGGCAGGTACTAACACGATACGTTTTTTCATCTCCAAGTTCGTTCACCGATGAGCTAGCCCGCTACCTGCTCATTTGGATCGGAACACTTGGAGCAGCTTATGCATCCGGTAAACGGCTTCACCTAGCCATCGATCTGTTTCCAGCCAGCCTTGAGGGTAAATCAAAATACCGCCTTTCGGTATTTATTAATGTTCTCATCATCCTGTTTTCTTTTACTGTGCTAGTTGTAGGTGGTTCCAGGTTAGTATACATCACTTATACACTTGGTCAGGTTTCTGCTGCCATGCAGTTACCATTGGCTTATGTTTATACAATACTTCCCATCAGCGGGATACTCATTGTGTATTATAAAATCAGAGACATCATCCTTATGAGCCCTGAAAAGCCCGACCTCTCCTCTCAAAATAATCCATCTTAAATAAGGTATCTCATGGTTTTAACTGAAGTATTGATCCTGGTTTTAAGTTTTATCGTTTTATTAGGAATAGGCGTACCTATCGCTTGGAGTATTGGTTTGTCCGGGCTTTTTACTCTGCTGGTAAGTATAGATAGCATTCCGGCATTTACCACTCTGGCACAAAGAATGGGTACCGGCCTTGATAGTTTTACCCTCCTTGCTATTCCTTTTTTCATATTGGCAGGGCAATTGATTAACAAAGGCGGGCTTGCCCAACGGCTTATTAAGCTTGCCAAAGATTTGATGGGCTCCCTCCCCGGGGGGCTGGCCCATGTTAATATAGTAGCAGCCATGTTATTCGGAGCAATTGCTGGGTCTGCTGTTGCAGCTGCCTCTGCTATCGGTTCCATTCTGGGGCCAAGGATGGAAAAAGAAGGCTATTCCCGGGAGTTTTCGGCTGCCGTTAATATTACTTCTTCTACAACGGGACTACTCATTCCTCCCTCAAACATTTTAATTATTTATTCACTTGCCAGTGGTGGGGTTTCCATTGCAGCCCTCTTCCTGGCTGGATATTTGCCAGGTATACTTACCGGTTTAGCTCTTATGATCGTTGCAGCATTTTGGGCTAAAAAGAAAAACTTCCCAGTTGGTGAACGCACTAAATTGGCTGAAGTAGCTAAAAGCTTTGTAAGAGCCTTCCCTGCTTTGTTACTCCTTGTGATTGTAATTGGGGGAATCATAGCCGGTATCTTTACAGCTACAGAAGCTTCAGCAATTGCTGTGGTTTATACCCTTATTTTAGGATTTATGTATAGGGAACTGACGATTAAAGAATTACCACAGGTTTTCCTGGAATCTGTTAAAACAACATCCATCGTGATGTTACTTATCGCAGCTTCCATTGCTATGTCGTGGGTAATGTCGTTCGAGGAAATTCCTCAAAATGTAACAGAAGCACTACTATCGCTAAGTGATAACAAAGTCGTCATTCTTTTGATGATCAATGTTATTCTGTTGTTTGTAGGAACTTTTATGGACATGACACCGGCAGTACTCATTTTCACCCCTATATTCCTTCCTATTGTAGTAGAACTGGGTATTGAACCGGTTCACTTTGGAATTATCATGATTCTGAACTTATCTATTGGCTTGTGTACCCCACCGGTAGGAACTATTTTATTTGTAGGAGTAGGAGTTGCCAAGACAACCATCGTCAAGGTCATAAAACCATTGCTGCCGTTATTTATAGCAATGATTGTAGCCCTGATGGTTATTACATATTTCCCACAAATCAGCTTGTGGTTACCAAATTTATTTGGATTCTGATATTACCTGGAGGAATTAGCAGTATTAAATTCAACAAAGAATTCCCGAAGTTTCTCTACGTTCTTTCTGGAACCAATATAAATTGGCGTACACTCATGTAATGAAGCAGGCTGTATTTCCATAATGCGCCTGCTCCCATCTATTGCCAATCCACCTGCCTGCTCTATAATAAAGCTCAGAGGATTACACTCATACATTAGGCGAAGCTTTCCATTTGGATATTTTGAACTATCAGGATACATAAAAATACCTCCCTGCAGTAAGGTGCGGTGCACATCTGCTGCCATACATCCAACATACCGCGCTTTATACGGTCGTCCGGTGTCTGGATCAATTTCTTGGCAGTACTTTACATATTGCTTTAAGCCCGGATCCCAAAAGTTGTAGCTCCCTTCATCTGCGCTGTAAATATTTCCATACTCAGGGATCTTTACGTCTTCATGACTGAGGATGAATTCTCCGATACTGGGATCAAGAGTAAAAATACGGACACCCAAACCTGTTGTATAAGCAAGCACCGTACTCGATCCATAAAGGACATATCCAGCGGCTACTTGTTTTTCTCCAGACTGAAGGGCATCTCCTTCCGCCAGCTTTTTCTTGCTTTCGGGTCGCATATAAACGGAAAAGATACTTCCTATAGAAACACTTACATCTATATTTGATGAACCATCCAATGGGTCCATATACACAATGTATTTACCTGCTTCTCCGCTTAGGCGGACAACCCCCTCATTTTCTTCAGAAATTACCATACAGGTAATATTTGAACGGCTTAGAGCGGAAATGAGCTGTTCATTTGCAAATAGGTCTAGTTTCTTTTGGCTTTCTCCATGAACATTTTCCGAGTCTTCGTATCCAAGAATATTTGTAATACCGGCTTTATTCACTTCCCTTGAAATGATCTTTGCAGCAAGCCCAATATCTCTAAGCAATTGAGATAACTCCCCGGTAGCACCCGGAAATTTATTTTGAGCGCGGATAATATATTCTTCAAGTGTTACTAAATCTTTCATAAGAATGTGCTCTTGTCTTTAATACTATTTATTGAAGTATTATTCTGGAATCTATTTGATTCAGAACTGCTTTCCCCATCAAATTTCATTATAAAAAAAATACACTCACCCGGAGGCTTTTATATAAAGCACTCCGGATGGTGTATTTTAAAATACGCTACTTTAACTACTTATTATCTTATTTAATCAAAGTAAGCTTGCGTACTGCTGAATAATTTCCGGCTGTAATTCTGTAAATGTAAATACCAGTCGCAAACTGCGCGGCATTCCATTGTATTTCGTATGTACCGGGAGATTGTCGTGCGTTCACCAATTCAGTCACTTTACGACCCGTAACATCAAATATCTCTATAGATACTTCTGATGCTTCAGGTATGTCGTAACTAATTGTTGTGGTTGGGTTGAACGGATTAGGATAGTTTTGCTTCAATGCAAATTCCGTTGGAATCTGATCTTCCACTTCGTTTGAAACACCCAGATTTCTTGTGATGCTAAGATCAAAAGAAGATTCAGCAAAACGTGTTGTTATACCTGCTTCAGCTGTTACTGACCAAATAAGGTCTATCTCTTCACCTTCTGCAACCCCTAAACCAGCTATCACATCGTCTATAGCCTGATAGGTTAACGTAAGTGTTGTAGCAGACCCTTCATCATCAGCTGGAATGCTTACCAATGGGTCGGAGAAATCTCCGCCTACAGAATCAGCATGCCATGTATAGGTAACTGAATCAGGAGCAGTTGGCTCTTCCCAGCTAATTGTCACTTCTGTACTTGCATCACCTGTAAGATCCAGTTCGAAACCGCTTTCAGGGGATGTAAGAGCAAACGCACCTATTGAGGGGCCGCCTACGGGTATAATTAAACTACCACCTTCATAATTTACAGTAGCTCCTTCAGCTAATGTGAATCCGATGGTATTATCAAATAC
Source organism: Gracilimonas sp. (assembly GCF_040218225.1). Taxonomy (NCBI): domain Bacteria; kingdom Pseudomonadati; phylum Balneolota; class Balneolia; order Balneolales; family Balneolaceae; genus Gracilimonas; species Gracilimonas sp. The sequence continues at coordinate 847,442 of NZ_JAVJQO010000008.1, forward strand.
ACCTGCCGCAAGTGTCAGGTATTCATTAATTGTCACGCCTCGTGACTGTGTAACACCTGCTTCATTATCGATAGTTAAAGAAGCGACCTGAAGTGGCAATGAGAATCCGGTCCATTGTGCTTCGGAGCCATTAATCACATAATGTGCTTCGCTGCTCAGTGTAAGTTGATTATCTCCGGAACCACCCAGTTCAAGGTTTCCGCCATCTGCTGCAGAAAATGCTGCAGAATCAGAACTGGCAAGTGTACCTCCAGCTTCTAGTGTGAAGTTGTCACCACTTTCAGAAAGGTTACTGGTACCCATATCGAGGTAAGCACCATCCTGAACTAAGATTGGCAGGTGAGAAATTTCAACTTCATCCGATACTGCTAAATGCTGAGCGGTTTCTTCTCCTGCAAAGATAAATGCAGAACCAGCTCTGGCATTAGAGTTTTGGGTTTCACCCGCATTAAAGGTGAAATCACCTTCATACAGATACCAATTTACGATCGGACCTGAACCTCTAGAAATAGAGAAGTTACCTCCATCCACAGTGATGTTTCCGTGATGATGGATGTTAATCTCTGTCGCTCCGCTACCTGTTCCGTTAGAAGCAAATGCTTCTGCATTCGCACCCATATTGATATCTCCCATAATAGTTATGCTGAGTGTATCAAAAGAACTTGGATTAGAAAGATAGAAGCGGGCAGTACCAGTGCTTATAACATCAATATTACCTCCAATGGTGTTATCCATCATTCCAAGGTCATTGTTTTCAAGATTACCGGTAGCATTAATTACGAGGTTATAAAAGTCTTGATTACCATTTCCAGGAGCTGATGTTACCGTACCACTTACTAATGCTGTTGAGCCTTCGGCCCAGGTAGCTGTAGGAAAATCACCACCATCTCTGGCATGGTCGTAGGTACTTTCATCAGTAAATGTTAATGTTGCACCACCATCTACATCAAATACACCATAGTTGGTGAATACACCTTCATATGCAAAGTCGGAGCCTGCGGCTAAAGCTACACCAGAAGAGTCTGTAATTTCGAAGTATACTTCAGAGTCATAGCTTACATTATTAGCAGTAAGAGTTTGTCCCGGAACTCCGTCGCTGGCAGTATCAGCTGCAAATACAAAACTGCGGGTCTGACCATGCTTGTCGATATCAGAATCTCCGATTTCACCACCATTAATGGTCATGTCACCGTATAATGTCCAAACGGCTCTACCACCACTACCACGGCTTACAGACAGGAAACCTCCATTTGTGATGGAAATATCGCCCATAACAGTTACATCATAGTCGAATATATCTCCTGAACCGGTTGCAGTAAACTCTGAGGTTTCACCATCTACAACAACATCACCCATAATGGTAATACTGCGTGCAGGGTCGCCTTCATCGCCGGCTGATGACAAGCGGAACTGATTCCCGTTTGTATTGAGAACCGACATGCTACCTCTGAGGGTGTAATCATCCCAGCCAATATTAATATTTTCGATCTGACCTGCATTATCCCAGGTATAATTAAAGAAATCCTGATCGCCATTGTCCGGGTCATTTGTTTCTATCCCTGTTAATAATACAGTAGAGCCATCAGCCCATGTAGCCGTTGGAATTTCTCCGGCATCATGTGCATGATTATAAGTACCACCGTCAGCAACGGTCATGGTACCGCCATTTACTGTCAGCGTGTCTCTGGCAATAATTTCACCAGATACCGTTAACGTACCTTCCAGGTTAAAGTCATCTTCATAGTGAAAGGTACTGTCTGCTACAACGGATATCTCTGAGCCACTGGCAACAGAATAATTAATAGATCCATTGTACTCAGCATCGCTACTTATTGATACATTTTGTACAGTACTACCAGCGAAAACAATACGAGACATATCTCCATCATGAGAATCTCGGAGCTCTGCATCGCCTAATACTGTAAAGTCACCGTTTAGAGTCCATGTAGCTTGTCCTCCACTACCGCGACTAGTGGCAAATGTAGTTCCTCCGCTTACAACCACATCACCATTAACAACAACATTGTACGTAGCTTCATCACCTGATCCGGTGGTTTCAACAGCCCCACCTTCAACAAGGAAGTCACCTTCAATAGTAATAGTTTGTCCATCACCATCTCCAGCTGAGGTTAATCGAAAGCGGCTTGAACCTGTGTCAACAACTCGTACAGTACCAGAAATTGTTACCGTACCCAGTCCCAAACTCAAATTTGAAATCTGACCAGGGTTATCCCAGGTTATATTATGAAATGCCTGGTCGCGGTTATCCGGACCATTGCCCAAAATTCCCGTAAATAGTACTGTTGAACCTGTTTGCCAATCCGCTTCCGGTACGGAACCTCCGTCACGGTCATGCTGATAGGTACTTCCATCGGCAAAAACCAATGTACCTCCGTCAGCAGTTAACTCCCCTCCTGTAAGTGGAGTTGTGCTTTCAATGGTTACTTGTCCTGTTATCGTTACCGTTCCAGTAGCTACATTCACTGAATCACCATCAAGAATGGCAATATTTTCAGAACCATCCGGAGCTGCTCCAGCGGCAACCCAGCTCGTACCGTCAAATGTTTCCCATGTAGCTGTTGCACTCCAGTCACCATCGGCGGCCGAACGGAAGTCTCCGTTAGACTGTGCTATGGCGCCCGTAGTCGCAAAAAGCGCTACCAAAAACGTCGTTAATATTATAGTATATATCCGCTTCATTACTTCTCCTCTTTTAGTGATTGTTAGATTTGATATTCCTTAAAAGCATTTTCTTTCGTACTCCAAAATTCAATTGTGCCAGATAAGTCCTAATTCCAGGCTGACTACTTATCAAACTCAAATACCTAAAAAAATTAATTCAATTTATTTTGCCATTTCATTCAGCACTGCATGTGGTCACAGAAAACTATTCACTATTAAAGACTTGCTCGGCTGCTAATTACCAGTAAATCCCCAATCATAAACAGGCTGATTTTAATTTTAAGTTATCGGTTAAGTAACTCTATAGAATTTAATGGAAACTGATGAAAAGTCAATATTGAAATGGAAACCAGCAGGAACTAAACAATTAGCCAGTTCATGGTGTTTTTAACCTGCTGATTTATATGTTTTTAAATACAATTGAAGTTGCTTTTGATGCAGCTACAGAGCACTTAACCGGTTACACTTGAATGATAAGAATACTAAAACACCATAAGCTGTGTGCGAGAATGATATTATTGTGCTTAATGTGTTCTATTTATTTAAGCCATTACATGTGGATAATAGAATTAAACCCAACAAAAAGTATGACCCGTTGATGCGAACCAAGCCCCACTAAGCATAACCATGGGTATTTCTAAAATAGTAGAAAAAGATTCTGATTCCATTATAAAGATAGCCCGGTAGCAGAAAGTGGACTCCATCAGAGTTAAAAATTATTTCAAAAGTCTGATAGTTTAAGAAAGGAGATTAAACGACTTTATCCGAACACATTTATGCATACAATTATATAGGTGCAGAAGAGAATAATACTTACCGGAATCATTATCATTTTCTCCTTCTCGCTTTTAGAATTAAAGTTGCCCGCTACACTACCCATAAACAGCAGCGTCAGTAAAGGTATAATGATTCGGTTACCAAGTGAGGAAATCAGTTCCATAAAACCTATTGAAGAGAGCACCGAAAATCCTCCAACTGTTAACAACACAAAAGAGACAAAACTCCCCATTCTTAGTGATTTGGGAAGTTCCTTATGAAATCCGCCCCATGCAAATTCTCCCCAAGGAAGCCCGAAAGAAAGCAGTAACTGAAAGCCTGCCAGCAAAAAGGTTGTAACAGCGGCGACTATCCCCGCTGCAATTTCAAGCCTGAAGGATTGCCTGTAAACTGATTCGATCACCGCGGTTGATTCAGACAAGCTGATCGTACACTCAGCAGAATTGAGGGTGTATATGCTGTTTACCGTGATCCCTTTATCTTTATCGGAATAATTTAAGAGATTCCCGGTATCCAAAGTTTTCCGAACCATCTCCACAGACTTCCCTTCCGCAAATATAGAGCATAATACACGTACCTCTTTCTCCGCTTCAAACCAGTAGAAAATACCTGCCGTGTATATCAGAAACACGGAAACGATACCTAAGAATTTGATCCACTTTCTCACAACCCGAATTTTTATATGGAAATTTTGCGGGATAAGATAATTGATTAGAACTAAAACTGAACCAAATAAATGCAATAACGCGGAAGATGGGCCTTCGCATCATATTAAACGAAGGTAATAACTTCAACATTGTTCGAATTTAATTTTGAAATATTTGACCTGATATCTGCTGAACTACATCCAGTGTAGATGGGGACCTGAATGGCGTATTCAACTGCTGAAGCTGAGTGATCACATATCCGGGATTCTCCAGAAAGTGACTTGTACCCGGCAGAACACATAGATTTGCATTGGGCAACAGATTAAACATCTCTAGTGTATGTTCAATCCTGACGGCATCACGATCTCCAACCATCAGGGTAACCGGAATAGATATTTCTTTGATTTTTGAATCAGGAATGGGTTTTTGATTGGCCATCAGCTTTACTTGTACCCTCATATCCGGCATTGGGATTTCATCGTATCTATTTATCATTTCCACGATTCCAGGCAACAAGGCTGTGGTGTCCAGACGTGTGTTTGCCCCTGATACTAACATGCGATCAATTTTCCCTGGTATAGTATAGCCTAACATCAAAGCGACGATACCGCCATCACTGTGTCCCCATATCTTAATCTTATCATATCCCAGTTCGTTAACAAAGGCCGTTATCTCTTGGGCTATAAATTCATAACTCAACAGGTTTTCATTGCAGGAACTTTGCCCGTGGCAAGGACTGTCAATTGCAATAACTTCATATTCTGATACAAGATCAGGAAGTAGGCGATACATACTTTTAGTGGATCCCCCATTTCCATGAAGAATCAGTAAAGGAGTACCGGATCCATATTTTTCGTAGTGAAGGGTGGAATGCTGGGTTGTGAATTCAAAACTTTCCCCCTCTATCATATTGCTTGAGGTTGTTTTTTGAGATAATGCCTGAGTCACAAAAAAAACAGAAACAAATACTAAAAGAATACGCTTCATAATACCTACACGTCTTAAATGATTTATTGAAATCGTATTCTAAGCAACTGAAAGGCGTATTAATTGTAAATATCCGACATTTTCGGAGGTTTCAAGGCAAAACACTTTTCAAATGCCTGATCAGTTTTTGCTATAAGTCGCTTTCCCAAACTCGGTATAACTTCCCTGTTGTAAAATAAAATCGGTTACTATCATACTCCCATCATTTTGTAAAGCGTAAACCGTTCGGCCTTGCTCTGTATCAGAACTACCCCAATCTACGGTTAACGTTTTGTCTTCAACATGACCTTTCAGCGGAAAACTTATCCCTCTTACATCAAACCAGGTACCGGTCCATTCCTTTGCTCCCGGACGATACATTGCGATAGCATTAAAAATGACAGGACTGCTATTCTCAGGAGTTCTGCTATTTTGGAATGTAAGCTTTAAGAATTGCCCACCCAGCTTCTTTTGCCAACGCATATCAAAGGTGGCTTCGGAACCCATTAAATGACCTGTACCCTGCCAGCTGCCTATAAAGTGTTGCTCCAGGTTTTGCTGCGCAGTAACATCCTGGCTCATATACATCGAGGATATCAATACGATCATGGGCATAATTATTTCTTTCATCATCACTCCGATTCTGTCTGCTATTTATGGTTGAGTTATTTCTATACCGTTAAAAACCCTGATAACTTTTTCAAGTTTGATGCGTATTTCTCCGGTGATAATAGGTTATCTAAATAATTAAGGGTTTAATTGTAAATATCAGACATTATGATCCCGTTAGAGAAAATCCCTCAAGACCCTGCGGTTTCTTTACATATTGACCGGTACCAGTTGTATGACTTTAGTAAACCGGCCTACCTGAAAACAGTACCCAATGGTAAATTTGATGTTTATTTTATTTTAAATGGTAGTTTTTCGGTACTTGATCAATGTGATGGCACTTTTAAAAAAGCTCACAAAACAGGGCTTTTCTTTGCCAGTAATGATTCTTCTTTACTTCGTATTGATGCGGGAATGAAGTGCATAAATATAAAAATGAAGATCTCAGTGTTAGGTCACCCTGAGTTTAAACTTCCAAAAACCGACAAACTTCTGATCCCATTTCCTTTCCCTTACAGTCCGGAAGTACAAGATGAGATCAGGAAACGATTAGCCACCGGACAAGAAGGATTTGAGACAGAATGGTTAGACGCAGTGTTTAAAAAAATACTATCTCCCATCCCTAATGAAGGGAAAATTTTAAAAGTACTGGAGGAATTCACAGATCTCAATAATGAAGATATAGGATCCATTTCCCGCTCCCTTTACATGACAACCAAAAGTCTCTATCGATTTGTAAAGAAACATTTTTCACTATCTCCAAAACAGCTCAAAGATGTGATCAGATTTGATCTGGCTACTTCACATCTAAAGAAGAATCCCTCCACCAATCTGGTCGAAGCTTTATCATTTGGCTATTATGATCAATCTCACTTTGTGAAAGAATGTCGAAAAATCACCGGTATGCCTCCCAAAGAGTTTTTTTCTGATATGCCTTTCACTACCAATGATTTGATAAGAGAACATATAATTAAAGCCTGATACTTACATTGAGAACCAAGACGTTACTTTTAAGCAATGTTCACCATCCTCTTTCCAAAATTAGCTCTGTCTGTTTTTTACAATTTACTTCGGATACTGGCTGTTAATTTGGCTTAAAATTATCACCTAAATATTAGTTTATGAAAAATCTACTACTTCTTTCAATCCTGATTCTAAGTACATCAAATTCATTAATGAGCCAGAATTTACAAGACCTTAACTGGATCAGTGGTTACTGGACTGGTAATACGCAGGGTGTTGATATGGAAGAACTCTGGACTCCCGTTTCCGGAAATATGATCCTTGGCGTACATCGAGATGTATTTGGAGAAAAATCCGCTTTTGAATTTCTGCGCATCACCACCAAAGATGACGGCACGGTAGTGTATCTCGCTTCCCCCTCCGGTAAAACACCTACTGAGTTTACCTTATCAGAGCTGACTTCAGAAAAAGTCGTTTTTGAAAACCTCAGCCATGACTTCCCCCAGCGTATCATCTACATACGTTCCGGTGATAAACTTACAGCCAGAATTGAAGATGAAAGTGGTGAGAAAGGAATGCAATGGACCTGGACTAAAACTATATTCAAGTAGCTATGAAAGTATTTTGGATATTATTGTTGCCAGGGCTTTTTCAATCAATAGATGTTTATTCTCAAGAAGTTCAAAAGCACAATAACCAAAAGGATGTTGCTCATCAAAGTATCGGCACCCTCCGAAGCATGACCATTGCAGCCCATGATATGCCCGAAATGATTGAATTTTATACTGAAGTTTATAATGTCGAGTTTTCTGAAAAAATCATCAATGAATTTACCCTATTTGAGGGTAAGTGGCTGGGATATAATTTATTAGTCTGTCCTGCTGAATTTGCACAAAATACTGCCCAACAAACACGGCATCAATTGGATATCTCCGTAACTGATTTTGATGCTTTTATAGAAAAAGTTGAACAATTTGGGGGTTCATTATTAGGAGAAGTCATTATTCAGGAAGGAGTTCGAAGCGTTGGTATTCATGACCCAGATAAGAATTCGATGATTATTATTGAATCCTTAAATTAAGATCGGTTCTACATCTTATCCATTTTCATAAAAGAGATGAGTAAAGCTCAACTTTGGATCAAAGAAATCCTTGGGTGTAAGCCCGGTATACTTTTTAAAATCTTTGATAAAATGGGCCTGGTCATAGTATCCATTGTCATAAGCCAGCTCAGTCAGGGTACTATATTCTTTATTGATCATCTTATTTACAGTAGCTTTTAGTCTGATGATCTTTGATAATTGTTTGAGGTTTAACCCCACAGAATCCGTAAACCTGCGTTCCAGAGTACGTCTGCTTACAGCACTATCAATAGAAAGTTCATGTATTTTTTGCCTGCCCCGGCTGTTTATAATGATACTCACAGCATCTTTCACAATAGAATCTGCTACATCGCAAGACTCAAACTTATCGGTCAGATATTGGTCGATGAGATCTATTCTCTGTTCGCTGGATGAAGCCTTCAGAATTTGGGATTCGAGCATTACTCCTTCTTCACCCAAAATCATATCCAGCGGAACCGCAGAATCCTGAAATTCTTTGGCTGCCAATTTGGATATAGGTTGTAACCCTTCCGGGTGAAACCTGACTGCAAACATTCCTGAATCTCCAGAAGGCTCTATTTCAAGTTTCCGTGTAAGCTGACCGAATACAAAACATCGTGGTTGTTCAATCCTGCTTCCATCCGGTAAATACTGATAATAAAGATCTCTGTAGTGAAAGATCATTTCCATGCATCCATCAGGAACAATAGTCTGCTTCTCATGAATTTCCTCTCTGGTTCCTTCCAGTACCCAATAACATTTAAGGATAGATTTCAAATCCTCAGAAGGCTTAAATTCTTTATATACCATAGTTCAATTAATCACACCCCATTAAAATTCTGATCGAAATATAGCATCCAGCCTAAAAAGATATGCAAGTTTGTAAGAGTTGTTTGGGTTATATCAACCGTCAAGTCAGGCAACGTTAATTCTAAATGATTAAACAGTTGTGAGCAACTTTCTTATTTCGGTAAGTAAAGATTTAATCATAGCTGTACCCAGCCAATTCAAAGATTTCAGCCGGACTTAACGCACTTAATTCCAGTATACTTTTACCCGACTTCTTCATGGCTTTTCGGATCACGTAATTACCAGTGCGATAGCTAATAACTTGTTGAGTGACCGTTTTTTCTGCATACGTGAGGTAATCCCCACTTTCATCAAAATGAACCTTTATTTCTAAGGTTGGTTGCTTTGGCTGACTTAAAACCGGGAGGTTGTAAAAGTCATGGTCGCTAAGATCATTATTACAGACCAGGATATATGATTTAAACTTTTCACTGGAATGCTCATTCTTTGCTCCCTTTGATCATCAACCAGATACAAAGAGTCACTTCCCCCAACGCTGCCGATAACCCAACGATCCATCCGAAAATGACCTTGTGTTCAGGATATAAAATAAATCCAAAGCTTTCGATTAGGTAACCGAAGGAGGCTCCGATCATAAAGATGCCCAGAAGTGTTGGGAAGTGAACTGATTTCATCAGCAAATAGCCGAGCAGTAAACAGTGAATTCCGAATGCTACTCCCGCCAGAATATATCCCAAATGATGGGCTTCCATAAAAAACAGGGACAATTCACTTAGCTGAATCTGAGAAAATTGACTGGCAAGTCCATCACTTTCCAAAACGTTAAGAGCAGCCGCATGATTAAGTAAATTTGCAGTTGCTACTCCCGGATGCGCTATCAACCTGAAACATGCCATGATCAATGCGAGCGGTTTATTCACCGACTTCAACAATAGGTATAGCAATACTGAAATCGCAATATCTGTTGAAAAAGCGATCAGGTCTGTAACTAACCCCCATTTGAACAATGCTGAATTAGCCAGAATATTATTGGCAGTGGCGATCGCATCGCCGGCGATAAATACGGTTTCTCTTGCCACACCCTGAGCAAATCCCGCACAACATATGACGATCAGATAGAGCAATCCGGTAATTCGGCCGATTTTCTTTTCATTATACATGAGTGGTTCCTCCCTGAATTGCCAATATGATATTTCCCTGTTTATGACCTGATTCTGCATGTATATGAGCCTCCTTGATTTCTTCCATGCTGTATGTTCTTTCAATGACCGCCTTGAGCTTTTTTGATTTGAGCAGGTCTTTGATCTCATCCAATAGTTCCTGGGATTCTTTTGTGACTCCTGTATACACTTTATGACCTTTTCGGAACGTGTTCATCATCATTGCCTGCATCAATCCAAGATTAAATGCAGTTGATACAAAGTGACCTTCTGAGCTTAATAACGGTTTAACACCCCTGTAGCTCAGATTTCCTACGGTATCAAAAACGATATCATATTTTTGAGGATGGTCAGAGAGCTTCTCTTTTTTGTAATCAATTACCTGATCTGCACCGATCTCGCGCACTAATTTCACATTCCGGGTGCTGCAAACTCCGGTGACGGTAGCTCCTCTAGCTTTGGCTACCTGGACAGCATAACTACCCACGCTCCCGGATGCCCCATTTATTAATACCCGATCTCTCTTTTTCAGCCCCCCCTGTTTCAGAAAAAACAATGCTGTCATCCCCCCGATTGGAATACCTGCCAGTGATTCATTTTCAATATCTTTGTCAGCCTTGGTGATTACACTATCCTCACTCAATACGATAAATTCTGAGTGAGCGCCGGTCTTTAATCCAGTACTCCCAAAAATTTTATCGCCCGGTTTAAATCGTGTTACGCTCTCTCCTATCTGAATGATCTCTCCATAAAATTCCTGACCCAAGACCTTCCTTTTTGGGGTCAATAGACCATTCATGAATCGAACCATCATGGGGTCAGCTTTTCTCAGATGCCAATCTGCAGCAGTAACGGTACTACTTATAACTTTTATCAGTAGTTCATTCGGGCCGGGTTTAGGGATGCTGGTTTTAATCAGCTTCAGAACATCCGGGCTTCCGTAGGTGTCATATATGATAGATTTCATAGTATTCATCTTATTCAAAGGATTAGTGAAAATTGAGTACTTATTTTGATTCAGAGAGGACATTTGTAAAGTCCTTGCCGGTCAAGAAGGTCAGATTTTGTGTGATCTTCGATATGTCCCAATCCCACCACCTCAGCTTTAGCAACTCAACGATTTTTTCTTCTGGGAATCTATATCTAATTAGGTGAGCCGGATTACCTCCAACTATGCTATAGGGTTCCACATCATTAACTACGGTAGCATTCGTAGCTATGATCGCTCCATCTCCAATTTCAACCCCAGCCATTATTGTTGCGTTGTGCCCTATCCAGACATCATTACCGATAACCGTATCGCCCTTATTTGGATAGACTTTGTTCTCCATCGCATCCTCCCACCCATTACCGAAGATGGCAAAGGGATACGTTGATATGGCATCTGTCAGATGATTGGCTCCATTCATGATGAATGAGACTCCTGATGCGATCATGCAAAACTTCCCTATCCTCAATTTGTCACCGGTGAAATCGAAATGATATTTCACGTTCCGCATGAAGTTTTGAACATCTTCCAGGTCATCGTAATAGGTGAAGTCGCCTACTTCGATATTGGAATGATTTATAAGGTTTTTCAGAAAACACAGCTTTTTGTGATGTGCTAAAGGAAATAAAGTGTCTTTATCAGGACCGTACATACCTAGTGAGTTAATTTCTGTTATCTACGGTGCTAAGATGGGGCTATAACTTCCACGAATCGTTCGGATATACGTATTCGGACTTTTTTGCTCATTCGAACTTTAGGATCAGGTGTTAAATAATAACTGGGCTAACAGGTTCCGAAATTCCTGGATCAGGTAGTTATTTCTGTTCTTTCAGCCAGCGCCGCGGAGTAAGACCGGTGCTTTTTTTGAAATAATCATTAAACGTGGTTTTTGAATTGAATCCACATTCGAAGGCAATGCCCAGTAAAGTCAGGTTTTGGTTCTCTGGTAGCACAGCCATCTTTTTAAAATGTTCCAGCCGGTAAGAGTTGATGAAATGATGGAAGTTCGCTCTTTTATCCTGATTAATTAACCAGGACAGTTTGTTGGAACTCGTATTAATATGATCAGCCAGGTTGGACAGAGAAAGTTTTGGATCAAGATATAGTTCTTCTACCTCCATGCTTTTATCCAAGGCTCGTACCAGTTCTTTATGTTCTTCCTTATCGGTAATTAATGGTCTTGAATCAGATGAGTCTTCATAGATCTCGCTTAGTAACGGAAATTTTTGGGGAAGGAACTCCTGAAGGTTATTGTACTCTTCCCGGGTCTTCAGTTTTACTAAAAAAGGATCATAGTTAAAGCAGATATATTTTCCATGCTTTTGATTCAGTCCCTCTTCCAACATTTCAAAAGCCTGATCATAATTCTCTTCCAGGGTAAGAAAATATAACCGCCACGGATGGATGGTCTCATCAGCCAGGAACGGCTGCTCATATTCTGAAATGGGTTGATGATGGTACAGGCGATAAAGGGTAGTATAGTAATCCATAAATGGTAACTCGCTAAACTCTTCCAATATCTCCTCAAGCTCCGCTTTGTTATCTGTCAAAATCAAGGCCGCGGCTTTCAACTGTACAGCAAATATCCATTTAGGGTCTTGCTTCAACACCTTGTTCATTTGTTGAATGGCTTTCTCATATTCGCCGGAGAAGTATAAGATGTTCCCCTTCATAAACGTATGATTGAGGGAAAGAGGATTTATCTCCAGAGCACGATCAATGTGGATCATGGCTTCATCAAATTGCCCCACCATAATATACATCCCTGCAATAGCCTCTATAGCTTCGGCATTATTGGGGTTCATCTCCAGGGAACGTTTGAAATGATCAATGGCACTGCTGTGATCCCATTCAATCATCATGTCTGTTGATGCCTTAGCTAAATGATAATCTAAAGAGTCACTGTTTATTTCCACGGCTTTTTCCAGATACTTATAGACTTCAGATCTGGCTTCTTCTCCCGAACTCCAGAAAAGCATATAGGTATAGCAGAGTACAATCCCATAGTAGGCCCTGAATAATTCCGGATCTAACTGAATGGCCTTTCGATAGTTTTCTATAGCTCGTAGTAAAGCATCATTGGTCCATTTTAGTTGCTCATACCGACCTTTCAGATAATAGTCATAGGCATCAAAATTACTGGAATCGGCAGAAACCAATGATGGCTGCAATTCAATGTGTCCAAAATTTTCTCTGATTTTATCCGCCACCAGTAAACTGATCTCATCCTGAAGCTTAAAGATATCCTCAAGCTGGCGATCGAATTTCATACTCCAAATCTGAAATCCGTCACTCGTACGCACCAACCGAACCGATATCCTCACATCCATCCCTGATTTCCTGACACTTCCCTCCAGAATGGTGGCTACTCCAAGTTGATTCCCTATCGCCCGGACATCTAAGTGCTTGTCTTTAAACATAAAACTTGATGTTCGTGCTATAACCTTCAGTCCTTTTGTTTTTGACAAAGCCAGGATAATTTCCTCCGTAATTCCATCACTAAAATACTCATTATCCTTATCCGGACTTAAATTGATAAAGGGTAATATTGCAACGGATTTGTCGGTCATTAGAGCTTTAGACACAATTTGAGATTACAAGCGAAATGATAATAGGTAATCAGGCATTAACTATCCAATGACAGAACTTCATTGAGTCAGGGTTTAAGGTGGAATGAATGGGCATGAGTCCGAATCTATACATTCGGACGATGTGAGCATTTTCAGTTCTCATATTTCAACTGAAATCTTAAATCAAATAAACAATTTCATGAAACAGTACTTTTGTCCATTCATCTTATTTATCACTTCACTTCTATACAGTTCTCCACTTTCAGCTCAGGACCAGATCTTAATCGTAGTAACCAATAATGCAGAGGTTCAGGTAACTATCGATGGTAGAGATTCTACGATTGCCGGTGGATACACCCTTTCAGAAGTAACGCAAGCCTATGATGTGTTCATTAAAAGTGGATTTACGGTGGACTTTATGAGCCCACATGGCGGAAAAACTCAGTATGAACCTGAAGAAAAGCTCAGCGAGCTTGACAAAGCATTCATTGATAATGCTGAAATCATGGATCAGTTAAAGAATACCCTGTCTCCTAACCAGGTTAATGCTAGTGAGTACAATGCTATTTATTTCGCAGGAGGTAAAACACTTTGGGATTTTCCTAACAGTAGCGAGCTTGCTACACTCACTTCTTCTATTTATGAACAAGGCGGAGTGATTGGTGCTATTTGTCATGGACCAGCCGCGCTTTTAAACGTTAGGCTATCCAATGGGGATCGCTTAATCGAAGGTAAATACATCAGCTCATTCACGAATTTGGAAGAGCAGTTGTTTTCGAAGGCTGCAGAATTTTATCCATTTATGTTGCAGGATGAATTGACCCGTTTAGGAGCAAAATTTCAGGAAGCGCCGCCTCTGTTTGACCAGTCTGTTGTAGATGGACGTCTGGTTACTGGTCAAAATCCTCTTTCCACCTATTCAGTTGCAGAAGATATGATGGAACTAATGGGGAAAACACCTCCACAACGACCTTGGGATCAAGTAAGCTTCACCGTTGGCATTGTCCAAAATAGAATTCAGGGTAGCAAAAACGACGTTTATAAATTCATCGATTCCCATGGATCTGATTCGTTGTTAGACGAAAGGTTACTCTCTGAACTAAGTATTTATGGCAGCCGTGGCTACATGGGTGCGGAAGTCCAAAACCAGGGAATTCAATTGCTTGAAATTGCTTCAGAATTGATACCGGACAATCCTCAAATCTTAGAGGAATTGGCAAGATATCATTATAAGAATGGTGATATAAATAAAGCCGAGCAGTACTTGACAGAAAGTCTAAAGATCGACCCGGATTCAGAAACTGCCAATGAACTTAAAAATGAGATGGAGCAGTAAATATCTCCTGCTGAACAGGCTAAGTTGTACCGAAAATTATTAGACTCCGGGAAGGTAAAAAATAAAGCCGATCTTGCCCTTAAGCTTGGTGTTAGTCGGGCTTGGGTGACTAAAATTCAAGGCTCAGATTAGGTCGCAACCTATTTATATAAACCAGCGTACATCTGCCGTGTTTTTTCTATACCAACTAACTTTATCTATGAATACTTCTTCCCATCCTCTTAAAACAACCGCCAGAATCACCGGTATTTGGTATTTGTTTATGGCAGTTTCAGGTGTGCTTGGATTTTTGGTCTTCCACCCGAAAATATTTATAACTGGAGACCCGGCAACCACACTACAAAATATTATCGATGGTGAGTCGATTGCCAGAATTCGTTTGTTACTGGAATTTGCCATTATTCTTTCCCAGGTCTTAACTGCCGTCTGGTTCTACAAATTGTTCAGCCCCATCAATGAATGGGCGGCCTGGTCCGTAGCGATCTGGGGCACTGTGAATGCCGTAGCCATTATGATCAGTGCTATTGGAATGGCATCGGCTCTTGAGATTGCAGACTCTTCCATGCCATTAGATGAACAGGTAATGCTGATCTCAGTGCTCCAAAGTGTAATTAAAAATGCTTGGGCTGCGGGAAGCACATTCTTTGGTCTGTGGCTTATTCCCATGGGATTTATTGTATTTTCCTCCCAACGTATGCCGATATGGCTTGGCTACACTCTTATGATTGGAGGGGTTGGGTATATTCTTAGCACACTACTTTATTATGCAGGAATAGAAGCATCAATCGTAAACTACCTGACTATACCAGCCACGATAGGTGAATTCTGGATGATCGGGTATCTGCTAATTTTCGGTATCCGGCCGAATACAAATGAGTCCTGATTATTAAGGTGCATTTGACTTAAATTTACTTTCATTCTATGACTCCATGAAAAGACTATCACCCAAATATCAAAAATAAACTTAGTGCATTATGGGCATCAGTGATATCGCTTCGAAATAGACTGGAATAAATTGCTCAAAACTACCTTTTTTGGATCATGCGAGCCTTTTAAAACCGATTAATCCTGCTAACTCTACTGACAAGACTGGCAGGTATAAATGTGAAAGTAGCGTTTAAACAAGTAATTGAAGAGCGCAGATAAGCCAGGCATTTTATTGATTCAATCAATAACCTTATGTAAATGAAAAGGTTCCATTCGTAATTGAACGGAACCTTTCATTCTTAGCACTATATCTACTTAATTTATTCAAACTCGATGATATCAGCGGTAATAGAAACCGATGCTTTTGTATAAACCATAAAGTTCGACGTGTTGGAGTCATATTGAATGTTAATAAGCGCTAGCGTTCTCCCTTCTATCGATTCTCCCTGTTCCTCGAAGTTATCCCAAAGCGATTCACGAGCTTCTTTATATAACATTTTATTTCCATCAAGAGGAATGATACCTACAGAATTAGTGGCAACGCCCCATGAATAACTGGCTCCAAATAAATACGATGTTTCTGAGGTGCCCGTCACATTTTTAGCCACAATAGTATAGTTTCCTTCTTTTAGCTGAACCTCGGTACTATTAGAGGCTACAAACATACCTGCGTTTCCACAGCCAGTAAGCAGAAATGCCACGGCCATAAGAATGATAAATGTATAAGATTTCATGTTCATAAGATTATTTTTGATTGGATTGTTGTTTTAGTTGTTGTACTTCTTGGTTAAAAAAATCCTGTAAGCGATGAGTGCCGTAGCGGGTTGCAATGCTTTCGCGCGAGATAAGTGTGAGAAAGAATTCGAGCGGTCCAAATCTTTGTCCGGGTAGAAAAATCTTAGCTGTATGTAGTATCAATAACCTGATCCAGCCCGGAAGGTGAACAATGTCAGGCGGTTTATTCCAAGCGCATAAAGCCATTTCTGCTATCTCATTTTGAGTAAGGATATCTGGTCCGCCTACCGCTATCTCTTTATCTTTCTGAGCAATAGCCCGTACGCACACTTCCGCAAGGTCAGCTCCGTGGATAGGATTTAGCTTAGACTCTCCATTCCCGAATAACAAAACTCTTCCTTTTTTGGCCATATGGAGTACGTCCCGCAGATCTGAAAAAAATCCATTAGTTCGAATAACGGTATATTCTAATCCCGAAGCTTTAAGGGCATCCACAAATCGTTCTTTAGCTTCAGTGATCTTAAGATGGCGTAGCTTGTCTCCGTCTATGACAGACACATATATAAATTTCCTAACCCCGGCTCGTTCTGCTTCCTTTAGTAGGTTTAAATTTGCCCGGTAATCCACATCCATGTAGGTAAACCCATCTTTTTGGCGGGTGATGCCTATGGTTGATATCACGGTATAGACACCTTTACAAACACCACTCAGTGTTTCTGGCCGGGTTACTTCAGCCTGCACTATCTTGATATTTCGGTGTTTCAGGTCTTTCAACTTTTCCGGAGCCCGAACAAGAGCTAAAACTGGGATTCCCCAGCTATCCAGTTCTTCAAGTATATATTTGCCGAGATAGCCACTGGCTCCGGCAACTAATATTTTTGTCATGGTGCATTCCTTTTTTAATTCCAGAGCCAAGATCAGCAGGAAGCATCTAATAATCGTGCGGAATGATATTTTCGGCGCTTTTTATGAAATCTCGGACTTTTTAGAAAAGAGAAAGGACTGTTAGCAACAGAATGAGAAGACTCAACCACTCTGCACTGAAAATTCAGCGTTTTCAAACCCTTGGCTGGGACCAATGTAGGAAGTAATTAAAATGAGAGAGTAGGTAACTACTTATTCTGAGGCCTAAGCTTTGACCTCTCTTCCTGAAAATCGGGACTCCTTCTCAATGAGAGACTTTTTCCAGGCTTCTTTAAAAACCTATTCCTATGTAAGTCTCTGACGTGTTATGTGCGTCTTTCTCCTTGTGAAGGAGAAAACAAATGAGGTCAAAAATGAAGATTCTGTTGCAGATTAAGACTCCTTGCAGGCTTAGAATCAAGCCTCCTACTGATGCTTCTTCAACCACTTGCGTGGGGTAATACCTGTTTTCTTTTTGAAGTAATCATTGAAAGTGGATTTAGAATTAAACCCACTTTCAAAAGCTAAACCCAGTAAGGTGAAATTCTTATTAGCGGGATCCAGTGACTTCTGCTTAAAACACTCCAACCGGAAATTATTAACATAATCGTTGAAGCTTACCCCCACCTGATCGTTCAGCATCCATGATAATTTATTTGGATGAAGTCCGGCTTCATCAGCCAGGGTTCTCAAAGTCAATGCCGTATCAAGATAGCGTTCATCTTGTTGCATTAACTGATCGAGTTTTTTTATAGCCATGTCGATCTCTTCAGGCTGCATCAATAATCTGGCATCAACCTCATTATTCTTATGCGCATTTCCATTACTCAGCTCCTGCCCTGATCGTTTGTTGGGTAACCGGGATGGTTTGAATGTTTTTGTGACCAACTCTTTATAACCATCTGTTTCTCGAATTTTGTCAAGAAATAGGCGGCTTAGGAAGTTTGCGAACTGACCTCTTTTTCCAGCCACGGCATTTTGAAGAAGGTCCAGTGCTTTTTCTTTCTCCCCAAACTGCGTATATAAAAACAAAGGCCAGGGCACAATTGAAAAACCTTCTTCTTCTTCTACGATCTCATCAATATCCTCACGCTTGATACCATGATCGACAGGTTGATGAGTCAATGTATACAGCATGCTACATGATTTCGGAGATTGAGCCAATGGCGTATTTTCTAAATAGGCCTCCAAGGCTTCTTTACGCTTTAACTTGATCAGGCTAAGTTGCTTCAAGGTGATGGCATGCGTGAAATTCGGATCGGTCCGGAGAGCGGCTTCTATACTTGCAAGGGCCGATTCATAGTCTTCCTGCAAATAATGAATGTTCGCTTTGGTAAAATGATGGTTGGGCGAAAGTGGATCCAGCTGAAGGATATGTTTTGTATGATCCATAGCTTCATCGAACCAACCAATGGCCGTATATAATTCAGCTAACCCTTCCTCGGCTTCCGTATAAGATGGATTTAAGGCCATTGACCTTAGATATAGCTTTTCTGCTTCCCGATAATTCCAGTGCCCCCAAAATTCAAGCGTTGCTTTGCTATAGTATCCCAGAAATGACTGATCATCGACCTCAAATCCGCGACTTATATAATCTGCTGCAATGTCAAGTGATGCAATATTTGGGGTCCAGGACCCAAACATTGAATGACAAAAACCCGCTCCAAAATATGGCCAGGAAAAATCTGGATCCATCTCTATACATTGCTGATAAAACTTCATTGCATTATCGATCCCTTCACGGTCCCAACGCAAGTGATTATATCGCGCCTTTAAATAGAGATTATATGCCTGAATATTCTGAGTGGGCACAGCCACCAGGCGTTCACCGATTTCCAGGTGACCAAAATTTTCCCTGATCTGTTCCGCGATAGCTAAGCTAATCTCATCCTGAAGCTCAAAGATATCCTCAATATCACGATCAAAGCGACCCGACCATATTTGAAATCCATCTGTCGTTTGTATCAGCTGAGCAGAGATCCGGACTCTTTTCTTTGACTTACGTACACTCCCCTCCAGCACCGTAGATACACCCAACTGATTACCAATATGACGCACATCCATATGTCGCCCTTTGAACGCAAACGAAGAAGTTCTCGCAGTCACCTTTAAACCCTGAATCCGGGTCAAGGCATTAATGATATCTTCGGTGATGCCATCACTGAAATATTCATTTTCAGGATCTGAACTGAGATTCAGAAATGGCAGAATAGCTATGGATTTATTATCGATCAAAAATAAAGAAGGTGTTTAAGTACTACCCGTTATTCATATATACAGGAAGAAGATATAAAATCATGGGAATAAAGGAACAGAAATAAAAAGGTCAGACGATAGGTGTCATTAATATCCTTTACAGTAACTCGGACACGGGGAGCCGTCCTTGTTTTATTTCTAATTGGATTACCCTCCTTTTATTATCAGCACGTAATGGGAGCATAGCCTCAGCTGAGCATCCGGGAAAAGAGCTCCGGTTAGGGGACAAAGACGAATACTATAACCTATTGTATCAAATCACCAAGTACCTCCGCTCTCTTTTTAATCCCATCAATTATTCCAGTTGATATTGAAGTCCATTCGACATTAAAAAAAAGAGCGTTAAGAAGATGACGAAATGAAGCGTGAAGAAAGAAATCATACCGCATGGCACTTGATCTACAGGCAAACCCGGCCGGGGAGCATTGATTTCTTTTAGCGGAATGTAGCCATCTTTAGCTCTTTTTTCGCAGTCGAGAGCTTTTGGTTCTTTTGTCGGTACAAAAGAACAAGGAAAACAATGACAGGCAACCAAGTCCTTTCCTGCACGAGAAGCCGGAGCTTCCGGGACAGCATTGCGAAGATGGATCTTCGCAACAAGGTAAAAGCCACTGGTCTAATCCCTTTCTCCATAAGCACTCTTAAAGTCCAAAATTTCATCAATACGTCCGTGATTTCATTTCAGGACGTTTGACCTGCTATTTCTTACGATCATTGATCTGTCGATTCGATTAAGTGGATTTTTAAAACTGAATCTATCGACAAATATCAAATCATTCATTTAATCATTTAAAATTTAGAACAATGAAAAACCTACTTATTATTGTTTTTACGCTTGTCTCAATTAGTTCTTTTGCTCAAACTAGCTCACCGGAGGGTAAAGAAACTGAAGTAGCCTATAAGTGGCGGGTAAGTATGCCTTATTTAGTTCCAGATGAGATTGCCTATGGTTATGGAAAGCGAACTAGTATTCAAATGGTAGAATTACATATAAAACGTAACCTTGATGATAAGAGCATCATTGGAGTGAAGTTTGCTACATGGCGATTATTTCAACCCATGGGAATCACATGGTGGCAGGGTGTTGTGGATAAAATAGAATCTGGGACTGAATACTACGATGGATACTTAAGAGAAACAGGAATTGGCGTCTCATATCAACGCATGCTTTGGAAAGGGCTTTTTGCATCTGTTGAAGTGCTACCACAAATTCAAACCTATACCGATCTAGACGGTAAAAAAATCAAAAATGGATTTAAGCTTTATAACTCGGTTCATTTGGGTTATCACGCAGCATTTGGGAAGAAAAAACGATTTTTCATAGAACCTCAGGTTCATATCAACCAGTGGATGTTTGATAACAACTCGCCTGCTGGATTTAAGGAGTTTGATGACAAATATGGAAACTTTTTCTTTTTTGAGCCAAATATTTATTTAGGGTGGAAATTTTAAAGTTTAGCGGCCTCATAGCAGCGATGGGATATGCCCAAAAGAATAACTCCACTAAGAAAGACTAATAACCTGATACTATGTTTAAATCCAAACAGGGCAAGAAAGAAATACTTCAACTATACGATGCAAAGCTGGATAGCCTAAAGATTGAATATGAATACTTAACGGTACAAACCAGTTTTGGAAAGACCAACATCATAGCAACAGGAGATCCTGCAAATCCGCCGATCATAATTGTTCATGGTTCAAATGGGTGTGCCCCTATTGCTCTCGAGACCTATGCTAATCTGCATAAAACCTATAGAGTTTTTGCGGTGGATGTCCTGGCTCAACCCAATAAAAGTGCTGAGACCCGCTTAAGTATGAAAGATGATTCCTACGGTATATGGATGAATGAAATCATCACAAGTCTGGATTTAAGCTCGGTTACCCTGGCAGGATTTTCATTTGGCGGATTGATCATTCTGAAAACGCTGGAACATGATGAGAGCAACATCAAAGAAGTGTACTTATCAGCGCCAGCATATATCGTAAATGGAAATCCATTGAAGGCCATTTTCAAAGTGTTTATCCCTATGAAAAGGTATATGAAAACTAAAAAAGTAAAGTATGTCGAGAAGTTTCTGTCCCACTTGTTCACCGATCGGGATGAGTTTGCTATCGAATTTCTTTCCAAAGTCTTTTTAGAATTTGAGATGGACTTTACCCCGGTTCCTGTCATAGATGCTAAGGCAGCCAAAGAAATCACAACTCCGATTACCATTTTCGCAGCTCAAAACGACATCATGTTTCCCGGAAATAAAATGATAAAACGGGCAGCAAAGATATTTCCGTCGCTTATAAAAAGTACGCTTTTGGATCACTCAAAACATGTTCAAAACAATGAACAAAACGAAATGATTGAACGGGAGATCATGAGATAAGGAGTGCTAGAAATTTGGTTCACCTTAAACTTTGTAATCATTATGAAAGCGATTAAATGTTTGAAATACGGAGGTTCTGAAAACCTGGTACTGGCAGATGTTGAAAAACCAAACCCAAAAAACAATGAGGTGTTGATAGAAATAAAAGCTACCTCAGTCACCGCCAGCGATGTGCTTATACGAAGATTGGATGAGCCGCTTATTTCAAAATTTATACTTCAAATCATCTTCGGTTTTGGGAAACCACGCAACCCCATTTTGGGGATGGTATCATCCGGAGTAGTGGTAGCAAAGGGCGAAAAAGCAACCTCCTTCCAGATAGGTGATGAAGTATTTGCCTACGGTTCTATTTCCCCTACCAATCACCGCTTTGGGTCTTATGCAGAGTATATATGCCTGCCCGAAGACTGGAGTATCGCCCTGAAACCGCCCAACATCAGTCATAATGAGGCTGCCGCTACTCCCTATGGTGGCTTACTGTCTATGCATCTACTGAGCAAAACCTCCATTCAGAAAGGCGATGAAGTCTTAATCTACGGGGCTTCTGGCAGTATTGGGACCATGGCGGTGCAATTAGCCAAAATTGCCGGCGCAAACGTAACCGCTGTTTGTAGCGGCAAAACCGTTGACTTGGTCAAATCGCTGGGTAGTGATCGGGTGATTGATTACACCCTTCAGGGTGCTGAAAAACAGTTATCCACTTATAAATATGTATTAGACGCCGTCGGAAACTCAAAGTCCTCAATACTGAAAGAAAAAAGCAAAAAGGCGTTACATAAAAATGGTAAATACATATCCATTGATACTGGCGTACCCAAAACCCCTAAAAGTGCTTTTATACAATTGAAAAACTACCTCGCAGCAGGGAAAATCAAACCGGTAATTGATAGAGTCTTCCCATTAGAAAAAATGGCCGAGGCCCACGATTATGTTAAACTTGGGCATAAGCAAGGTAATGTCATCATAAGTGTTTCCCTTTGACCTGTCAAAGAACAAAACAAAAATAACCATGAATTCAGCGCTAAAATCATTATCAAAAAAAACAAAGATGAAAACTCAACTTATTACACTCTTATGCTTGATTATATTAAGTGCTTGCGATAGCCAAAAGAAACCTGACCTTACCCAACAACCTACTATCGAAGATTATCAACTTGGCGAAACGTGGGTTTGGAAATACAAAGGCGTAACGACTGAAGGAGAAGTACGTTCAGATGGCACCGACAAACGAATGATCGTACAAATGAATGAAGGATTGGGAATGACCATAGGCAATGACACCATTCCTCTCGCCGACATCGTGAAGCCGGATGAAAGCGAAACACCTAAGTATGACTGGCCATTGGAAGTAGGTAAGACGTGGAAATATGAAAACAGCTGGACCAGTCAGGATGGTACCACGGGAACACAGAGTCAACAAGCCGAAGTGTTATCCTATCAGGAGGAAACGGTAGAAGCCGGAACATTCATGGCATATACCATCAAGTACACCGGTAAAACCACAAATTCCAGAGGATATAATGCGGATGAAGAGGAGATTTGGTTGTATGCTCCGGTAGTAAAAACTTTTATTAAACTGACTCAGTCTCAAGGTGATTTTTTGTATGTCGAGGAACTCATTGAATATTCTAAACCCAATTGATCCGGAAAAATAAAAGTGCAAGACATACCTGACAAAAGGCTTCAGGCGAAATGGAGAGACATAAAAAAAGCCGGCCATCTTGCGATGATCGGCTGTTAAGCTCCCCGGGTAGGATTCGAACCTACGACCAATTGATTAACAGTCAACTGCTCTGCCACTGAGCTACCGAGGAATGTTTGTAGCTTTTTGACTTTATTTACTTCAATAAATAAAAAAAGCCCCGTTGAAGGGGCGACAAATATAAAGACATTATCCGCCTACTTTCAACACTTTTCTTCACTTTTTATAGAAAACTTTCTGAAGCACCAATCCCCCCGCAGGTGCTGTAAAAGTTGGAATGTTTGAATCCGGGTTTGTTAAAGCCTCCTCAAACTGTGACATCGTCATTTTGTCTTGTGCTACGCGCACCATTGTTCCCACCAGTCGGCGTACCATATTCCTCAAAAACCGATTGGCTCTGATATGATACCGGATCACCTCTCCCTCCTGCTCAAATTCCGAAAGCTGGATTTCACAAAGGGTCGTCATGTTGTCTTCATTGAACTTAGAAAATCCTGCAAAATCAAACTCCCCTTTCAAGATATTGGCACAACTTTCCAGTTTAGCAAAGTTGATGGGTTGATTGAGCTGCCACGAATAACGTTCCTTCAACGGCATCCATCTTTTAGTGATGGTGTATTCATACTGTCGGCCAACTGCATCAAAACGAGCGTGGAACTCAGCGCCCACCTTTTTTATATCCGTGATTTGAATTTCTTTCCCAATCAGCTTGTTTGCTTTATAGATAAGATCTTCGGCAGCAACAGTTTCGGGTAAATCTATATGTGCTGTTTGTCCGGTTGCATGTACACCGGCATCGGTTCTCCCCTGCCCTATTATATCAATACTGGATTGCAGAATCGTAGAGAATGCATCCTCAATAGTTTGCTCAACGGTAGGTGCATTGGGTTGAATCTGCCAGCCTGAAAAATCGGTGCCGTCGTACTCAATCGTAAGTAGATATCTCTGCATGTCTGCAATATATGAATGTGATTTCACATTCTTGACATTAGAAAATACATATTCAGTTTCGTCCTGAATTTTATCATCTTTCGTAAGTAACTGTTAGCCTGAAATTTTGAAAAAATATTATGCGCATAGAACTAGATATCAAGCTTGGTTTTAAAAATGTAATGATCCGGCCAAAACGATCTACCCTGAAATCACGGGCAGACGTTTCCCTGGAACGGACTTTTAAATTCCTGCATGCCGAAAAAGACTGGACCGGTGTTCCTGTAATGGCTGCCAACATGGATACAACGGGGACCTTCGAAATGGCGAAAGCTTTGGCTGAATACAAAATGTTTACCGCCATCCACAAGCATTATTCAATTCAGGAATGGAAAGCTTTCTTAAAGTCGGCCGATAAAAATATCACGGAGTATATTGCTGTAAGTACCGGAACCGGGTCTTCAGATATGGATAAGCTGGATACACTTATGGAGGAATTTCCTCAGCTTCGCTTCATTTGCATTGATGTAGCCAACGGTTACTCTGAACACTTCGTAAAGTTCGTGAAAAAAGTACGTGAAAAATATCCCGCAAAAGTAATTATTGCCGGAAACGTGGTAACAGGTGAAATGGTAGAAGAGTTATTGTTAGCCGGAGCTGATATCATAAAAGTTGGGATTGGCCCCGGATCGGTTTGTACAACCCGACTCAAAACCGGTGTAGGTTTTCCTCAGCTGTCTGCTATCATAGAGTGCGCGGATGCTGCTCATGGGCTTGGCGGACAAATTATATCTGATGGGGGCTGTAAATCCCCTGGTGATGTTTCCAAAGCTTTTGGCGGAGGGGCTGACTTCGTAATGCTTGGCGGGATGTTTTCCGGTCATGAGGAAAGCGGTGGAAAACTGATAGAAGAAAATGGCGAAAAATTTAAATCATTCTACGGCATGAGCTCTGAAACCGCTATGGATAAATATGCCGGAGGTGTTGCCGAATACCGGGCCTCAGAAGGGAAGACAGTGAAAGTGCCTTACCGAGGACCAGTGGAAGATACCGTTCAGGATATCTTGGGTGGGGTGCGTTCTACCTGTACCTATGTAGGTGCCAAACAACTAAAAGAGCTGACCAAAAGAACTACCTTCATTCGTGTTCAGGAACAGCTGAATGAGATGTTTTCTGAGTAGGATTAACTTGGTGCTTTTACATGGTAAGCGATGCCGTAAACGACTTACTTCTCCAATGACTGAAATAAAATTGTCATCCTGAGCGAAGAGACTTTTATGCAGGTTTTGCTGATTGTCGCGAAGGATCTCAACGTCAAACATAGCTGATGATTCATGATTTGAGGTCCTTCGTGTTATCTTCCCCAACCCTTCGCTATTCACTACACACTCAGGATGAAAATATTACTCATGAACATCACCCTTTGCTACCCTTTTGACTTCACTCCTTATTCAACAACCGAAATATAATCGCCAGCTGACCAATATGATATGCGTTATGTTCCAGAACCAGTAAGGCTTCACGAAGTAAGGTTTGTCCATCACCGTGGGAAATTTCGGTCTGCAGGTCATTTTTTGGATCCAGAATAAAATTCATCATCTCATCACGTTCGTCAAAGAACTGCTTTTTCAGTTCTTCCCATTCTTCTTCACTTGCAGGAGCCTGCTCCATCGGCCAATAATCATCAGGCCAGGTCATTCGCTCATAATGGCTGTTTCTGCTAAAATCCAGGATATCATACTGAGCAACCCGTAAATGAAAAAACTGTTCGTAAAAAGAATATGGAAGTCCATCCGGGCGCTTTCCCAAATCTTCGAAATCAATTTCATCCAGTAAATCCTCTATTTTTATAAATGCCTGCCCGCCTTCCAGTTGGTGTATTAAATGCTCGCGGGTTACCCGCTCTGAATGCTGTTCCATGAAGTGCTTTGGCTTTTGTTAGGTTTGAATTCATCCCTTAAATACATGTTATGGGAGAATCATTCAAACTGCATTTAATTCGGATTTAGAATCGTGAAGCCGTAAATGACTTGTTTGATTTCTTATCGACTCCTCAAACCAATCAAGCAACAAAAACTGTCCTCCTGAGCGAAGAGATGCCATACAGGTTTAGGTTATAAACGCGAAGGATCTCAACGCCTGACGTCAACGATAAATTACAATTTGATATCCTTTGTGTTCTCCAGCACTACCCTTCGCTACTCACTACTCACTCAGGATGACAATTGAGGGTAGCCGGAAAAATCTGTAAGTAATTCTTTTAAATGTGCTCTAACAAACATGAGTAAATCTTATTATGCATACATATTGAGCAATAGCTCCAGGATGCTTTACACTGGAATGACTAATGATCTGCAGCACAGAGTTTATCAGCACAAGCAAAAGCTGATTGATGGTTTCACTAAGAAATATAACTTACACAAACTGGTCTATTATGCCGAAACAGATGATGTTGGATATGCCATTCAGAGAGAAGAAGAAATCAAGGGTTGGAGTCGAAAGAAGAAAAAGCAATTAATAGATAGTATGAATCCGAAGTGGAATGACCTGGCCAAGGATTGGTATTCATAAATCAGCAACAAATATTGTCATCCTGAGCGAAGAGATGCCATACAGGTTTAGGTTATAAACGCGAAGGATCTCAACGCCTGACGTCAACGATAAATTACAATTTGATATCCTTCGTGTTCTCCAGCACTACCCTTCGCTACTCACTACGCACTCAGGATGACATTGTGAAACTGATTCTTTCATCCCTTGAAGAAAAGTCGTAATGAACCCTTCATCCATACCTCACTCCGACCAACTCCAAATAAAAAATAATGGATTTATATCCCCTTCAGATTGTTTAATTTCCATAACAGTTTCAATTTAATACTTACTACTGCATGAACACTTTTTTAAAGCTGTTGATCTTCTTTTTCATTCTGATCCTGGGCTTTGCCGGCCTGGCTTTCTACTGGACCTTCTACAAACCCCTGCCCGATTATGAAGAAACCATTACCATGAATGGGCTTTCTGAAGAGGTTCAAATTCATTGGGACGCATACGGCGTTCCTCATATCTATGCCCGCAATGTGCAAGATTTATACTATGCGTTAGGCTATGTTCATGCACAAGACCGGCTTTGGCAAATGACACTCACACAGATCGCTGCCGAAGGCCGGTTTGCGGAGTTCTTTGGAAATGATCAGGAGCTTATCAATCTGGATAAATATCAGCGGACGCTCGGCTTCTGGAAAATTGCGCAACAGCTTGTAGATACTCTTGGACAGCAAGAGCGATCTGTATTGAATGCCTATTCAAATGGAGTGAATGCATTTGTAGATGACAACTCAAATCGTTTGCCGGTTGAGTTTTCATTGACCGGAATCCAGCCGCTTGAATGGAATCCCGCCCGTTCACTGGCCGTCAGCCGGCTCATGAGCTGGGAATTGAATATGGGCTGGTGGAGTGAAGTTACCTACGGTTATTTACAGGAAAAACTACCAGCCAACCAGTTTGATCAGCTTCAATTGAGATTCCCTGATACAGCTCCAACCTCATTGGATGATACCGAATCCATGGGCTTTTCTTCAGCGCTGATGCCTATGCTGCAACAGGAAATTAACAAACGTGAACTGCTTGAAATGGAAGGAACTCATGTTGGGAGTAATGCATGGGTGATAGATGGTTCCAAATCAGAATCGGGTTATCCACTTCTTGCCGGTGATCCGCATCTTGGATTGGATATGCCCGGTAAATGGTATGAGGTACACCTGAATCTGAATGGAAAGAACGTATCGGGTGCTACCCTTGCCGGAGTGCCGGCTATAATCATTGGCCAAAACGATCGGATGGCATGGTCATTTACCAGTATCATGAGTGATGACACTGACTTCTTTCTCGAGCAAGTAGATCCACAGGATCGTGGCCGATATGTAGCCGATTCTCTAAACGACTCCACTGCTTCTTACCAACAGTTCAATAAAATTCGGGAGATTATAAAAGTTAAAGACGGTGATGACCAGTCTTTTGAAATTCGCTACACCAAACACGGACCGGTCATTTCTGACATCTATCCGGTTCAGGCTTTGACGGAAGATAAAGTTATAACCATGCAGTGGACGGGCTATGAAATGAGTAACGAGATGCGGACGCTGTATCAAATCAACTGGGCAGATAATTTTCAGGATTTCAAGGACGCCCTCCCAACTTTTGGTGTGCCGGGTTTGAACCTGATGTATGGTGATGTAGAAGGCAACATCGCAATGTATTCGGTGGCCAAACTTCCTATCCGAACCGGCGACCCGATTACCTTGAGACGAGGCTGGGACCCATCACAGGACTGGCAGGGCTTTATTCCTCATGAACAAATGCCCCGGCTAATTAATCCGGAAGATGGCTGGATTGCCAATGCCAACAATAAAATCACTACCGACAGTTACCCTTATTATATTGCCACATTCTGGGAGCCCCCTTCAAGGATTGAACGCATTGAACAAATTCTGACTTCAGATTCCACTTTGGGATACGACCAATTTCAGCAGCTACAAAACGATTCTTACTCTGCCTTTGCAGCCAAACTGACGCCAAAGATCCTCGAGATCATTAAGGGGCAGGATGCATATAATTTTGACCTTCCCATTTCCTACCTGGAGAACTGGAACTATCAGTACGATTTGAAATCAACCGCCGCTTCTATTTTTGACGTTTTCTTTGTGAACTTTACACAAAACACGCTTAAGGATGACTTCGGCGATGTAGCCTACTCCAATTTCATTCATCATGAGAATATCCCGGTCCGGACTATGTCATCGCTCATAGATACAGAAAGTTCTTTATTCGATAATCTGGCTACCGACTCCGTTGAGACCAAAGAAGATATGGTGGTAAAAAGCATGCAGGATGCCATTCTGTTTTTAAGTGATTCTCTGGGCAGTGAACCATTTGAATGGAGATGGGAGCAGCTTCATACACTCAGGCTGGAACCGCCACTCTTATCTCAGGCAGCCAAAGACCCGGAAGCACCAAAAGCATTGAAACTCATTGTGGATAACGTACTCAGTAAAGGTCCATATAAAGTCCCCAGCCACGGTATGAGCGTAAATAATGGTCAATATCGCTGGAATAATGCTTTTGAAATGATACTTGGGCCTTCCATACGTCGTATTTCTGATTTATCTGATATGAGCAAGAGCAAAAGCATCCTGCCTACCGGACAATCCGGGAATCCGTTATCAGACCATTATGGCGACCAAACCGATCTGTGGCTCGATGGTCAGTACAGATGGCTTTACCAGGATTCAACCCTTTTTGAAGAGGTGGAAATCCGAACGATGCGATTGGTGCCGGTGGAGTAAATCTGTATAATTGTTTTTCTCCATCATCTCTTATAAATGATGCCGTAAACGACTCGCTTGCTTACCGGAATGCACCCAATCATCAAACACCATCTTCCCATCTGCAACCCTCTCTTCCGGTAAACAAGCGAAGGGTTTCAGCCCTTCGTGAAGTGTGATGGGGCGCATATGTTTGCACCCTCGCTGCATTCACCAATTTTAACAAATCCATCCGCAACAAGAATATTTACAGCAGCGTATTTCCCCACCACGTATATTCCGACTTAACCAAACTCAACACATCCCATGAAGCCACGCATTCTCTATCTTTTCTCCACACTTTTACTCACTTCTTTTCTCGCCATATCTTGTGTACAAAAGCAAAATGAGTTCTCTGTTGACTATGAAAAATTCACGCTAGACAATGGTCTGGAAGTTATCTTTCATAAAGACAATTCCGACCCTGTTGTTGCGGTAGCACTGACTTTCCACGTCGGTTCAGCCCGTGAAATTGAAGGGCGCACCGGTTTTGCCCACCTATTCGAGCATCTGCTGTTTCTGGAATCCGAGAACCTTGGCAAAGGCGGGTTGGATAAAATGAGCAGCCGAATCGGAGGTTCAGGAGCAAACGGCTCAACCAGTCGTGACCGAACTAATTATTTCCAGACAGTTCCTAAAGATGCCCTGGAAAAAATGATTTGGGCCGAAGCTGATAAACTGGGCTTTTTCATTAATACCGTAACCGAAGCGGTACTCGCCAAGGAGAAGCAGGTGGTCAAGAATGAGAAGCGCCAGGGAGTGGATAATGCGCCTTATGGTCATGCCAATTACGTGGTTGGCAAGAATATGTATCCAAAAGAACACCCATACAACTGGCAGGTTATTGGTTCTCTGGAGGACCTCCAGAATGCCACTCTTCAGGATGTAAAAGACTTCTACAATCGCTGGTATGTTCCAAATAATGCCACTTTAGTACTTGCCGGTGATTTTGATTCTGATCAGGCCAAGGAATGGATCCACAAGTATTTTGATGAAATTCCCCGTGGCGAAGAAATTGAACCGCTACCGGATATGCCAGCATCTTTGGATCAAACCAAGAAAAAATATTATGAAGATAATTTCGCCCGTTTGCCTGAATTACGAATGGTTTGGCCGGGTGTCGATTTATATCATGAAGATGCATACGCACTGGACATCCTCACCGAACTTCTGGCTGATGGGAAAAAAGCGCCGTTTTATAAAGTGTTGGTTGAAGAGCAGGAATTGACTTCCAATGTGTTCATGAACAGCGGAAATTCTGAATTGGCTGGTGAAATTTCGTTCATCACCCGTGCATATCCGAATACGGACCTGAATGACGTTGCCGGAGCCGTAAACGAGGCTTTTATGTTGTTTGAGCAAGAAGGATTTACACAAGCTGACCTTGATCGCATCAAAGCGGGCATCGAAACCGATTTCTATAATGGTCTTTCAAGTGTGCTTGGAAAGGCATTTCAGCTGGCTCAGTACAACATCTTTGCAGATAACCCCGGTTATATCAACAAAGACATCCAGAAAACGCTGGCTGTGACTAAAGAAGATGTAATGCGGGTATATCAGAAATACATCAAAGGCCAGCATTTCGTAGCCACCAGCTTTGTACCACAGGGCCAGGAAGAACTGGCGCTGAAAGGATCTGAACTGGCTGAAGTAGTCGAAGAAGAGATTGTTCAAAATGGAGAAGGCGAAAGCTTTACCCTTCCCGAGGAAACAGCTTATGAAAAAACGCCATCCAGCTTTGACCGTTCTGTGGAACCTCCCTATGGTGAAAGTCCGGATTTGAAAGTACCTGAAGTTTGGGAAACGGAGCTTTCGAATGGACTGGATGTATATGGAATTGAAAACTACGAGCTGCCTTTGGTTGAATTTGAGATCACCATTAAAGGCGGATTGATGCTGGAAAATCCAGATAAAACCGGTGTAGCCAATTTGGTTGCAGAACTCTTAACCAAAGGAACTGCCAATAAAACCCCGGAAGAACTGGAACAAGCCATCGATGAGCTGGGCGCAAGCATAAATATAAACTCAGGCCGTCAATCTATTACCATCAGGGGGAACTCACTTGCTCGTTATTACGATGAAACCCTTAAGCTGGTAGAGGAAATGCTGCTGGAACCCCGCTGGGATGAACGCGAGTTTGATCTGGCTAAACAGAGCACGATGAGTCAGATTGCTCAGCAAAGTGCCAATCCAAATAGTATTGCCACCAACACCTTCAATAAATTACTGTATGGTGAAGATCATATTTTATCCTTCAACCCTATCGGTACTACAAACAGTATCGAAGCAATAACGCTGGATGACCTGAAATCCTATTATGAAAATTACTTGTCTCCTTCCGTAGCTGATATGCATGTGGTTGGAGCTATTGATCAGGGTGAAGTTGTAGCCTCGCTCAAAAGCATTAACGAGCGATGGGAATCAAAAGAGGTTGAAATCCCTGAATCTGAATCGCCGGAATCTCCTTCCGCTTCAAAAGTATATTTCTATGATGTACCGGATGCCAAACAATCCGTTTTGCGATTTGGTTATCTGGCCATGCCTGAAACCCATCCCGACTTCTATCCGGCTGAAGTAATGAACTACAAGCTTGGTGGCGGTGGTTTTGCTTCCCGTTTCACTCAGGAACTCAGAGAAGGTAAAGGCTACACCTATGGAATTGGCTCCGGATTTTCCGGTTCTGATATCGCCGGTCCGTTTATGATTTCAAGTGGTGTACGAACCAATGTGACATATGAATCAGCGGCTCTGGTCAAAGAAATTCTGGAAAATTATCCCGACACTTTCACCGAAGAAGATCTTGAAAACACCAAGAGCTTCCTGCTGAAAAGTAATGCCCGCCGGTTTGAAACCTTAGGCGCCAAACTGAATATGCTGGAAAATATCAGTGCTTATGGCTGGTCACCTGACTACATCAAGCAGCGCGAAGAAATCGTTAAGAATATGACCCAAGAGCGTATCCGGGAGCTGGCCGAAACCTATGCTAATCCGGATAAAATGATCTGGCTGGTGGTGGGCGATGCCAAAACACAAATGGATCGTTTAGAACAACTTGGCTTTGGAGAACCTGTGTTGGTTAACGAATCCTTCAAAGAAGGCAATTAGGAATAAGTAGTGAGTTATGAGGACTGAGTAAAATGGTTAAGTCAAAATCTCATAACCCGTAACTCACTACTCATAACTAACCAAATCAATAACCGATATAACTCTGGCCTTCTTTTAGTTCAATAATGCCATCTTTGGTGGTGAATTTCACCGGTATCGAAATAAAACCACCACCTCTTTTGGCTTTTTTGACCGTAAAATGAAGGTGCGGACCGGTAGCATATCCTGTAGCGCCGGAATACCCGATAAGCTGGCCTGTTCTCACTTCCTGGCCCAAACGAACTTCAACGCCCTGATGTCTCAAATGTGAGTAATCGGCAAAAGTGCCGTCATCATGCAAAATGGTGATGAAGTTAGCGTACTCCATCATGTCTTCTGTACCTCCTCCCCGATTATGCTCCTCCTCCATCATCACGACCTTACCGCTGCGTGCTGCATAGATTCTTGTGCCCTTTGGCATGTTGAAGTCCAGCGCATGCTGCAAATCCCCATAATGAGAAAACGATCCTCCAAATCCCTGATCTACTTTATAGGTCTCTCCCACAGGAAATGGCAGCCGATAAGCAAATGAATCATTATGACGGGCAAAAATGCTACCCACATAATACCGGTATTTGGTGCTGAGATCCCATCCCTGGCTAAGGTCGGTATATTTGAAACTTACCAAAAGCTGGTTGCTCTGAGGCGGAATAAAGTCAATTACCGGGAGTCTTTTGTTCTCCTCCAGTCTCTCTGTTTCTGCATCCAGTTCAATCGTCACAGGAAATAAATGCGTATTCCTTGCGTGCAATTCAATATGCTCTTCCTTTTCTACCCTGTAAACTTCAACCGATCCTTCGTCCTGAGCTAAAAATCCTATACTCAACAATAATATGAACCAAAATGACTTCATCTGATTTCTTATTCTAAGGTATTTTATTGAAATTCGGTCCTAATTAAATTTCATCTATGGATCTATCCATTATTCACTTACTGCTGCTTCTGGGTACTTCGCTCGACGGGGAGTCTAACGAAACGCAGATTTATTTAAAAATTAAAAACGGTGATCAAAAAGCATTTAAAAAATTTTTTGATGCCCATCATAGTGAATTGTTTCGATATTTATCTGCCCGAGGTGTTGCAAAAGAAGCCGCTGAAGACCTGATCCAGAAAGCCTTTGTGTATATTTGGGAGAACCGCTCTTCAATTGAAGAACATAAATCATTGCGGGCTTATCTTTTCCGAATTGCCTATACGCGAATGCTCAACTTGTTTCGTGATAACGAGAAATTCGATCAGAATAAAGAAGTTCAGGATTTGGACTACAGTGACTCCGGCAACCGTCCTGATCAGAATATTCATCAGGAAGAATTAAACAGAACCATTGAACAGGCCATTTCCGCAATGCCCGAAAAGCGACAACATGTATTCAGGCTCTGTTTTCTGCAGGAATTCACTTATAAAGAAGCCGCAGAGTTTCTGGATGTATCCGTCAAAACCATCGAAAACCATATGGGGCTGGCCCTTAAAGATCTCCGCTCCTCGCTTTCTGAAGCTGCAAAAGATTATCTATAAGTCAATTTCCATCTGATTCTCAGGTAAATATAACAGGACTTTTTCTTGCATGAATTCTGTGGAAATTTATTTACTATGTGATTAGGGGAACTTTGAATCTGATGTGTACTAGTAGTGAACACATAATTAATTGAATCATTATGAAATCACTATTCAATAAAATTCCTAAAAAAATACTTCCGCTCGTAGTACTGGCAGCCATGCTCTCTGCCTGTACCCTGGACGATATCTCCGACGATATCAACAATCAGGAACTGACAGCAGAAGAAATAGAAGCCGCCAGCCAGATTATGGGTCAGGCCCTTTCTGATGATAATGACGGCGTTTTCTCCAGCCTGAACGATGCACTTACCAATGTTTCATCCTCAGGATTCGGATCCGACAACCAAATGAAAGGTTACCAGGATCATGATGATGACGACCATTCTGGCCGCGGAAGAGAAAGCAACTATCAGTATGAGTATGATCCGGAAACGGGAACGCATACCATCAGTTTTGACCGGGAAGTGAACAACCCGAATTTCCAGAAAAGCCTTTCTGCTGTGCTAACCTATGTATTCACCGATTTGAACGGAGAGTATATTGCAGCTCCAAGAATGAATCGTGAGCGCATTGAAAACATCGATTTCACTTCCGATAAAACAGGAACTACTCAAAATCGATTCAAGAGTTCTGAATTTAGTCGTGCAGATACTTTTTCAATAACCGGTGTCAGCAGTGCCAGCTCCATTCTCACCATTGATGGAAACCATTATGGCAATGGCTCTATTGACGGGGTAACCAGAGAAGGTGATACGTTCGAACGTTCTTTCGTGAACGAGATCAATTTCCTGGATATTCAGGTGAATAAAGATACCGTAGCCGCTTACGGTTCACTCACACAAGGTGTAACCGGAACGCTGACCTATGAACTGAACCTATTCAGAAGCAGTAATGGAGAAGGTTCCTCCAAAACCATTTCCGGGACTATTGAAATGGACGGTGACGGAACAGCCCTTCTTCGCTTTGCGAATATTAACCGCTTGTTCAAAGTAAATCTGCGTACTGGTTTTGTGAGCGATAATGAGATTGACATTGAATCTTCTGTCGTGGCTGTAGATACCCTGAATCAAACCGTAACCCTCAGAAACGATATTCTGGTTCAGGTCTCTGATCGTACAGAAATCGAAGGTGATGACGGACTGGATTCGCTGGAAGCTGTAGCAAGAGCCCTGGAAGCCGGAATAGGTGTTACTGCTGAAGTGGAAGGATACCGAAATCCGAATAACCGCTCTGAATTTATCGCTGAAGAAATCGAGTTCGAACTTTCAGAAGATGATGGAGATGGAGACGATGATGATGACGATAACGACGGTGGAGACGATGATAGTGATGATGACGACGATGATGACAATGACTAACCCAAACTAATCTTCAAACATTACCGGGCAGACTTTTGAACGGGTCTGCCTGGTTTTTCCTTAGACCAATAATTTTAATGGCTGACAATCAAAACATATCACCGGACGATCAAGACCTTCAGCTGGCGCGTCAAATTGGCGAGGCTTTGCCGAATCTCAGTGTCCTGAAAAGTTCTTCAGATCCTTTGTTGGGCAGGCTTTTTGAGTATAAAGACTCTGTAGGAAAGTCCGAAACAGCCATCAGCTCTGAATCTATCTGGGATTCCATTCAAACCGAAATTAATGAAAACACTGGTTCAGCACGAATTCTCAAATTATCCCCGGCCATCCGAAGATATGCGGTAGCCGCGGCCTTAGTCATCGCAGCATTTGCAGGAAGCTATCTGTACCAAAACCTGACCGCTCCTGTTTTGATTGGGGAAAGTTTAGCGACAGCTGAAACCATTTCACTGCCCGATGGCTCATCAGTCACCCTTCGCCCCCATTCGAAATTATACGAGATGGATATTTCTGAACAAACAGCCGGGTACAAACTGACTGGTGAAGGCTTTTTTGAAGTAACCACAAATCCGGACCGGATATTTTCGGTAAAAACAGGCCAATCAGAAGTACAGGTACTGGGAACCAAATTTATACTGAGTGACTGGGGCAACGCCTCCACCGTATACCTTCAGGAAGGACGCATTCAATATACTTCCCTGAATAGCCGGCAGTCGGTAGAACTTGCTCCGGGACAATCATCTACCGTGAATGAAACTACAGAAACCCCGCAGATAGCTAATACAGATGAGACATCATTTACCGACTGGCTGAATAATGAACTGATATTCCAAAATGAAGCCGTAAAACAGGTGTTCAGTGAACTGGAGCAGCATTTCAATATCCATATTCAGGCTGAGCCCGGAATTCTTCAGGAAAACCTGAGCGGTTCTGTTCAGCTGACTGATCTGCCTTCTGTACTTAGCGATCTTGAGCTGGTATTGGGTGGAACCTTCACACAAACCGGTCAAGATTCATATGTCTTTAAATCAAATTCATGATGAGAGAGAAATGGCTGATCATATTTTTCGGGGCGATCATTTGCCTTGTTTTACCCCGCTTTGTCAGTGCACAATATGACTTTGATCAGACTCCGGTACTTGAAATTATTGATGCTATTGAATCCGAAGACCAATACCGATTTCTGTACCGGGAATCTCAACTTGCTGGTATCAGCTTAAGCTTTTCGGCCTCTTCTGAATCTATAATCGACTCACTGCGGGCCGGACTTTCCCGCTTCAACATCGCCGTTGAAGCCGATACCTCCAGAAAGCAAATCATCCTGTATAAGCAGTCAACATCCTCAGCTGCACAATTTTCTGTATCGGGACAGGTAGTAGATGCCGAAACCGGCGAGCGCCTACCCTACGCTACCGTTTACTTTGAAAAGAACGGAACTAAAAAAGGCGTAGCTACCAATGCCTCCGGTGTTTTCAGCATTAAGGAAACCTTATCCGGGAAATCGGTTATCCTGAATTGCTCCTATCTTGGATATGAAAACAACCAGATTCAGCTTAATCTGAATGAGCATACATCGTTCAAGGATCTGACTATCCGGCTCATGCCAACCGCTGTTCAGGCAAACGATATCATTGTAACCGGGTTTACCTACCCGTCAGGCTCCGACAGCATCTACCGCAATTTTGTAAACGCCGGCGTGCTGAATCCTCTGGGAGAAAACAATACCACCAAAGCCTTACAGGCCCTTCCCTCCGTCACCAATGGAACCGCGCTTAATAATGGAATCAATGTACGGGGCAGTTCAGCTGATGCCACACACATCCTGCTGGATGGCATTACGATTTACAATCAAAGTCATCTTTTCGGGCTGCTGGATAGTTTCAACCCAAGCGCACTTCAAACCTCCGGTTTTTTCTATGACGTGACGCCCGCACAGTTTCAGTCCTCGCCCGGCGGAACCATAGCCATGCTCACCAAAACCGGCTCATTGAATGATTTTGGCGCTTCAGCCGGACTCAGCAATACTGCCTTTAACGCCACTCTTCAGGGTCCTATTGTTCCGGGTAAAAGCAGCTGGCTGTTTTCCGGACGCACGTCCTATATGAATGCCCTGAATTGGTTTCAGAATGATGAACTGATTGCTTTTGGACTGAACATCGACCGGCCCAGCAATCTCTCCGGCGATAACATCACCAATCTGGAATCGCGACTGGTTTTTCCGGGGGAATATGACGCTGCTTTCTTTGATCTTCATGGAAAAATGTATGTTGAATTTGAAAACGGAAGCCGACTGATCGCCGGTGCTTATTATGGAGCCGATGATGTGAGCCAGAATGCTGAGCGACTCGTGCGCCGGTTCACCCCCAACAATCCCGGACAGCGTTTTGCCCGGGAAGAAGTAAAAACCCTTAATGAGTGGGGAAATTTTAGTTCCAGTTTGTCCTATAAATCTCCGGTTTCTGGCCGGCTCTACAGCAGCTCGATGGCGGCGGTCAGCATCTATAACTCCGAATTCAGCAAAGATGATTTTGTCTATAACCGCGTGCAACAAAACGGTGCAAACATAGAAGTATTTACCTTTCCGCTTCAAAACGAAAGCATTTTCAACGAAGTAAAACTGGATCAATCTTTCGATCTGGTGCTGCCCAACACCCAATGGACATTCGGAGCATCGTACCAGTATTTTCTGGGGGAATATTTCGAAGAATCTTTTGACCGTCCCGGATTCCTGACCTCTTTCGAATCCAGCCTGGCCGACCTTTATGCCCAGCTTGATGTTACCTCTCTGGATATTGTGGATGTCCATCTCGGTTCACGGTTGCATTACTATACAGATGGTGATTACCTGTACTATTCCCCACGGGTAAAACTGAAATTCTTTAACGAGCGTGATGTTTCTTTAGGACTGGGATACAGCCGGAATTACCAGTTTACGCACCGGCTGGCGTTTTACAATATCAGCAGTCCGGATGTCTGGATTCTCAGTTCGGAGGAGCAGCCGCCAACGGCTTCAGATTACTTTACTGCGGGCGTTTATTTCAGGCTTCTGAACAACACGTTGTTCCAGGTGGAAGGCTATCATAAGTCGCTGGATAACGCCCGGTTATTTGACATTAACGCTCAAACACTGATCAACAGCTTTAATGCCCCGCCCTGGTTTTATGACAACGACGGTACGGCTAAAGGACTTGAGTTTTTGCTGAAGAACCGTTTTCAGAAGTGGACGCTAACCCACTCTTATACCCTTTCGGAAGCCACTTTTCAAAATCCAAATCTGCTGGGTGGAGAAGAATTCCATGCCGAATGGGACCGGACGCACAGCTTCAATTCAACCATTGAATACCGGGTTATTCCCAACCTGAAAACCTTTTTCAGCCTGACCGTTGCTTCCGGAACACCAAACCGATTGTACTTTTTACAGGTGGAAGATCAGCAGCGACTGGATGATTACCGTCGTGTTGATATCGGTTTTGAATATGATATGGAACTGGACGGAACCCAGGTAGAAATCGGGGCTTCGGTTTTCAACCTGCTGGACCATCAGAATACCTGGTACCGCGAACTGGATTTAGTGATCGACACTTCTGTACCGGCCTCGCAGCGTCGACTCAGCTCACAAGCCGTGAACGTCTATGATTTAGGCATCCAGCCTTCGTTTAATGTG
Source organism: Gracilimonas sp. (assembly GCF_040218225.1). Classification (NCBI taxonomy): domain Bacteria; kingdom Pseudomonadati; phylum Balneolota; class Balneolia; order Balneolales; family Balneolaceae; genus Gracilimonas; species Gracilimonas sp. Next base: position 886,963 of record NZ_JAVJQO010000008.1, read on the forward strand.
ATGGTTAGATTTTAGTGGTTAACAGTCATCCTGAACCCGTTGCTGATATGCCCCGGAACCACAAACATGAGATACTTCGCTCCGCTCAGTATGACAGGGTTATTGGGAAACAATCTTAAGCCGCCAACTGCGGCTTACTTGTTATATAGTAATAGCACTGTCATCCTGAACGAAATGTAGCGTAGCGCAATGCAGTGAAGGATCTCCCTTTCCTTACTAATGTGCTTTATTATGCCCAATGCAAAAACCACAAAGCTTGCCATCTACAAGGATGATAATGGGGAAAAAACAAAGTCATCCTGAGGATACTTCCGAAGAACTCTGGCCATGATGCTCACCAGACAATTCCCGGCACAGCCCCTTTTCATACTCGTTGTCATCCCGAGTGTACTATAGCTTGACAGGATTCTAAACTACATCACGAGGGATTTCAAAGGTTAAACCACTTGCTATGCCAGAGGTTGAGATCCTTCGTGTTAACGGGCACTGCCCCTCGTTCTTTACTACGCACTCAGGATGACAATGGGGGGGAAAACAGAGTCATCCTGAGGATACCTACGAATGACTCACTAAAACCTAAACCACCGCATCCATCTCAATCTCCACCAGTAAATCCGGATGGATGAGCCGCGAAACCTCCACCAATGTAGCCGCCGGTTTAATTTCCCCGAAAAACTCCTGATGAGCTTTCCCGAATTCCTCCCACCGGTCTATGTCCGTGATGAACGTCCGCGTACGAACCACATCCTCCAGTGAAGCACCAGGCTCCTTCAGCGCCTTCTCAATATTCAGGATGCATTGTTTGGTTTGAAGGTAGATGTCATTTTTACCCACAACGTCCCCGTTTTCATCAATGCCTGTGGTACCGGAAACAAAGATCTGATTCCCTGTCTTCACCGCCCGGCTGTAGCCGACTTTATTTTCCCACTCCGCCCCGGAGGATATATTCGTTCTCATGGTTTCTTATTCTGAATTTTGAATGAATGATCGGTTCGCTGACAAGTTCTTCAATTCTGGAAAGTTGGACAAATAAAAACTCAGTCATCACGAGGAGCATCTTTGTTTAGACTTAGACTACACCACCTGCCGACGACGCGATCTCCCTAAGCCACTTGGGATGCCGATTCCGGGAGATTGCTTCGTCGTTATGCACCCAGCCCTACATTCGGATTTGCGCCTCCTCGCAATGACGTTGGATATGGATGTGGTTAGTAGTAAGCCCGGTCATCGCGAGGAGTATTATACGGTAAGTCAGGACTCCATTGCCCGACGACGACGCGATCTCCTTAAGCCACATGGGATGCCGATTCCGGGAGATTGCCGCGTCGTTATGCACCCAGCCCTACATTCGGATTTGCGGCCTCCTCGCAATGACGGGGCGTTTTTATTATAATCTGTAATGCCAAGAGATAAAGACCTTTACGTGTACATCCTGACCAATAAACATCATACAGTCCTGTATACCGGGGTTACAAGTGACTTAGTAAATCGGGTTTGGCAGCATAAGAACAAACAAATCAAAGGTTTTACTAAAAGATATAATGTAGACAGGCTGGTTTTCTTTGAGGGACCCGGTGATCCTATTCACGCTATTGAAAGAGAGAAACAAATTAAGGCAGGATCGCGACAGAAAAAGATTGATTTGATTAATGACTTCAACCCGGAGTGGAAAGACCTTTACTACGAGATTATTCCTAAGAACTATAAATAAACCCGTCATCGCGAGGAGTTTCTTTAGCCTGGGCTTAGGCTTCCACTTTTTTTCGACGACGCGATCTCCTTAATCCACTTGGGATGTCGCTTCCGGGAGATTGCTTCGTCGTTATATATACCAAACCTGTACTTCACATCCCAAGCTCCTCGCAATGACGTTGGATATGGATGTTGTTAGTAGTAAAAGCCCGGTCATCGCGAGGAGTATTATACGGTAAGTCAGGACTCCATTGCCCGCCGACGACGCGATCTCCTTAACCCACCTGGGATGCCGATTCGGAGAGATTACTTCGTCGTTAAGCTTCCCAATCCTGTATTCCACAACACAGCCTCCTCGCAATGACGTTGGATATGGATGTGGTTAGTAGTAAAAGCCCAGTCATCGCGAGGAGTATTATACAGTAAGTCAGGACTCCCTTGCCTGCCGACGACGCGATCTCCTTAATCCACTTGGGATGCCGATTCCGGGAGATTGCCGTGTCGTTAACCTTCCCAACCCTGTATTCCACATCCCTGCCTCCTCGCAATGACGTTGGATATGGATGTGGTTAGTAGTAAAAGCCCTGTCATCGCGAGGAGTATTATACGGTGAATCAGGACTCCATTGCCCGCCGACGACGCGATCTCCCTAAGCCACTTGGGATGCCGATTCGGGGAGATTGCCGCGTCGTTAACCTTCCCAACCCTTTATTCCACAACACAGCCTCCTCGCAATGACGGGGAGGAAGGCATGAGCAAAACGAATATCAGGCTTGTCAGCCTGAACGAAATAAAGCACAGCGAAATGAAGTGTAAGATCTTTCTGACCTGCCTGTGCCACCTTTATTCCTCCTCATTACACCACTAAAAAATCACATTGAATACATATTACCTGTTATTACTTATACATAATCAGCCATTGGTCGGCCAAAATAAATTAGATTTGGTCAGCCGGGCCCTGCCGCCGTATATTGATTGAAGTTACTTGAAACAAAAGCCCTTCCCCCTTCAAGTTATTCCTTTTGCACCTCTCCCGAACATATTAAGCGACGAATGGCAGCCTGTTCGAAAGAACGTCAGAAACACTCTCACTTGTCGACGATTACTTTCGGTTGGTCTTCATTCGAAAATAATTCTTTCAAAAAAGAGATCGCCTTTTCTTTGTCCTTATATTTGAAATCAATCAGGTAAGCTTGGGCATTCCCCAGTACTTTGCCAGTAGCACTGAATTGCCAATAATGGTCGGTAAAACGAATCTCCTCCATATCTTTATAGTATATAACTTTGCTATTATACACACCATGGCGGGTCATCTTTTCATTATCAAAGACAATTCGATGACGAAAACTGTAAAGCATGGTGTACATCATACCCATGCAAAAAAGAATCATAATTGCTCCGAAAAGCAGCGCCTGATTCTTTTCCATAAACTCCCAAAGTTCTGTCATCCCATAGAAAAGGAAACCGACAGCACCGGTACATAGTACCCCGGTGGTCAGTTGATAGATTTTCATACCTTTTTTTACTTCCAGTACCACTTCGTTTTGTTGCATAATACCCCTTTTTGATTTGTACGCTTCTAAAATAATCTACAATATCAGGATGTCAAATTTTAGGAGTTTGCTTCAAGTTATCCCCGTCATCGCGGGGAGTATCTTTATTAGCCTGAACTTAGCAACACCACCGGCCGACGCGATTTCCTTAACCCACCTGGGATGCCGATTCGGGGAGATTGCCGCGTCGTTAACCTTCCCAACCCTGTATTCCACACCTAAAGCTCCTCGCAATGACGTTGGGTGTGGGTGTGGACGTTAATTAGTGGTAAAAGCCCGGTCATCGCGAGGAGTATTATACGGTGAATCAGGACTCCATTGCCTGGCGACGACGCGATCTCCTTAAGCCACTTGGGATGCCGGTTCGGGGAGATTGCTTCGTCGTTATATATACCAAACCTGTATTTCACATCCCAAGCTCCTCGCAATGACGTTGGGTGTGGGTGTGGACGTTAATTAGTGGTAAAAGCCCGGTCATCGCGAGGAGTATTATACGGTTAAACAGGACTCCATTGCCTGGCGACGACGCGATCTCCTTAATCCACCTGGGATGCCGATTCGGAGAGATTGCCGCGTCGTTAACCTTCCCAACCCTGTATTCCACAACACAGCCTCCTCGCAATGACGTTGGGTGTGGGTATGGACGTTAATTAGTAGTAAAAGCCCGGTCATCGCGAGGAGTATTATACGGTTAAACAGGACTCCATTGCCTGGCGACGACGCGATCTCCTAAATTCACTTGGGATCTCGGTTCGGGAAGATGCTTCCCTCCGTCTCCCTACAGGTCGACTCCGTTCAGCATGACAAGCGGGAGGGGAAATCACCATAAGCCGTCAACGGCGGCTTTCATCATGATTAAAATGCCCCGTCATCCTGAACGAATGTAGCGCAGCGAAATGTAGTGAAGGATCTCCCTTTTCCTCTCCCGGTTTGAACCTTGATGTGCAGGATGGAAGGATGAGCTTGATTTATGCTCCAGCTTGATCAAATGGCTCCCCTTCTGTAACCTTTTCCAGACTGCGTTGCGAAGATGGAATTTCGTAGCGAAGGTAAAAATCCTATTCAGGTTTCTTTATGCTTTATTGTAAGCCTGCTCTATAAGATAAATAGCGTATTCAATATCACTGTCAGAATTCACTTTATATTTATAGTCGCCATTACCCCAGTGACCTTTTTCACTCATATCCTGTGTTTCCTTTCTTGGATCTTCAAGCTCATCTTTCTTCACATTAATAACGGCGACTACTCCTGAATTGTAGATAATCAGGTCAACAATAGACTTATCAATTTTAAACTGAACAGTTTGTGCTAAATACTTGATTTCAATATCGTCTCCTAAATCAAGAATTCGCTCTTTTAATTTATAATAAAGGTCGATAGTCTCTTGTGGGCGATTTTCATTCTTGTACAGATGATAATCTTCATTATAGACTTTTACTTCCCTGGAAACAGAATCTACAACCGATCCAGATTTACCGGAGGAAGTCATTTGAATGCTTGCACTCGACGAAGGTTCATGTTTTTGTAAGCCTATAGTATCGTTCTCGTATTTATGAATTTCCCAAAGTTCAAAGGGTACGTCTTTAAAATTCACCGAATGTTTCTGGTATTCAGTAAACCTTGGTGAAATAAATAACACCCGTGATTGCGACCAGTCAATATCATCTCGCTTTAAAATCCCATCTTTCGATTCATTGTATTCCAAAATGAATTCAGCCCTGTTATTTAAAAGTAAAGACAGATAAGTGTACCCCTGGTCAATTACTGAAAACTTTTTGTCGTTTTTATACTCAATAATCACAAAGGAATTAGATTCTTTGTCGTAGCATAGTGTATCAAGCCTGAAGCTTTCCACAGTAAATTCGGACCTTACGTACTCCAGGTTGAATAAAGTACCGGTATTATTTTCAACCAGCTTTTGTATGTCCTTTTCCAACTTAAAAGGGGAAGAATGTACCCGGACGACACTACCTTCTTTTATATTAAACAACTTCATAATTGCTGTTTCTTATTTTAAAATTCAATTCTGGGTCAACCAGAACCACGTATACCTAATGTTCTCTCAAGCTTTTACCCGGCACTCCCCTCCACAACTCCAATCTCTTCCTCACTTAACCCATACAACTCATACACCATCGCGTCAATCTCAGAATCTGTTTGGGCAATTTGGGATTTGAGGTCGTCGGCCTGGGCTTTTTGCTGATTGAAGTATTCCATCCATTCGGCTTCTTTATCGAGGTTGAGTTCTACTTTTTTCTTTTTCAGCTCTTTCAGGAATTGCTTGAAGGTGAGCTCGTGCCAGCTTTGGAGTTTCTGAGATAGTTTTTCTATGTCAAATTTGGATAGCAATAAATTTGAAAACTTTTCAGTATGCTTTTGAAGCTTGTTATTAGTGGTTATAATCTTTTCTACATGACCTTTAAGATTACCATTTAATTTTTTTGGAATAGGAATTTGCCCAAAATATTTCCATATCAACTGATAACCATTTCGTATCTGTGTACAATATTGCTTAATTAACCACCAACCAACTTTTGAATTCAAAATACCGACAAGGCTGATTTCATTAGTTGGTATTATCCACATCGAATTATTACAGTAGAAGCCTTCAGTATCATAAATAAAACAGGGTTTTACCTGCAATACTTGATACATAATTTTTTCTTTTTCGAACTCCTCATAATAATCACAAGTTCTAAGTTCCCACCAAAAATCACCCTGATCAGTTCTTTTTTTTCCTTTTTCTTCAAATGGTGCTAACCATTTCGTTATTCCAGGATATTCACCTTTTAACCATTTCCACGCTTCTTCTTCTGTACAATCACCTAACCTATCTTTAGTAAATCCCTTTTTAAAAAGAATTAGATAACTATTTACAGTAGCATTAGAATATTTTGTTATATCACGACCTTGTAAAAAGGGCTCAATATGATCCTTAGCTTTAGGATCAATTTCGAGTATTTCATTTTTTGTTTTTTCGGAAATCAAGAATGCTTTAGTAAGGCCAGTTTTTAATCCATATTTAGCATTTCCTTTAACAAAATCTTTCATAGGAATTGCATTACTATTTATTCTTTCTAGTATTTCTTTTTCTCTCTTAGAAGATATAACCCAAGTTTTTTCACTAAAATCATTAACAGAAAATGTTTCTAAATTAGAACTAACAATTGTGTTAAAATCTTCTTCACCAGCTGTTACTAATACAGCAACATCAATACTACTTTTTGGTTGATCATTTCGCGCAACAAAAATACAGGGATAAGTTGTTGCTCCATCAAAAATCTGAAGATCTCCAAAGTCAATTAGCTGAACCAATTCTTTTGATAGAAACAATTTTCTCAATGGTTTCCCATAACCAGCTTGCAACCATTTATTAGGCATAATATAAGAGTAGATTCCTTCTGGCTTTAAGAGGTCAAACCCTTTTTCAACAAATATTCCATATAAATCTCCCCGCATGCTGAATGTTTCATAACCTTGTTTCTTTAAAGCTGTTGCAGTTTCTTTTATCGTGTCCAACTTCACATAAGGCGGATTCCCAATCACCACATCAAAGCCGCCGTTGGCAAATACATCCGGGAATTCTTCTTCCCAGTCAAAGGCTTTGTCGCCGGCCACTTCGGGATCATCGATCAGCGAGTTTCCACATTTTATGTGATTGTTCAGCGAGGTGAGCTTGCGGCCTTTTTGGGCGGTGCGCAGCCACAGGGAGAGCTTGGCGATCTCCACCGACTCCTCGTTTATATCTACCCCAAAGAGATTGCTTTCTAAAATTTGGGTTTCAATATCAGACAGACCTAAAGAATCCCCGTGATACTTTCTTTGCAATTCATCAATGTATGAATGCTCCGCAATCAAAAACTCCAGCGTCTGGTTTAAAAATGCTCCACTACCACACGCAGGATCACAAATGGTCAGGTTCAGCAGCCAATCCCTGTATTTCTTCAGATCGTCAATGCCTTTTTGGGTTCTTCGCTTTGCTTCTGTAAAACGCTCATCTACAATTTCCAGTTCGGCTTTCTTTTCTTCGCATAGCTTGCCAACCGTATTTTCCACAATATACTTGGTGATGTATTTGGGCGTATAAAACACCCCGTCTTTTTTACGCCGGGTTTTGGAGGTGTCCACTTCCTGCCCTTCCAGCTCGGCGGTAATTTCCTCGATTTCGTTCAGGGAATGCTCAAAAATATGGCCGAGGATGTTTACGTCTACTTCCGAGTCAAAGTCATAATGACTGAGCTGCGTTGCGTGTTTGTAGAGCAGGTCGTCGTCAATGGACAAATCGTTCAGTACTTCGTCTTCGGCAAACAGTCCGCCGTTGTAGGCAAAAATCTCGTGGTTCTTGCCCTTATGGCCTTCATTCATATACCCGAAGTATTTCTTAAAGCGCTCGTACAGCGGAACATATTCATCGTACTTATCCCGCAGGTCCATCCACTGCTTGATGATCTCGCGGATGGAATTGGGCGGAAGCAGGTTCCGGTCTTCGGCAAAAAAGATGAACAAAAAGCGATCCAGCAGTTTCTGCGTTTTCTTGAAAAGCAGCAGCTTGTCGTATTCCGGGTTGTGTTTTTTGATGCTTTCAAACACCGCGTGCTTAAAGTCGGAATAATCCTTGTACAGCTTTTTGGTAACGTTTTCTTCTTCCGCTAATGAACTGTCCTTGATCTTCTTTGGCAGCCCCTTCGCAAAATTGGAATAACCGAGACACAGCCACAGTACCTTGAATTCCTCTTTGGTGAGCGTGAAGAGGTTGAACTCAATGAAGTCCACCGCGTTGTCAATATAGAACCGCAGCTTCTCAAAGTTGGAAATGATGACATAGAGGGCATCCGGCTGTTTGTTCTTATACCCAAAAGCCTGTGTTTCTACTTTACCCAGATCAGTGGTTTCAGTGCCCTTAAGCTCAATCACCCCGCGGACTTCATCTCCATCCAAAAGTGCTCCATCTGCTTTTTTGGAATCACTTAGGTTTTTCTGCTCCACCACCAGGTTATAATTTGGAGAGGGATTTTTGGTATAACCCAATACTTTCACAAACAGGTCATCCAAAAACCCTTCCTGATACGATTCTTCTTTAGCTTCGCGGATGTTTTGTTGAACTTCGGTATTGTGGAAATGAGCGGTAAAAGCTTCCCAGGCTTGCTCAACCTTCTTTTCATCAATCCCCGACAAATATTTATTCAGTACCGCGTTTTGGAATAGTGGCATAGATAATATTCTGCTAAAGTAGTTTTAATTAGGGTCATTCCTGCGGAGGCAGGAATCTAAATGTCGTCATAAAATCAAGTCTTGTATTCAATAACACATTTGGATTCCGGGCATGCGCCGCGGAATGACTTTTTATAACAATTTAAGTTTATCCCTGTATCAAGAAGCCAAATCCACCCATTGGTCGGACGAGCTTGGAGTCGTCAGACCAAGAGCTTTGGTTTAAATCAATTTAATATCAACGGATTATAGGGAAAGCATCAGTCTTAGGAAAGCTGATCAAAAACAAAAAAGTCAGTACACACTTTGACTATTCCAACACATAAGCATCGCTGACCAAAATCATAAGCATCAACCAGATGGTTGATGCGCAACAATTTGCTGAACGATAAGCATCGTTTGGCAAGCCCACTGGAAAAGCTATTAAAACTGCTTTTTCAGCTATCTGTATGTTCTCAAAAAACGTCTATGTGAAAACAAAAAAAAGCCATCACACTCTTTCGAATATGATGGCTTTTGAAGTATAAAGTGGAGGTGCGGGGATTCACGGTTCACCCTCGCTATATGGCCCTGAAAGCCTCATTTCAACTTTTCGAGTCACGAATTTTCATGTTTTTTCACACTTTTTCATGGAATTCGTCTAGTTTTCGTCTTGTTTTTATGGCTTCAATTCCTTTATCCAATCGACTAAATCCCTATACTTCCATCTCTTACTACCACCTATTATCACAGGGTTAATTATCTCACCTTTCGATAATTTATTCTGAAAGGTTCCTTTGCTCATTTTTAAATATTCAGCTACTTCATCAGCTGTTAGTAAATCATCAACGGTATACTCAGGTTTAGAATTATCCATCTTACTCCTCTCAAACAATATGTGTCTAATTCGGGAATCAGTGGGAGAAGTACTAATCAGGCTTTCAATATAAGAGCCTTTTACCTTACGACCCTGAATAACAATGTCTGAGCTTCCAGTCATATAAAAAGCATAGATCAATCTCCCCATATCAGAAATAAATATATTTTTTAGCATTCCTGAGTCTTCTAAAATCAGATCCTGAAATTCGTACCCCTTCTCTAATTCTATATATATTGCGGTTGGCTCCTTAATTTTCCTGCTAAACACAAAGTGCCCATGTTTGTCAAAAAATCCTGATAACTCTTTTTCATCAACTATTTGAGAACCTGATGGATTTTCGCCCCACAATTTATTGATCTCAGCCAACTCAACATTTATATCAACCTGTTCTGGGAATTTTATATGAAGCAGAAACACACTATCTACGTGATCGCGTATTGAAATTATATGTTTTGCTTGATATATCATTTTTAGAAGTTTATATGTTAACCGCCTTCATAAATCCTCAAAATCAACGACTCTGCTTTTTGAGTCTTCTTTGCTGGGAATAGTGATTTCGAGATTCCCGGTTCCGTAATACCCAAATTTCTAACATCTCAGGTAAAACCATCTTCAAAATGTATCTCTTCGGGATTTAACTTCACTGAATGTTCAATTAGGAAATCATTATTCCCTCTTTTCAGCACATTTGCTAACATTTTATTTGATATTATTACCGACAAATTTGATTATTTTTTTATAAAACGAGCCATAAAATTGCAATTGTAATGAACATTGAGTTAAAACAACATGCGAGAATACAGGGTAAATTGAATTCACCTCAATCAGAATTTGAGTATTCAGAAATAGATACTATTGAAAGTATTAACTCACCCTATTATGAATTTAATAAAGATATAGCTGGCATTGAAAGCTATTTTGACAATTTAAATCTTTATGACGAGCATGGAAACTTTAGCTATTCAAGGGAGAAACCGGGAAAAAGCATCATAGAGTTCCTGATTCCTAAAGGTTATTGCCTTAAAAAAGTGTTATATGATCACGAACGTATTGACTTCATTTTACTATACAGCTTAAAGTCAGATAAATTACGATATATATTTTATGTCAAAGAGAAAATGCATGTATATATCACGGCCGTATGCCTAAAGGATCAATATGGAATAATTAATAAAATTAAAAAAGCAGATATTGGGTCTAGATTAAGAAAAAGGGTTGAGAGTAGTGTAGTCATCAAATTAGCTGATAAAAGGGAGCGATTACGAAAAAATTTCGGGGGGTTTATCCGAGCTATAAAGAAAGGTAAAATAACTACTATTCATGACTTTGAGACCGAACTTAAGAAAATCTCAGAGCAATACACTCTTACTAGTCGTTCAAGGACTTATTTGTTTAAACAAAAAACAAATAAAATAAATAACACTAAATACTGGACCTATCATCAAGGTAATATGTGTTCTGAGATTGCATATGCATTTGATAAAATGTATCCGGACACCATTACAGACTCCTGGATTAAAAAATATTGGAATAGCTTAAAAATATAATTTGGGATGATCTTTTACCTGTAATCCCAATCCCACAATATAGTTTCCCTATCATTTCCTATCAATTAAAACATTAATCCTTTTAATGGAGGAAAATGGAAAAATCCATAAATAATATATCCTATATATCGGAAACTAAAGTCTTTACTCATCATAAAGACCCCGAAATAGCAGATCAACACCTAGCTACTATAACTGTCACACATGGTAAGGATAATCCAGGTGATCATTACGACATTATTGAAATGTTCCATTATGATTTAAAAGAAAAATACCCTGATCAAATTCAGGATATCGATCTTGAAACCCATGATGAAGAGCAGTTGTACTTTATATCTGAACATATAGCGATCGTAGACCGTGGAGATCAAGTCGAACATATTTACCTAGATGGACGGTATACAGGTAATGACCTGAAGCAAGAACTAAAGAAATGGTCAGCCGCTTTAGAAGAGTTTTACTCTAACAAACGCGAAGAGAAGAAACACTCAATTAGCAAAGCAGGAGGCTGAAATGAATATTAAAATTAGCGGAAAAATTAAAGTATTCAGCCATCTAAGTAATGGTAAAGGTAGTTTATACTGCGAATCAATCATGACAAGTCCCAAAAAAGACTTAGCTGAACAACTAAAAGAATTAGAGATTATATATATGTACCGTGTTGGGCAGATGCATGGCTCTATATTTTTTGGTCGTTTGAGACTTACTGATCACAAAACTCAGATACCTAATATTACTGGTCATTTTGAAGCAGTACTGATGGCTGATATAGAATCTAGTGGCAAATCAAGTAGACTAATCATTTACAAAAACGAACGTATAAATAAATCTGAGCATAAAAGATTGATGGAGGCAATTGCAAAAAGCTAACCTGATTTATATAAACAACTAAACCTTTCTTAATAAATGAAAAATCTCTGGTACGCGCGCTACTGGAGGTTTTTCATAATTATTCTAAAATTCACTTGACTTGTGCTTTATTATATAATAGAATTAATTATAACATATAAACAAAATAAAATTATGAAAAAAAATAATACCGGGTTATGAAGTACTGACCCCACCAATTTCGGAGCCTCCACTCGTATCCAACAACAGGTCATAATTGACCCCAATGACTTACGAGCTTACCTGAGTCACTTGTACAACTTTCGATATAATACTGTAAAAAGCTATACTGAAATAGAAGAGAACGGTTCATGGAAACAACTCGATGACCGGCGCTTTAACAGCATTTATCAGCAGCATAAAAAAGATGGTGGTAAAACTACCGAAGCCAATCTTAGGAGCCTGCTGAACTCTGACTTTGTTCCGGAGTATGATCCTATTAAAGAATACTTCACAGGACTTCCTGCTCTTCCTTCAAAAAACGATTACATAGAAGAACTCGCCAGCGAGGTTAAAACTACCGATCAAGCCTACTGGGAGCTGTGCCTCCGCAAATGACTAGTTGCTACCGTAGCATGTGCCATGGAGCTACGAACAGTTAATCATACCGTTCTGGTACTCAAAGGAGTTCAAGGATGTGGTAAATCTACCTATCTGGGAAGGTTAATGCCCAAATCCATCCAAGATTACTATTACTCAGGACAGCTAGACCCCAATAATAAGGACTCCATAATTAATCTAGCGGAATGCCTAATTATTAATGTCGATGAGCTGGAAGCCCTTACCAAATATAAAGAAGCGGCGCTGAAGGAAATTATCACAAAAACGGATATCAGAGTCCGGCGACCGTATGATAAATTTTCTCAGAACCTCATGCGCAGAGCTTCATTTGTCGGAAGCGTAAATATAGACCAGATACTAAGTGATTCCACCGGTTCTCGCCGGTTCTTAATTCATCATGCTCATTCAGTAAATTATGAGCATACCATTGATATGGATAAGGTCTGGAAGCAAGCCTACGACCTGTATAAGTCCGGCTTTAAATATTACTTTGACCAAGCTGAGATAAAGCAGATCAACGAGCGAAACACCGCTTTTGAGATCATAAAGCCTGAAGAAGAGTTGCTCTGGAAGACTTTCAGACCCTATAAAAAAGGGCATGGTGGTGCAATTAAAAAAACAGCTACCGAAATACTCAAAGAACTGCATGGTGACCGGTTACCGGGTAATGCTCGCGGCGAAGCAATAAAACTAGGATTAGCACTAACGAAACTGGGTTTTGAATATATAAAGATCCACAATGTGAAATATTATCTGCTTCGACGACCCAGTTATCATGAAAATAATATAGCAGATACTATGCATGAGACCGAAAAGGAGAGTAATGACAGGTAATTCATGAGGTAGTTGGGGGATGTTGGGTGGGTACTTACTTGCCCATCTACCCACCCTCGAAATCAGTCCCAATTATACCCTGAAGGGGGTTTTTAACCATAGGGTGGGTAGTTATACATCTATATTCATTATAAAAGTATATATCAATAATACTATAGTTTACCCCCTATTTAACTACTTACTACCCACCCATGTAATTTTTAATCAAAAAAGAAACAAAAATGAACATACACCCATTATTTAACACACAGGTCAGTTATCTGCCCCAGTACTGAAAACCGCCTAAACCCATCCTCTTGTATGATTGGATCCAGGAATGCAGAATCGGAGAGCAGTTCGGGCATCTGGTGCTGGAATACCGAAAATCCGGTGATAAAACTCATAAAATGAACCTGCCTCAACTATGTGCCGGTGCGCTGCTGGAAGGTGGGCATGCAGAGAAGCACATCCTGCGGCGAACCGGCTGGCTAACCTTCGATATTGACAAGGACGACAACCCCAGTTTTACTGACTGGACGGAGGTGAGAGAATTTGTTTCTCTGATTCCCTATGTAGCGTTTGCTGGGTTATCCGTTTCCGGTCATGGCGTCTGGGGGCTCATTCATATCGCTTTTCCGGACAAGCAAAAAGAGCACTTCCAGCAGCTTGACGCTGACTTCAAAGAACTCGGCATCCTCTTAGATTCTACCAAAGGGAAAAACGCCAATGATAAACGCGCCTATTCCTATGATCCGGATGCATACATTGCTGATGATTTTGAGGTTTACGATCGGCTTCCTAAGAAACGTATAGTGTTCAAAAAATGTCTTCCCCCTACATCGCATAGCAAAACAAAAGATCTTGTCGAACAAAAGCTCCAGGTTATAGACACCTATAAAATTCCTATAGCCCCTGATTATTTTATATACCGGGATATAGGATTTGCGCTGGCTTCTGAGTTTGGGGAAGCTGGGCGAGATTATTTTCACCGGGCAGTCAAACATCATCATAAATACGATAAGAAACATGCCGACTCTCAGTACACCAAATGCCTGAGGCCTGGACCGATAGGCATCGGCACCTTCTTTCATATTTGCACTAAACATAACATCTAAAATCAATCATTATGAAATATAAAAACACAAAATCATCTCGGCTTCTGGACCAATATGGCGAAGTAGCCATTCAGTCCATCTGATACATGTTCGGCCACCGAAAAACAGCCGAGTACTTTGATACAACAACTTCGGTAATCCGAGGTATCGTTGAAACTAACGGGTGAAAGCGGCCCATCGAATTCATGCCTATTCTAAAAAAGGCCATTGATAGCGGGAAGCGCGATCCGGAGGAATTCACACATGTAGATTTCTCTGGGGAATTCATCCAAAAACTGATTAAAAACATTAATACTGAACATAAGAGTGTTCAAATCCAGTCAGAAAACGTCATTGAACTTGCCCTGCACATCCAACAAGAACTTTTTAACAAAAAACAAATAAAGGAGAAAACCCATGCAAATTAGCATAGTTAAATTTAAAGTAACCAATAACCGCTGATTACAACGGTCTTACCAATATCAAGAATTAAGTACCCAAGAATATCTGGGGGTATTCTGTACACAGTCTCCCCAGCTTGTAGGGGCGGCGGGTGAGCAAATATCATTGTCACCCTTTTTTAGCTGATACTTGGTTATTGACCGGGAACATGATGAAAAGCTTGATGGAGACTATCTTCAAGATAGGTTACCGTTAGCAACCCCGTGAGATGTAAAGAAATGTGTAAGCCTAATTAATGACGCTCACTTCTCAGGGAATGCTGTAAATGGTTCCATTCACAGCAAAAATAAAGCAAGAGGCAATATCATAGCCGCAAATGCTCACATTGATGGCATAGGAGACATTGTAATGATCAATAAAGTGCACCTACACTCCTACCGGATTTCGGGAAGTTTGACTGGGAGCCTTAAGATCCATGGCGCTGCATCCATGGGCTGATGTTATGCCCATGATGCTGAGGACTTTATGCTGGAATTCCTGCATGTTTAAATAAAAGCCCTCAGAGATGGGGGCTTTTTTTCTTTATTTTGGAATGCCTAAACCTACTCAGATACACTCAATCACCTTTTTTATGCTTATGTTTCTTGAGTGAAGGAGTATTTCCAGGTGTTTTTTTATTGTCCCGCTGACGCCGGTCGGGTTTACCGGTAGACTTAGCTATTTTCTTTGGGCCGGGTTTGATTCCCATATGAGCCTCCTTTTTTATGTTATTTGTTCTGCAATTGAAAACGAATTAAAGTCCCTACTTAGTATTAATGAATGGACTGAACATCTTGTCATTCGTCTTCTCCTAGAAAATATATCCTGCTTCTGATCGGGACTCCTTTCGACTTGTAATGATCTCCTTTCACAAACATCCACGGTTCATCTCGATGTTCTGCTAAAGTAAGAGACACATATAAACCAAATATTTGACCAGCTTTTTCTTGTATCTCTTCTTCTGGAAATCCCTCCATCAGCCGAGTGCATTCTCTGTATATTGGCATCAATGGAGTATTATCCCATTTGAATTTACTCCCTAACCATCCTGACGGTTGAACTTTTTCCGTTCTATTCGCAACTTCATCAAATTGACTGCTAATCCAGTTAATTATAGCCTTTTTCTCATCTTCGGAAATACTAGCGGTGTAATGATCCCACTCTGATTGTAACGATCGAGGTATAGCCTTTACTTCTTTATCTTTTATTGGGTCTTTGAGCATTAGCTTATATAACTAAATGGTGAACAATAGAAACAACTTTTTTAAAATAGAATTTTTTATAAATAATAAACTTAGCTGAATTAAATGAACATTACTTCTCACCTGTGATTCTAATTGTACCGTACAACGCTGGCTAAGACATGCTGATTTTATAACCGTGAGCAAGTTGGAAGTGTTTTTATTTTATGATTTAATCAATAAATATGATTTTAAGTTATAGTAATTTCTCTCCTGAAGTTTTACCCCAAAATTTATTGATTGCTACCTCTAATGAATGAGTTAATTTCTTCTTATTAGTCAATATTGCCCATATTGAACCAAAAGAAAGCATTGGGCTTACAACATATTCAAGCAATGTTTTGTACCAACTTTCATCCATAGATTGGATGGTGGTTATAAACCAATATGAGAAATAAATTGCTACCAGAATTAATGCCACAAAACATAACCAAAATATAACCTTTGCAATTAGTGAGGATCTGCCAAAAAAATTATTAATAAAGGCTATTTGCATTCTTCTCTTTTCCAAGTCATCAAGCCCTTTAAGTTTTATCACCGTTTGTAATGACGCTTCTGAGATAACTCTTTCCACTTCCTCAGTTTCAATGCTCTGTTTCTCTTTAGCGATACCATAGGCTTCAATCACATCTTGATCTACCAGCTTATCAACGGTTCCTGATAAATCTCTACAAAGAGCTATCAAATGTGCTTGACCAGCATTACTATCATTCAAAAGGAAATGGAGTGTTTCAGTATAGTTTTTCTTGTCATCTGCTTGGTTCTTAACCCTCAATACAAAAAGTTGGTTTATCCAATCCTTATTAACATTGAATTTTAATACACCTACAGTTATCACGAATACCAATATATCGTCATATATCCACTGTACATGTTCATCCAGTTTTCTTTGCTTTATTTGTGAGAAAGCATTGTCAAATTTTGCTTTTTCATTAGCCTGAATAGCGATCATCAGCTTTATAATATGATGCTTGATATCAGAGCTTTTAAATTCATTTTCAATCTTAATTTCTTTTTGAAATATGAATTGTTTGAAAGCCTCCCAATAATTTGACTGTAGGATATCAGACATCTATAAAAACCATTTTTTTCTTTTCATCGCTGTTAACAAAGCCGCAGAACTGAAATCTGGAATACCTTTAAATTGTCCCAGCAATTTTGAAATCATCTTGGCATAAAATAAGGTAACTGGCGTGTGGTTGGGATTTAAAGAGCGCCAAGAATGATGGGAAAATTTATATACCTGTTGAGTAATGTGGTGCATGTCTTTAAATGTAGATTCCTCATGTAATTTAATAAGAACTGGCCTACTTGGAGCATGCCCTTTAAATTTGATTTCATGGGCTCCCATGGTGGTTAATAAACATTCGTTATCATTGATTATCAGATTGGTTCCTCTGAGGGGTACAAAATCTTTATTGACCTTACTTCTACCTCTTGAACCGGGTGATTTTTTATCAAAAAGAAGAAAAGGATGGTTATCTACTATTTGTACAAAAGCGAACTGTATGGAAAAATCTTCAAAACTGTTCACTAACTCTTGAACAACTTGAAGCTCAGTATTCTTCATTGGTTTGAACACATGAAATACAAACCTTACGGTTTGCCCTTTCTTCCAAGCCATATCTTCACTCAGTTTATTAACCGAGCTTTTTAGACTTAGCAAAAGTTCATCAAAGAAATTATCGTAATCAGTTGCTTTACTATTATCAGAAAACAATAGATTACCGTCACTGGAAAAGAAAGTTGTCAATCCAACTATTCTTTTAGAATCCCCTCCCTTATAATGGCTACTTCTTAGGTAAGTATGGCTAACACCTACTATTATTTCCCAATCAACATCATTTGATGATGGTAGAACCCAAGGGATTCCTCCCATCTTTGAATACATTTGTAGTGCAAGAGGAGCTAAAATATATTCAAGTCCATTGGTATTTCTAGTTCTGTTTTCTTGCAACGCTTGTACAGGAATACCTTGTGATAGCAAAAAGGCCTTAACCCTATAGTAGGGATTATTCTTTTGGTCTTTGTAGGCATCTCTATTTGTACCTTCTACTACAACAAGATCATACGATTTATTTCCTGCTAGCTTCTCTTTAATTATTTTTAAATAACCTTCATAATTATCTTCTTGAATCTCTCCGACATCAAAATTTATATCCTGTAATCTAAATAAGTCTTTCATACCCCTACGATAATACTTACTGTCAGGCATCCCGCCTCCCAGCATTCCCATAGTTTTAGAAAAACCTCCCCTCGATTCAGGCTTGCAAATAACTAGTATGTTTGGGGTCTTTGGTGTAAAAGAGGTGGAGTCAAAAGGACCAAACTCACTAAGCCCTTTTATTATGCTTGTGTTAGCACTTCCTGTTCCATAATCGAATATGAACTTATTCTCTTCTAATGAATAATTATTATGAGGTAACTCTGAATTTTCAGAGAGAACATATTCAAAACCATCCAAGCTATGGTATCTCCAATTTGAAAGTCGCTTACTTACAACTTTATATAACTTGGTATAATACTGTTTATAGTCGGATTTAAGTCTGCTATTAACTTTTGCTTTGTTAACAATTTGATCTGCTTGGTTTTCACTTAAAAGTTCAACTAGTAATTTCTTAATTGATACCGTGCTTCTTCTAATAAAGCATTGTTCAGCATTAATTTGAACTTCGCCTTCATTAGTATCAATAAAAGCGGTTCTGTTTTCAACTTTTGTCAAACTTCCTAACAAAGTCTCTTGGGGAGCTAGAATTCCTTTTTTTCCTGGTAATGGGCGTGCGTGGATTATATCAAAACCAATTAGATTAATACCTTTATTCATCAATTCAAGAATATTCTCAGAAACATTCCACAGATGGCTGATATTAATTGTAAAGCCATACTTGAGTTGCTTTTTCACTCCGTTTATTGTTCTTAGATCAATCTCAAACTGTCTATCATATGTTATAATGCCTTTAAGGTTATCAGGTAAAAACTCTCTTACTGCATCATGCAAATCAAGAGGTGATACAAATGAAAATGGATAGAAACTTAATGGAACAATATCATCTGTGTTTTCAAGGAAGGCTCTAAAAAAAATGTGCTTTATTAAGGATGAAACTATTTCGGGAGAATTCTCAGTATCTACAATTACCGTTTCACCCTCAATTTGATCTCCTTTCATCCAAGATCCATATATATAATCACCAGTTCGAAAAAACGAATGTGTGTCATTGTGTTTATCCCTTAATTCACGTAATAAAGCTAAAGAGTAAGGGAAAAGTTTAAGCTTTAACTCTTTAGGTGGGAAAAGTTCTATTGGGAAAAAGTTGGTTAGTATTTTTGTAGATGCCATACTTAGTTCGTAAAAGATTATTCCTTGTTAATATACACTCCATATTAGATAATAATTTAATGTATCGTAGACCCAAAATCTTCGTAAGTACGAAGGGAGTATTTAGTAAGGATAACTTTTTCAATGCTCTTCATTTGGTAACTCAATCAGATCATTTCTGTAGGAGAATTTTTCAGCATACTATACGACTTCCCCACTGCTTAATGGCTGATTTTTTTATGACTTATATAATGAAAGAAATTACACAATAGATGCTTTCTTTATACCTAACAAATAGATTTACTCGATTCAAGAAAATTTAACTTATTGATCAATCCTAAATCCTGCTTCTTCAAGCTTCTTTCTGTATGAAGAGTCACTTAACCTATTATTTGATTCTGCAATTTCCTTACCCAATGAAAATACATGATATAAACTATATAATACCCAAATAAATAGACCGCAGATTAATGCATGAAAGTTATCAATCGTGTATTCAAATATGTAAGAGAAACCGGCATACAAAAAAATGCCTCCCATAAAGCCGTATAAAATAGTTGTATAAATTGTAATCAGTATAAAGCCAATTTTTTGGAATATATTTTTAAGACCCCACTCGGTAATATGATCGAGTTTTATTCCTTGATGGCAGCTTGGGCAATTTACTAGTGGTGGACCAATTGCATAATATTTACGCTCAAAAGACTCTAAAGTATACCCACAATGGGGACATCTTCGTGTTATATAAGTACCCATTTATAACTAATTATGTTTTGAGTGTTCTTATTTAATCAGCATCAGTTTCTTCGTGCTCACAAACTCACCGGCCCGTATGCGGTAAATGTAGAACCCGCTGGAAAGCCAGGAAGCATCAAAAGTAGCGGTATGCCAGCCGGCGCTTTGCTTGCCATTTACTAATGTGGCTACTTTTTGTCCAAGCATGTTAAAGATAGCCAGTTCTACTCCACTAGCCTGTGGAATTCCATAACGAATTTGTGTAGTGGGATTGAATGGATTCGGGTAGTTCTGCTTGAGAGTATACTCTGTTGGAGTGCCTTCAACTTCATTTGATGTAGAAACACCAGTAGTAAACGAGAGCACATCAGACCAACCACTTGCACCAATATCATTATGGGCCTGCACCCTCCAATAGTAAAATGTATTATGTTTTAGGTTGTTTACTTGGTACTCTGTTTCTTTTAAACCAGAAACATTCACAGTTGTATCTTGGAAAACGTCACTTTCTGACAATTGAACTTGATAGGTTTCTGCATTACGAGAAGATGACCAGACTAATTTAGGCGATGTTGATACATCTTGCTCTCCGTTCTCTGGATCCCATTCTGGTATGTCAGGGATTCCACTTTCAGTGATGAATGTGTGAATCTTGCTCCATTCACCGTTTCCTGTTGAATTATTAGCACGGACTCTCCAGAAATATTGAGCACTAAGCTTTAAGCTATCAACAACTTGAGCAATATACCAATCATTACTTGCAGATTTGTAAGTTGCAGATTTAGGCAGGGAAAATAATGAATCAAAAGTCTGGTGGACAGATATTTGCAGCTCATAATCATCCGCTCCGCTTACAGAAGCCCATTCGAAGCGAGTAGGCACTAAAACATTTTCCGAGCTATCAGAGGGTGTTTTTGTAGTTGGAGACGGCAATGCATATTCAGTTTTGAAAATACTTACTTCACTCCATTCGCCGGTACCAGCTAGATTAGTACCTCTAACTCTCCAATAATAATCGATACCATAGCCTAGTGATCCAGATAAATCAATAGTTGTATCCTGAATGCTAGATATTGACACAACATTTGACTCAAAACTACTTGTTGAAGAAACTTGGATTTCATAAGTGTCTGCTTCGTTACTAATCCATTTAAACGTTGTGTCAACAGGAACCCAGTCTTCTCCGTTAACAGGGTAAACTTTATCCACAGCATTTGGTGGATCTAAGTCAGGAGTAGGTATAGCATCAACATCTTGCCACTGTAATGCCGGGTAGGTATCAGTTAGATGCCAGGTATCTAAGAAATCAAACGATGCCATATAAAAATAAGCAGAATCTTGTTTCATTTGGCTAGACCTTAAACTGTTAACACCCTCTTTCAAACCATGACCAACACCAACATCTGCACTATCTTTATTCCAATATGATGATTTAATACTTCCTGCATTAAGCCCAATAAAGCCGCCAAAAATGGAGTCAGCAGTTACCTCACCTGCAGAATAACTACTACTAACACTTGTTTCTCCATAACTTGTGCCTATGAAACCTCCAATATTTTGAAATCCTTGAACTGTACACAAAGCATATGATTGATCAATTGTATTTTGAAATGTATTGCTAGTTTCACCAACCAACCCCCCAACATGATTTTCACCAAGAATATCCCCTGTTGCAAATGAAGTTGAAATTTCACCTCCGAACCTCATGGATCCAGTTAGACCTCCTACCATATTGATCCCAGTAACATTTGCATCAGAATAAGAATTACTGAGAGTTACACCCATTTGTCCGAATAATCCCCCAGTAACACTTTCACCAGTTACATCCCCACTTATAAAAACATTATCAATAATTCCTCCTCTTGCATAGCCAATTAACCCTCCAACACTAGTAGAAGACCCTTTAACACTTATATTTAATTCTATATCACTAATTTCACCATACCTGTGAAATCCAGCAAGGCCACCAACTTCATTACCCCCTGTTACTTGACCAATTAATTTTATGTTATTTATGCTCCCGTTATTTTCTCCTACCAATGCTCCTACTATACCACCTGCATCTACTACAATATTTTCTAATTGTAAGTTACTTATAATACTACCTCTATCTACAAATCCAAATATTCCAACTCTATATTCATCCGGCCTATGAATGACAAGATTAGTTATTTTATAATTATCTCCATTGTATGATCCTGTAAATTTAATTATAGAATCACCAATTGGCTCAAATCCAGTACTATCATTCCAAGATAAAGTTGTACTGGCATCTAGATCATTGATTTGAATAAAGTGCTTATTAGTGTAATCTCTAATAGATTGTAACTGTTCGACAGTAGAAATTTGATAAGGATCTTCTTCTGTACCACTACCCCCAGCAAATTGACCAAAAGCATTTGAGGTAAATATTGTCATTATGAGTAGCCCGAAAACTGTGACTTTACGTATCATATTCTCTTATATTCTGTAATACTAATTGCCCTAAAGGTAGTTAAAACAATGCTTAAATGTTAGGCTAAAAGAAAGAGCTGCCGCTCCTTCTTCCGCTGACTCAGCTATTAACCGCATCAGCATAATCTGGCCGGTTTTTCAGCCGCATCATATCTCCAGAAGAGTTTTTGGCATTTTTCGCCACTTGGTCACAAGCCTTGTAATTGGGCAAAAAAGTTTAACACATAGCTTATTTTAACCCGACTATTATTACCTAAGCTATTTATCCACCCTTTTGCTCCTTTGGTACCATTTCCATCCCCATATCAAAGCAACTGGAAGAACAAATAGGAGAAGAAAACCAGGAAAGCCATCCATTATAGAGGGTGTAGCACTATATGATTGAACGTTATAATCGCTATCTATATAACCTCTTACCACTGTTTTTTGTGTGGACACATACAGAACTCTAACACCAAATAGAAGCCATAATGTCGTCAGGGCTGTAATAAGTTTATTTTCTTTAATAATTTTGGTCATAAATTTAATTCTGTTTCAAAAATAACGTCGAATCGGTAGCAAAAGTAGAAAACAGACTTTGAAGACCGTTATCTATTTTATTGGAATTCTTTTTTACGTCTGAAATAACTCTTAAGGCATGCTTCTTAGAAAATATTCTAAATGTGTTTTCTTTTTTTGAATCGGGATTATTCCTTTTTCGATGTACCAACTTCAACCACATGTGAAAAAAGTCAATATAAAAGCCAAAATCAGAACAACAGGTCGACTGTTTTTAGAATATCTTTTAATTCATAGATAAATCAATTCAATACCGAACTCATTGTATTAAAAACAGCTTTACCTTCAAAAGCATCGTAAGCTATTAACATCAATGCTCTCGCTTTTTTGTCGTCTGTATTCAAATTGAGTAGCGTCATAATAACGCCATTTTCATCTGTCCATCCTCCGGCTATATTCTCTATATCCCTATCCAACATTACCTCAAAATCTACAATAGATTTAAAATCACTACTACTGGTCGGGCCAATACTCAGTGTAGTAAAATCGGCTAATTTTCCTGTTGACATTCTTTTCTTCTCAAACAATGTATTTTCCACATCCAATCTATTAGATAACAGTTCAATAAAACTCTCCGCCAACATCGAGTGATCATCAAGAATATCCACTGGGATAGGTGATTGAGTTTGTGTCTCCTGAGGATAATTTTGTACCGTTGATAGTTCATATTTTGTGTTTTCCGCCCCCTTAGAATCAAACTTAACTGCAAATATTACCAAGACAAATACAGGTAATACAAAAAGTATTATGCTGGCTTTTAAGTTGGTCATGTTATCATTGCTCTCATTCATCTTCGCTCCACCCAATCTGACCCACAATTATCACATTTATAAGAATACTTTCCTTTATTTGATTGTTGCAGCTGCCCAACTCCTTCATCGCATTTAAGGCATTTGCTGGTTTTTAGCTTCTCTTCCCTCTCTTTACTCAAACTACCGGCAGCCCACAACCCATAAATGACTATTCCTCCGGCTACAATATAGTACAACATACTGGCCTCCATATTTTATTAAATAACCACCCTATAGTATGTTGTTAGAACTTGTTTGTCAAGGCATTATTGGGAATGGCTACAGACGAGCAAATATCCAGAGCAATTGCCCAAACATTAAAGCATTTCAGAGCTCAGAAGAACTTATCTCAGATTGCACTGGCTGAAGAAAGTGGTGTTCACAGAACCATGGTGGAAAAGATAGAATCACTGAAGCGCAGACCAACTATGCATACGATATACCGACTCTGTAATGCAATGGATATCTCTGTTAGTGAGTTTACACAGAAGGTAGATGAAATATTAGGATGAGGATTAAATTGAGTTTATTTGTGACATTAGTATTTAAGAAGTGATAAAGTGGTATAGTTTTGAAATTTAGTAGCTGAGAATAGTATTACTTATTCAACTATTACGACTAACAGTACACAGTAAAATAATCTTCAAACTTTTAGCACTCCACCACTGTTGAGCTTTTCTTTATTAGGATTGGATTGTTGGATCTAAACAGAACTGATATAAGTGCCGGATAAACCCGTAAAGATGTTACATCTCTTGGACAAGTAATCTATGGTGCTCATCTTTTGGAAATATTATTAGCTGGTTTCCATCCACTTCCTTGTTGTAAAATCTCATTTGTCCAGGCTAGAAGAAGACATAATCCTTTATTTTTGATACCCCACTTCCGCTTATGGTCACCAGCGTAAGCATCATATAATGATTGAAGATGTTCCAAATAAAATTTCTCGAAGTTCTTTTTTGTGCTCAAGTGATAGCTCAGATCAATATCATCACTGCACTCATTTTTTAAGAATTGTAAGAGCGTTCCTTCATCAATATTCATATAAATATCATCAACAGTAATATCATCATACTTCCCAGTATCCAACAATTTATTTATCTGTAGAATAAGCAATGTTAAGGCAGTGTGTTCCATATTATTTCAGAATTAGATTAGAGGTATAACGACCTACCGCATAACCGGCGCAGGGATTATGATTTTTTAAAAGGCTATCCATTTGAACAATCATTGGCAAGAAATTAAATTAAAGCCACGTCTGCGTCCGCCGTTAATGCGGTTGTTATGTACTTTTTGAATTGGTAAAATAAGTTTACTCACCTTTTAAAGTTGCAGTAAAACCAATGTATGAACTACCTGGTTTCCAACTTTCTGCTTTTTCTAAAAATGAGCCAATCTCGTCAGCAGGAATAAGAACATACTTTTCATTTGAAACTTCAATTTTGTACAACTGAATTAATTCTTCTTGCAATAACTCTGAAATAGCTTTCTTTGAACGGCTTATTTTTTTTGCTTCACTCAGTTCAGGAAACTCATTATTTAAACCCCAAATAATTTCATAAAGACCAAAATAGTCTTCAGTGGCAAGAGATAATATTTCCTTTTTTAAATCAGATTTCATGGAAAGTACATAACGACCCAGCGTTTAAACGGCGCGGGGATTATGATTTCGTTGAAGTAGCAAAATTAATTCCTTGCAATCAAGTTTCCATCGAACTCCGTCCGCGTCCGATTTAAAACGCATTGTTAGCAAGTTTTCTAAAGCTTAATTACTATTTTATAATAAGATCAATAGAATTAAAAAATACATTTTCTATACCAGTTAAACTTTCAGATCTTCTTTTAAAATTAATTGTTAGCACTTCCTTGCAACTCTCAATTTTTTTGAATGATGAACTGACCAACTCTTCGCTATTATTTTTTAGTAAATACTCGTTTGAATCAGTAATTATTCTGATTGCTTTTCTTTTGATAAAATTTGATTTCGGAACATAAGTCTCAACAATTTCTCTTGTTTTAATTTCTGAGCAATCTATCTCCATTAATTTATCTCTGAAAGAAAAACTATTTATTGATAAGAAATAAATAATAAATACTAGTAAAACACTTACCGCACTAAAAATAATCTTATTACTCATGAAACTTGCTAACGACCCAGCGTTTAAACGGCGCGGGGATTATAATTTATTTGAAGTAGCAAAATTATTTCCTGGCAATCAAGTTTGATTGCACCCCGTCCGCGTCCTAGTTGAAGCCAATTATTATGCGCCATTTTCAGCGAGGCGGTTAATGTACGATTCAATCGAGTGATCACCTACGATACTAAATATCTCAAATGGATTAAGTGCATAGAACAGCCTTCGATGCCAACCTAAGTCTTCTACTTTGATTCTTTCTCCCAACCATATTTCTTTTCCTACATGACGATACCACAAAGGTGGAGTGAACGGTACAGCATCTGATCCATTTACAATTCTTACAGTACGGGAATGAAGATCATCATAGTATTTATAGAATGATGAACCACCTATAGCTGGCGACCCAAAAGTTACTATCTCAATCAAATTTGCATTTACATAACTGGGATACATATAACGAAGCTTTACAGCGAATAAAATCGCAAGTGCCCCACCGAGAGAGTGGCCAATAATTGAAAGCTTTCGCTGTAGCAATTCTTCTTTGGTTAAATGATACCAGATCGCCTCAAGACTGCGAAGACCAGTCGACTTATCAACAAAATCAAGTGTTCTCTGAAAACCGCGGTGTACTCGAACACCAATATCATTATCACCACAATCATTGAGTCGTACAGGGAAGGCTTTTAAATTTGAGATAGACCAATCAACACTTTCTCTTGTTCCTCGAAACGCAATAACGACATGGTCTGAACGCCAAAAAATACGGCAGTAACCTCTGCCAAATGAACCATGGACGATACGTTGCGAGTCGTAACCAAGATTAGATTGACGGATAGGGCCTGCGTAAGTTGCCTTACACACCTGAGCAAGATTTTGGTATTCCTGATACGAAGTACTTCTCGTCATTGTTTAAATATGATAATGCTTAAGGTGAAGATGGTACATAACGACCGGGAATTAAAATCGCTAGTCTCTTTAGAATTATCATAATTAACCGCTTATAATCAAATATTATCGAAATCTTTGTTAAAGACTACTAAGCTATCACATTAGCGCATAATTTTACTTTTACATTCCCAAAAAAAGTATGTATTCGCTTTGAAAATATACTTTAGCCTCAGCCCTTCTATACTACTTGATATTATTTTTAAATAGAACTAAGATTAGCATATAAATTAAATCTTAAGTATCAACATCTGGGATTACTATGAAAATTGTAAGAAATAGGTTATTAATCCTATTCGGGGCATTAATACTTGTATCATGTATCAGAGTTCAGGCTGTAAATTTTGATCAGAACCAAAGGGATTCTAAACCTGATAGTTATGTTATGAAAATATTACAGGTTGAAGATATTGAAAACGAATATGAAGTGATTGGTGAGGTAACAGCCAATGGGCCAAGTAATAGGTCAGAGAAAATAATGGAGAAGTTACGGGATAGAGCAAAGGAAATGGGTGGTGATGCTTTAATTAAATTTGAAAGTGGAAATGCTGGAACAGGATCAATGACCAATGGGATAGCTACCTTTGATGAAACGTCTAAGACAGTTTATAAAGCACAGGTAATTGTCTGGAAGGGCTCTTGAAAATTAAGATTCTAAAGCTTTTTAGTTATTTCTCCCCAAAAAATGCGTATTCCCTTTGACCCGATGTAGCATATTGGCTTTGGTAATATACTTCTGCCCGAATCGGTTTTTGATCTCATCCATGGCTTTCACCCGGGCTGCCTTATCCTCATCATCCTGGAAGAACACGTTAAGCTGATTGGTTTTATCGATCTGATGTGTACCCAGCATAATGTTTCTGATCTCGATGCCATGCTGGCAGGCCTTTTTTATAGCCGGTTCTACCTTTTCCATTAAAGCCTGGTACACGTAATCATCGATGTTGGTATGAGCCGGGGTAACAAACCGAAATCCCACCCCAGGCTTATCAGGCTCATTAAAACCAAACATCCCTGAATAGGAATTGGCCCGAATACCATACCCTCTCATCCGGTAACAAAGTCCTTGCACTCCAATGGCAAACTCCCCTTTGATGCGGTCTACTTCTGTCGACCCTTCCGAGAAAGTATGTCCATAACTGACTCCTTGTTTGGGCTTGTAATCTTCGGAGATCTCTTCCATTACGCGGCCTTGGTCTTTACCCGTTATAGTCTGGAACAGCATCTTACCAAAGTTAGCCCCGAAAAGACGAGTGAAGATTTTCTCATTGCCTCTTTCAGCTACATCGCCAATGGTTTTATACCCCTCGGCTAAAATGTGTTCATGCCGGCGCCTACCAACACCCCACACTTCATCTACATCTAGTGGCCAGATATCTGTACGTTCATCTTCATCAGTCAAAACCATCGTTCGACCTTTGGGCTTATTTAAGCTGCTGGAAAGCTTGGCATAAGTTTTGGATCGGGCGATGCCTACTGAACCCACCAAATGAGTAGCCTCGTAAATGCGATCCTGTAAGCGCTTGGCAAACCCGTCAATCTCTTTCCGGGAACGGTCTCGAAGAAAGTCTATTTCCATGAAGTATTCATCCATCGAGTAGCGCTCAACTACCGGGGCAAACTCTTTAAATATGAAATGCACTTGTTTGGAGATGGAGGTATAAGCATCGTAATCTACCTGTAGCATACACACATGAGGGCAAAGCTGATACGCTTCAAATGCACTCATGCCTGTTTTGATGCCAAACTGCCGGGCTTCATAGGAGGCGGTGGCCACAATACCTTTCACCTGTCCGTTGTACTTTCTCCAGCCTCCAATGATCAGGGGCAGGCCATACATCTTTCTCCGGAGCTGCTCGACTTGGGCATAGAAACAGGCGAAGTCGAAGTGCAGATATAGGCGCTCTTTTTTTGAGCGATGCTGATGCTCAGGGTAGATCGTATTGTATAGGGTAATCCGGTGGACATCTTTCTCTGGCTGGTAAGGATGAGGCTTTTTATGTGGCATAATTCTTCCTGTACATATTGATATGTATAATATATGTGTGTAGTTTAAAATGACCAAATAGATTTGATGGTCATGAACAAATTTCCACTTGTAGATATGTTGGCAGTCTTTACCCGTTACGGGATTATAGAAGCTCCATATTGGCGAAATCCATACCAGAGAGATGTTGCTCAGGTACGCTCTTGTCATAGTAAGATACAAGGTGGAGTTCGGCAATCTTTTTATACTATAGAAACCAAATTCGGAGATGTATTAGATCTGATATTTGATGAAGAGGAACTGCTTTGGAGTTTGATACCGACGCCGGGTTATGAAGGTAAAACCATTGATCGGGTGCTGGTGTATGTGCAACGGCATAAACATCTTCCTTCACGGGCACACCGGATTGTCCCATACCGGTTTGAGCTGCTACCAGAAGAGATGGCTAAAAAACACTACGATGGAACCGAACGACCACTCATCCGACGCATGCAACCATATAGGTTTCAGTCCGGGAAAATTAACTCAGCCCAGGTGATAGGCATTCCCACCCGGCATACGGAAAACGTGATGATTACCAAAGAGCTTAATTATGTAGTGGAAACCGATGAGCACCGGTTCTTTCACCTGGTGTATATTCTCGATCAGTTAGACTGGAGGTTGATGCAGGAAGTAGATGAAGAGTTCTTTTTTGCCTGACCAATAAATACATTAACTATATTGACAACTAATATTACTACTATGGACCAAAGAGAAAAAGCTAAACAAGTCATTTCTGAATTAAGTTATCACTTAGGTAACCTGACCTTTTCATTAAATCGCTACGTATTTGCTCTTGATTCAGAGTACCATGAAGATGATGACTCTGAACCAAAAGATGAAGCTGAAGAATACTATACCGAAGAAGATTTATATTTAGATAACGATCCAATTGAGGATTTTGAAACTCATTTAAGCGGGCTCAACCAACTCATGAAAAAATTCATGGAAGACGTGTATTCACCTTCAGGTAAATCAGATGAATCTTTCATTCAGGAAATATATGGCATTATTAAAGATCAAGATGAGCTTCAGGAAAGAAGTCAGGAGTTCCTTGAGAAGCTGCCTCTGTTAAATCTTCAAGAAACTGAAGGCAAAAAACAAATCACCAGATATCTGGACCTTATTTTGGCCTCAGTTGATAGAGTAGAGACTGATATAGATTTTATAAAAGAGCACTTAAAGTCAGAATAGTTCAGCTTTTTCAATAAGCCCAGGCTCATTATTCTGCACCTTCCCCACCGCTTTTGATACTATGTGTTCACCAATACCATCATCAGGATAAGGTTTCAAAAAATCCTTTAGATAATTTGGATCATCATTACCCGGATCAAGCCAGTCATCAAACTCGGAGGGATGTAGAATAACCGGCATTCGATCGTGTATATTCTCCATAACCTTGTTTGGTTCTGTAGTAATGATAGAGTAGGACATTCCAGCGCCGGAATTCTCTGGTGCTAAATCTGAATAAATTCCGGCAAACCCCATGAACTCTCCATTCTTCGGATAGATAAAGTGCGGGGTCTTATTACCTTTGCTTCCAGTCCATTCATAAAATCCATTGGCAGGCACAATGCAGCGTTTATGTAAAAATGGCTTAGTCCACATTCGGCTTTTCATAACCTTATCGTCCCTGGTATTGATTGGTAAGAACGGACGATCTCCTTCTTTGGGTTTCCAGCCCATAAAACCCCAATGCATCGGTTCAAGTATTCTTTTGCCGTCTTCATTGGTGTAAGCTACCGGCATGATATTGGTGGGAGCTACATTATAATTAGGTCGAAACTCAAACTCCCCCTGCTTCCCCGGCGCTCTGTATTTACCACTATCAACAGCATTCAGGAATTCGTCAATAGATTGTATCTGCTTAAATAATACATACCGGCCACACATACTTACTTCTCCATCATTTTCGATTCATACCATTGATTAGCTTTATCCTTCCAGGAGTCTTTTTCTATTTCAGGAACTTCGTCAATCCACTCAACACAGTTAATCCAGTCTCCATCTTCTCCACCTAACCAAGCTTCAAATTTCGGATTATTTTGGTGAATAATTACTGGTGAGTCTTTCCTTGTTTCTATTTTAAACTGTGCCATATCACTAATAATTAATTAGAACATCTGGTAGTATTATAAACTAAATAAAACTTTTTTGTAAGGAGTGTCTGTAAAAACACTCTTACTATTGAAGGTCCATTAATTCAATACCCATGAAATTAACAAAGATTCTCTCGCCAATAATGTTCCTAATTTTTAATACTTGCATTATTTCCGCCCAAAACCTACAGGTAAAAGTGGCCGATGTAGGTGCTGGTTTATGCGTGATTGCTGAAATACCAAATCTACAGGATTCATCAGACCCATACTACATGCTTTATGATGTTGGAAGAGGTTGTCTGGATGACATAAATGAAATGATACCCGAAGAACAACCAATAGATCTGATCGTGTTATCCCACAATGATTCAGACCATATCTACGATGCAGATAAAGTACTGGATGAATATTTGGTAAAAAAGATTTTATGGTCAGGATTCCAGCGCCCGGATATAGGGCAATGGAACGAGCTCAATGAAGCTATTAATGCAGAGCACCCAGATGAGCTCATTAACCTACGAGTTCATCAGCTACCCATAGGATCTACCTGGGTTTATGGAGAAACCTATATTACATTTGTAGCTGGTTTTCATGTGCCACCTCCTCAATGGGGTTTCTCTCCATCCGAAGAAAGTGAATACCGCAATGCTGGTAGTATCGTAATGAGAATTGTACATGGGCAAAAAAGTATTCTTCTCACTGGAGACATGATTGGCCGTCATGAAACAGATAACTTTCCCAATAATGGTATTATAGCTGCTGAAAAATTTGTGGTCGCTAACCGGTTTGCGGTACCCATAGATTCAGATTTACTTGTAGCTTCTCATCATGGTGGAAATGATGCCAGTTCGATTCCTTTCATTGAGTCAGTAAATCCGGAATATGTTATTTTTCCTTCAGGTAGTAATGACAGGTACGGACATCCAAGGTCAGCGGTTGCACAGCGTTTCTTAGATTCGGGGGTTCTATTACATAATATCTTCCGAACCGACAAGGAAGATGATGAATCTCACGCCGGACACTGGGAGCCCGATGGAGTTACGGGTGTAGTTGATGGGAGCGGAGATGACTCTGTCATTATTTCAATTACTTCGGAAGGGGTAATAAGTGTTGGTTATGAGAATTAATTGTGCGAATGTTAATCTAAAAGAGAAGGTGTGCCTTCTCTTTTTTGGAGCTTACGCTCCATTAACATGTTGGGCATACTCCTCGGGCTCTTTATAATTCTCCCTTTCAACTACTCGGGTATAATCACCAGAAGACTTGAGGTCATAGAAGACGACTTTGTTGTTTTTCTTCCGGGGAAGAATGGTTTCAATGTTGGCAAATGTTTTGCCGTGCTCCTCGGATTCGTTATGCGAAATAAACAGCGTAGCATTCAACCCGATGAAGGCTTCCATATCTACTCCGTTTTCCAGCTCATCTTTGGTGAACTTAGAACTGCGCCATCGCTCTAGATCGGAACGAAGGTTGCTTTTGATGTTCATGGATTTCGTATACCTTTTGGTAACGATGAAATGCTTTCCCTCTGAGTCCGTGTCCTCCAACTCGAAGACGAGAGAAATTTTCGATTTCGGGCCCCAGGGAGTGTCAAGCTCGCCGAGGTCTACCACGTCCACGAGAACGGCATCTTGAAGTCCATCTGGAGCAAGGGGGTATTCGATTATTTCTTCTTTTATAATTAGTGCCATGATTATTGGGTTTAAGTGTTAATGGTAAAACGTCGGGTAGTGGTTTCTTTCAGGAACTGCTTGTAAAGCTGTGGGTACTCTTTGCGGAAGGTGGTGGTATCTAACCTTCGTTGGGTAGAGTTCTTCCAGCTCAAGAGCTTCCGGCCTGCAAGTGTCATATGCTCAGCATTCCCTAACTCTTCTTTGAGCAGAAGCTCCAAAGACTCCTTGTGAATTTTATACTCATCCAGACGGTCTCTTACTTTCTGAAGCTGCTGAAAGTATGCATAGAGACGAGGATTGGCCTCTACGGTTTCTCCTTCATTGGCGTCCGGGTATAAAATGAGTAGGTCTTCATCCGTCATTGCATCAGGCGGGACATCTGCAATCACATGATCTTCCCACCATTCAATCACCTTTTGGGTGTTGATGGCGATCAGTTCTTCATTTCGCTCGATGTAGATCGGATCGTGAAACACGCCCGTATCACGTTCCATGATTTGGAGGTACGCATACTGGTAGCCCGTAAGCATCAGGTAATGTTGGATCTGATATTCCCAGCTAAGTGGATAGGCATTAGGCTCATTACGCATTCTGAAGCTTGTAGTACTTTTTATTTCGAGTACACCAGGCCATGGATGCTTCTCAGAGCTTACAATTTGCCTATCAATGTTTCCGAGTAAGAATGAGTACTCCTCATGCTCGTAGGGCTCAGAAATATTGCGGACTTTAAGTCCAGTCTTTTCTGTGAATTTTTCCGCGCAGACGGGCTCCAGTATATGACCCATCTCTGTGATCGGTGTGGAACCTTGCGGCTCTCTACGGCCTGTTTTCAGCAGCCACAGTTGAAAGGGTGTTTGATAGGGACTCTTACCGAGTGCTGCTGCAACTTCGCTTCCGCCCAGGTATTCTTGGCGGGCATCTACCCACTCTTTAGTGGGGATATTATCTAATAGTTTGGTACTCATAGTGGTATAGTGTTAAAGGTGTAGGTTATCCCAATAAAAAAGGCCGCAATACAGCGGCCTTTATCTGGGTTTGTTTTTTCCTCCGGTGATAATGATGATGATCACTTTAATGATGAGTCTGGGGAGCTTCATAAGGCAAACACTTTGGAGACTTTGTCCTGATAGCGTGCCTGTACGTGTGGCTCCATCTCATGGGAGATACGATTTGTGAGACGGTTCAAAAGCATCCATTGGGAAATGCGTCCTATTTCCTGCTCGTCAATGGCTTCCTGAGCTAGTCGTTTAGATATCTTCTCTGAGATGTTTTCGACCAGTTGTTCGTCTACCCGAAGCACTTCCAGGCGGTTGATGCGCTCTTGAATTTCAGGAAAGTATTCGCGAGCCTCTGTCAGCTTCTCTCCCAGATTCTCAAAGGAGAACCCCTTGGTGTGACGGGAGTAGTATTTACTAAGCACCTGCCCAAAGACCATCCCATTGGAACAAATAGCACGAATGGCTCCGAAATAAAACCGAACGCCTTCACTTTGGTCATACGAGTTGTGAATGAAAGCGGATAAGGCAATCTCAGACTCTTGGTCCCGAAGTTTTAATTCTGGAAAGGTGATCTGTAGCCTCATACGCTCATTGCTTACAAAGGAATGAGACGGATCAATCCTGAAGGAATGTCCACAAGTGGCCAGTTGCCGAAGCAGCTGATCAATCAGCTCGGAGTTAGTCACGATTTTATAGGAATCGCGGACAATGCTTATCACTTCATTGGTATCCTCCCGGACAATAGCTTTATAGCCATTAGGGAGAAAGGAATCTTGGTCTTGGATGTCGATAAGAGGTGTTTTGGCGTTGTCGACTGCAACGACTCTTTCCACAACGGGAAAGCAGAATGGTTGTAGGTTCATGGTATAAGAATTATAGATTTAATAAGCGGAATTGCTCATAATTCTTATACCTTAAAAACAATGTTTTAAATTATATATTAAGCGTTGTTTCCAACATAATTACTAGTATGAAAAATTATACTATAAGTGTTCCTGAGAGGTTGACAGGAAAAAAAATTAGTGAGCTATTTGAATTATCTACTGATTTTTTAAGAGTTATTAATCAATATGACCGTGTTACATTTGACATTTCTAAGTGCAACTTCATAAATCCTGCTGGAACGGTATTACTGAGTGCTTTTAGAGATATTTATAAAGACAAATCTCCTGAAATTGAAACTTATGTACGATATAAAAAAAGCAGCCGGGTAACTAAAATTCTACAATCGTGGGGGCTATATACTCTGGAAGAGTTATATCATGACTCTTACGTAAAATCTATTTCTAATTATACTGTTCCTTTAGAACGTTGTAACAATACGGATGAGTGTTTAGATGTCCATGAAAAAATCATGGATCATATTAAAGTTAGAACTGAATGCACAGATAATACATTTGCAACATTGGATTATATACTAAATGAAATTTGGGACAATGCAGGCACACATGGTTATGAATGTTATTACACTGAAGAGTATCCCAAACCAATTTATTTCCAGTCATTCTCATATAAAAGTGGAGTTGAAATTGCTATCTTAGACTTAGGACAGGGTATAGCAAATAGCTTAAAAAGCAAAGATTTATACCGTAACTTTTCAACTGACCAAATACTGAAAAAAGCACTTGAGGAAAAAGTAACTGGACACCCAAATAATAGTCCAGGATATGGCTTGTATAGTTCTTCAGAACTAATTAAATCAAATAGTGGCGAATTGCACATCTGGAGTTCCGGTAGAAGTATTAATGTCACAAATAATTCCATGAGGACAGGGATAGGTGGATTTGAAAATGGCACATTAGTCTACTTAAAGATTAAGGCACAAATAGATACTAAATTTGAAGAGATAATGAATGGAAGAAAAGTGGAAAATTATCTCGAAGATCACCAGATTACATTATGAAGATTAAATTATCTGAATATGGAAAAACTTTAGGTCCAAGAGTTCTTGGGGTCAAAATTAAAAATGAAATCTTAGAAATAGTTGAAAAGGAAGCTGAAATTCATTTTGATCTTACTGATTTAAAAAGCCTATCAACCGGGTTTTGTAAAGAGTTATTTGGTGAGTTATATATTGAATTGGGAGATGACTTTAAATCTAAAGTCAAGTTTAAGCTAGATGGTGCGGAAAATAATGAGAGACTTCTGAAAATTATAAATAGAGGTATCTCAAGCTCAATTCAAAACCGAGATAGTAAATAATTTGGTATAAGAACAATGAAGGCTCTACAGCCCTCATAAATCTTAACCAACTATACCTACCATGCATACCGTAGCAGAGGTATCTCTCAAATACTCTTCCCAGAAGTCTTATGATGAGATGCCCATCATTACCTCACCAGAAGAAGCCGCCCAGTTTCTCCGTTCCATCTGGGATACCGACACAATTGAGCTTAGAGAAGAGTTTTATATTGTACTTCTCAGCAATACCAAGCAAGTACTTGGGTATAGTAAAATCTCCACCGGGACAATGACCGGTACCTTAGTTCAACCGATCACAGTATTTCAAACTGCGATTCTGGGGAACGCAAACTCAATACTGGTTTGTCACAACCACCCGTCCGGGAATCTCAAAGCATCGGGTGCAGATATTCAGCTTAGCAAGAGGCTCAGAGATGCAGGGAAGCTTTTAGGCATTGAAGTGGTTGATCATATAGTCCTGACAAAAGAGTCATTCACCTCCATTAAAGAGTGTGGACTTTTTTAAGAGAGCTGGTGCTCTCTTTTTTTAAATTAAACCTCTATCTGCCCTAAAACTTCAGCGTCATCAGATGGACTTAAGTGAGCGTAAATACGAGTTGTTTCAGATTTACTGTGACCTAAATAAGTCCCAATTTTATATAACTCAACTCCCTTTTGAGCTAACTGTGAAGCAAATGTATGTCTTAAAGTATGTATAGTTTTATCTTCACTAACCTTTGCTTTCCCAACGGCTCTCTTGAAAGCTCCATAAACGGTGTTAGGATGAAGTTTCATGCCCCTCTTGGAGGTGAAAACAAAAATGTCATCCTTCCCTTCTTGTTTTCTTAAAATATCAATAGCTTCAACACTCAAAGGAACATTGCGAATAGAAGATTTGGTCTTTGGCTCCCAAATTAACTCACCGTCTTCCATATATTTCTCAATCGATATTACTTTGTTCTCAAA
Organism: Gracilimonas sp.; assembly: GCF_040218225.1. Classification (NCBI taxonomy): domain Bacteria; kingdom Pseudomonadati; phylum Balneolota; class Balneolia; order Balneolales; family Balneolaceae; genus Gracilimonas; species Gracilimonas sp. The sequence continues at coordinate 923,743 of NZ_JAVJQO010000008.1, forward strand.
ATCAACGTTATCCCATTTAAGATGGATGAACTCCCCCAATCTTAATCCTGTAAGAACAAAAAATTTAAAGTAATCCGTATAGAACTTGTCTGAGCATTTCCAAACTTCCTGCAGCTCTGTTTTGGTGAAATACTGCACCTTTAATTTTGGATCCGGTTTTTTTGTTTTAATATCAGCTGAAATTTTTCTCTGCATATAACCCTTTCTAATAGCTGTATTTTCAACAGCTTTTAGAAAAACCAAAAGGTTATTTTTTCTATGGTCTGATTTTGTCCTGCTCTTTAAAGTGTCGGCTAATAACTGAAATTGTGCTTCAGAAATGGTGGCTACATCTTTAAAATGTTTTTCACCTACATCTTTAATAGCCTCAACAAGATGATACTTGTTCGCACGGTATTTTTTAAGCGTACTTTCTCTAACATTTCTTTTTTTAATCCCCATGTGAATTTCAATAGCCTGCGTTAGGCTAATACTTTTTCTTCCGGTCGTTATACCTGCCTGATTTAATAGCTCATCAATTTTTTTTGACCTGGCTTGATTTGCCTGGTTTTTTGTTACAAACCCAATCCTCTCTTTGTACCTCTCTCCGTTTAAATGGTAGTCCAAATAATAAGAATTACCCTTCTTTCTTTTATCGTATCGTAGTATTACATCTGGAATTTCTCTGCTCACAATATTTAATTTTTGAATCAAATATAGTGATCATGGTTACAATAATCATGAGATTTCGTCTTGTTTTCGTCTTGTTTTTATGAAGAGTAAAACAAAAAAGCCTGTAACATATTGTTTAATAATATATTACAAGCTTTTATTTTATTCTAAGTGGAGGTGCGGGGAGTCGAACCCCGGTCCGGGAAGGTAGACCTGTTAGCATCTACATGTGTAGGTACTGATTGGTAGTTCGGGTGAAGCCGAGCCCAGTACCTAAGCGACTTCAACCTATTCTGCTAAAGTTTCACGCAAACGCGACAGAAGGCACGCTTACGATATCCTGTCTTGTATGACGTCCGGGCTGGCAATGACAGGCACTTAACCAGCGGGACGGCTTAGCAGTTTATGCTGCTAAACGGTATGAGTAATTATTGTCAATTACTTTTGATCCATAATGAATGTTATTACGAGATTCATTGGACACTCTCGACACGCAACCAACGGTAATACTCAACCCGTCGAATCCAGAACACCCCCAATACGTCAATGAACTGCCTTGAAGATACGAAATTTTGAGCTCTTTATTGTAATCGATCCTCGTTAATCGTTATTGGTTATTTGTTATATTTGTTGCCTACTATTAACGAATAACCAATAACGAACAAATGAAATTTGGCAAGGTAGATAACCCCGGCGACATCGACTTCACCCTTCCTCCCGATCACCCTGATACCCTCAAAGTATTGAATCAAAAAGGCGGTGACGGATTTGACGCTTATGTAGGCTGCGCCAAGTGGAATAAGTCGGACCTGAAAGGATTTTATCCACGGGGAACCAAAGACGAGCTGGAGTATTATTCCCGGCAGTTTAACTCCATCGAGCTGAATGCCACCCACTACCGCACCTATGGACCGGATCAGGCCGAAACATGGGCTGAGAAAACACCGGATGATTTCAAGTTTTTCCCCAAAGTGGTGAATTCCATCAGTCATTTTAAGCGACTGAAGAATATTGAAGCTCCGCTTGAGGAGTACCTGCATGGCATGCGCGGTTTTGGAGATCAGCTGGAAATGATTTTCCTGCAGCTTCGGGATGATTTTAAACCCAAGGACTTTGACCGTGTGCAGCGGCTGGTGGAAATCTGGCCGGATGATATTCCGCTGGCTATCGAACTGCGGGACAGTGATTGGTTTCATGATCAGGCTGTGGCCAGTCAGTTGTACCAATTGTTCGAGGAAAACAATGTGGCCAATATCATCACGGACACGGCCGGGCGCCGGGATTTATTGCATATGCGTCTGACTTCCCCTGTTGCATTCATCCGGTATGTGGGAGCCAATCACGCCAGCGATTATGACCGCCTGGATGACTGGGTGGAACGCCTCAAGTTCTGGAAAGATCAGGGACTCGAGAAGCTATATTTCTTTGTGCATCAGAACCTGGAGAAGGAATCGCCGCTGCTTTCAAAGCATTTCATCAAAGCAATAAACAAAGAGCTGGGTACTGATTTGGGACTCCCCGGCGAAGGCGAACAGGGGGATTTGGGGTTGTGAGATCGGAACAACCACTAGTGTTGTCATCCTGAGCGAAGAGATTTTACAAGAGTATCGTTGGGTATCGCGAAGGATCTCATCGTCAGACAGAGCAGCCAGTTCATGATTTGAGGTCCTTCGTGTTACCTATCCCCGCCCTTCGCTATCTACCACGCACTCAGGATGACAACTTTAGAATTATTTAAAAATTGAAGGTATAAAATCATAGTTGCAAGACTTAGCTAAGGACTGGTATTCAT